>JBDSUW010000254.1:0-6004 GCA_039927535.1 Chitinophagaceae bacterium | reverse complement strand
GGGCTTCTCCAAGTACTTTTTTCCGTATTGCCAGTGCTTCCACGTAAAGCAGCTCGGCTTTTTCATAGAAACCCATTTCCTCATACAAATAAGCAAGGTTGTTCAGGGTAGTGGCATAATCTGGATGAGCTTCTCCTAATACTTTTTTTTGTAACACAAGTACCTTCATATACCATGGCTCGGCTTTTTCATAACTGCCCATGCTCTCATACAATCCCGCCAGATTGTTCAGGGTGCTTAAATAGGTACGATCCGTTTCTCCGAGCAATCTTTTCAGTATTGTTATTCCCATTATATACAAAGGCTCTGCTTTTTCAAAGCGGCCCATGCTCTCATACAATCCCGCCAAGTTATTCAGGCTGATCCCATACCTTGGGTCATCTTCCTTTCTTATTTTTTTTATATAATCAAGGCGATTTTCAAAAAATTGAGCAGCGGTCTCCTTTTGATTTTGTGTTTGATAAAAATCTGCCAGATTAAATAATACTGTTATGATTAACTCATCGGGGGGATCTGATCTTTTTAAAATAGCAATGGATTGGTTATAATTCAGTTTTGCCCCTGTAGTATCTTTTAGGTTTTCGTAAAGAATACCCAACTGGTTTAATGCCGATGCGTACTCTTTTGAGTTTATTCCATTATGCTGTTTGCAAAAATCAGCTACGGCTATTGCCAACGGTTCTGCCTCTTTATATTTTCCCACTTTTATATATATATATCTTAGCTGCTGAAGGCTAGCAACATAATTTTTGTGACCACTCCCAAATTCTTTTTTAGCCGCCTCCAATGCTTGTTGAGCTATAGGCAGGGCTTTTTCATATTCCTCCTTTTCGGAAAGAGTTATTGCCTGGTTATTCAGGTCTTGCCAAAAAATTTTGTTCCTGATATTTTGAAAGTCCGTTGGATTGTTTAAAAAAGCAATAATTCGGAAATTATTATTGTCAATTGCAAAATCTGAGGCAGTATTTCCTACGTTATTTTTTGATTCAAATGTGGCTTTGTGCAGCCACAATGTTATACATAGTTCAAGATTATTATTTAGGGCGGCAATCATTAATGGTGTGATGCCTTCATTTGTAGAAACATTTACATCTGCCCCTTTTTCTATAAGTAATTCTGCCACTTCATTATTGTTGCTTTGTGCTGCATAAATAAGCGGTGTGCCTTTATCTGTAGTATGATTGGCATTTATATAAGCACCTTTTTCAAGTAAATACTTTACTGTCTCTAAACGACCTGATGATGCCGCCCATTGTAATGCAGTCCAGCCTGTTTCAGTTTTTGTTTCTGCATCATACTCTTTGTCTTCAATATTTATTTTACAATCTTCTATTAAATATTTTAAGATGTCGGCTTTGCCATTAGCAGCGGCAATACCGGTAAGATTTCCATAGTATCCATTTTTTTCCTCGTTTAAATAGATTACTCCTTTGGTTTTAAAAGCAGCGCCTTTTTTTACAAGCCATTGTACCATGGGAAGTTCGGCTTTAAATACGGCCCACATTAACATGCTGGCATTATTGCTATCAAGGGCATTTACGTTTGCTCCGCCTTCAGTTAATTGTTTTACTTTATTAAAGTCGTTTGCTTTAATAGCTTTAAATAGTTGAGTTTCTTTTTGACTTTGTGCTTTTATGCCAGCAGAAAAAAACAACAATCCCCAAAAAAGCAAAACAATCTTCATGTAGAAAATTTAAGTCTTTCCAAATCTATACTTTATTATGGTAATGTAATATACCCGGTGGCGGGTAGTAGAAATTAAAAAAGAGGGGCAATAATACACCTCTTAATAACGTAAAGTTCTTAAAGCATGCTTCGACACCCTTCAATAAACTACCCGAAATAGTCGGGGCCGGCAAGGTGACAAACAGCCTTAAAATTCCACACTACCTGCGTTCTCGAAAAGGGTATTACATCAAGGATATTCGTAATGCCGATAATGAAGTTTATTCCACTAGCACAAAAGCCGCCCAGTAAAATGGTGCATATTTTTTCCGCATATCAGCCTGTGCCTGTGTAAAAGATTCTTCAATGGTTTTTCCTTTCAACCAATATGTAAAAAAGGCGATCATTAATTCGGCGGTTTCTTTATCCGGCACCTGCCAGAGGCTCACAACCATTTTCTTTACACCAGCCATTTTAAAAGCTCTTTGCAAGCCAAATACGCCTTCACTTCCTTTTATATCACCCAATGCTGTTTCGCAAGCACTGAGTACAACAAGTTCGGTGTTACTTAAATTTAATTGTGAGATTTCATAAGCAGTAACGATGCCGTCTTCTACCCCCTCAATAGGCGTTTTACCACTCCAGGCATAGTTGCCACCTGCCAGTATTAATCCACTTCTGAGCAAAGGATCGTCGGCAAGGCTATATATTTTATTGGATGATGCTTGTTTTTTCTCTTTGTCCGCCTCTGGTAAAAAAAAGCCATGTGTTGCAATATGCAAAACCTGTGGTGAACTACCAGACAATTTTTTTAATTTTTCTTCGGATGCATACTTTTCTACGAATAAGCTTGCTTTGATTTTATTTTGTTCAAAAAGCTCTTTTATTTTATTAACTTCTTCTCCGGTACCCGGCAGATTTTGCCAGGTATAATTATTACTACTTCTCTTTTCAGGTATATATATTGATGTGGATACATTCGCTTTTGCAGATTCATTACTTTTTTGTTTCAACAATTGAAGACTGTCCAATGTAAAGCTGGCATTCCCAAAAAGTGTAATACTGCCTGGTTGTTTTGCACCGGCTGAACTTCTATTACTAATTTCTCTTGTGCTGGTATATTGTTGCAATCCATATTTATCCATTAATAACGATGTGCTATCGGTTGGCAAAGCATGAAAGGCAATATTATATAATTTGCCTGCGGGAGAATAGGCAACTTTTTTAATTCCTGTTAAATATTTTTCGAGTGGGTGCCACACCAGCTTATACAATGCCTCTCCATATGTTTTAGTTTGATTGTCACCTATATCAATACCCCGGTAAAATTTTTTAACTATAGCTGTTGTTCCAGTACCTGCACTATCAAATAGTTTTTGCATTTGCTGCTCTTCAAACAGCGGAACAAAAACCGGTACCGAATCCTTTTTTCTAAAAATATAAGCAGCATACATAATACTATCCGTCCAGTCTTTGCTGAGAAAACGGAAACGTACAAATTCAATGGCAGCTTCATCAGCCTCTAAATTTTTTTGCAGCTCCGGCAGATTATTTTGTACTGGGCTTTGCTGATTTCGAAATTCAGCAGAAAGTACGTTCAGTTCTTTTTCACCTGCTTCTGTTTGTGCTTCAATTTTTTTTAAATCACTTCTCCTGTTTTCCACAGGTAAAGAATATTGCTTGGCCAATATACTTTTGTTGGTTGTCCATAATGAAAAAAGCCTGCGGATATTTGTGTCGGAACTGTTCAGCAGTGTTTCCATCATATTTTTTGTATCCGAAAGGGAAGCTGATTTTAATAGTAGCTGCAAGTTAAAATTGCTTTTTACTATTTCAGGAGAGGCGTTTTTATTCAGGTATAAATAGCTGTTAATTGTTTCAAAAACTCCCGTATTCTTTTTTAAATAATTATTTTTTTCACTTTCTGAAAGCACAGAGAAGGTGGTAAGCATATTTTGTAACACTATTTTGCTGGCTTGTTGCAAGTAAGGCTCTGCTTTTTTTAATTGATTGATTTTTATATATAACCGGGCAAGGTTATCTAAAACAACAGCATACGAAGGGCTGTCATCTCCGTAAGCTTTTTGTAAAATGTCTTTAGCCTGCAGAAAATATTTTTCAGCCAATATAAAATTTTCCTGCTCCATGTAATAATACGCCAGGTTATTTAGTGAGGTGGCATAGTCCGGATGCATTTCGCCAAAAAGTTGTTGACGTATCATTTTTGCTTCGAGATAAAGAGGCTCTACTTTTGAGTTTTGTCCAAGACTGGTATAAAGAATTGCCATATTATCCAGCAGGGTGGCATATTCTGATTGTTTATCAGCTCCTAATTTTTTTCGTATGCTTTTTGACTGTAGATATAAGGCCTCTGCTTTTGTATATTCTCCGGTTGTAGCATACAAGAGGCCGAGGTTATTCAATGAAATTGCATAACTGACATTATCTTCTCCAGAAATATTCTTCTTTATTCTTAACGATTCAGTGAAAAGTGGTTCTGCTTTTTCATACTGCCCTGTTGAAAAGTACATAGTGGCAAGGTTGCTTAATGATGTGGCATACAAGTCATTATTTTCTCCATAAATATGATGATATACTTCTTTTGCTTTTACAAGCAGGGGTTCTGCAAAATCATATTTGCCATTCGCCATATACAACAATGCCAGGTTGTTTACAAAAGTTACATAGTCGGTATTCGTTTTATCCGTGTTTTCTGAAGCAATTTCAATGGCTTTATTGTAGAAAAACAGAGCCTGTTCATATGATCCTATATCCTGGTAGTGTGCACCAAGATTACCTAATGCAGAAGCATATTGCGGCGATTTATCACTGGTTATCTCCGCCCAAATATCTGCAACATCAAAATAAAGAGGTTCTGCTTTATCATATTGACCCAAATCAGAATATATCAAGGCGAGTTTTGTAATGGCCCTCACATAGATCTCACTCACTTCTCCTGAATATTTTTTTAAAATGCCGGCTGATTGAAGATAATAATCCGCCGCCTTTTGAAACTGCTGTATTCTGTCGTACAAGTTTGCCAAAGCAAAAAAAGAAGATTCGAGATCTGCTTCATTTTCTCCCGGATTTTTTATATAGAATTGGTGTGCCTCCAGGTATAAGACTTCAGCCTTATCATACAATTTCATTCTTTCATACAATATGGCGAGGTTGCTGATGGTGACCATGTATTCCGCATCTTCGGTACCAGTTGTGTCCTTTGCAATTTTTATCGACTGAAGGTATAATGGTTCGGCTTTGGCGTACTCTCCGGTTTCTACATACAGGGTTGCCAAGTCGTTTATTGTATTGCCATAATCCGGATCTGATTCACCCAATATTTTTTCCTGAATTTTTTTGGCCTGTAATAATAAAAGTTCTGCTTTTTTGTAATTCTCTTTCTCCATTAATACAGATGCCAGGTTATACAAGCTGGTCGCATAATGAATATGTTGATCACCAAATTCTTTTTTTGCAGCTGCTACAGCCTTTTCTCCAACAACAGCAGCCTTATCAAATTCTTCTTTATCGTACAATTCAAGAAAATCAGTATTTAGTTTTTCCCAGCTTTGTGCGGTAACCTCCAGAGAAAATAATAATATGAAGATGGCTATTATGAATTTCATAAAATTGTAAGGATAAGACTTCCTAAAAATAAGAAATCTGGCTGCGAATGTTTCACTATAAATTGCCAATTATTCCACCAACACAAAAGCAGCCCAGTAAAAAGGAGAATATTTCTTCCGCATATCCGCTTGTGCTTGTGTGAAGGATTCTTCAACGGTTTTCCCTTTCATCCAGAATGCATAAAAAGTAGTCATCAATTCTGCCGTTTCTTTATCCGGCACTTGCCATAAACTTACAATCATCTTTTTTACACCGGCCATTTTGAATGCCCTTTGTAAACCAAACACTCCTTCACTTCCTTTTACATCACCCAATGCTGTTTCGCAGGCACTGAGTACAACGAGTTCGGTGTTGCTTAAATTTAATTGTGAAATTTCATACGCTGTGGCAATACCGTCTTCCACACCTTCAATGGGTGTTTTACCACTCCAGACATAGTTACCACCGGATAAGATCAATCCACTTCTTAATAAAGGGTCATCGGCTAAAGTATATGTGTTGCCTTGATTAAAGCCTGTTTCTTTTTTCTTTTTATCAGGTTCGGGCAAAAAGAAACCATGTGTGGCGATATGTAATATTTGTGGCGAGTTGCCACTTAATGCTTTCAGGGTTTCTTCGGAGGCTGTTGTTTGTATAAATGATTTTGTTGCAATTTTATTTTCATCAAACAAGGCTTTTATCTTTTTTACTTCTTCCGCTGTGCCGGGCAAAT
>JBDSUW010000253.1:0-28834 GCA_039927535.1 Chitinophagaceae bacterium | reverse complement strand
TTATACCGTCACTCCGGCCTTGAGCCGGAGTCTGTTGATGAAATAATCTTTTCTGTTCAGATAAAGATGCTCCGACAAATATAGGAGCAAGACGTAAGGAAAATGAGATTTTAGATAAAGGCTAATTGCCTGGGTCTTGATTTTCAGTTTCCACTTTTGGAATATCAGCTTCAGGCGTAGGCTCGGGTTGTAGTGGTGGATTTTTTTTCTTTCGTTTAAAAATATCGCTAAGCTTATCAAAATCTTTTCGGTAAGAAAGGCTGCCACCAAAACGTTTGGTGGATTTTCCAGAGCCGCCACCGACGGTTGCTGTCAGGTAATCAGCATTTTCTCTATAGAAGAAAGAAGCTCTTAAACTACCTGATGCGTTTATTAACCATTCCAATGTTACATCCGGAAGAAGTTGCAGGCTTTGTGCTATGTCAGTTTGCTGCCAGGCAGCATCAAAACCAACTCCTGTTGAAATGATGAAGCGATTGTTAAAGAAAGAACGCCCAATTGAGAAGTTGACATTACTTCCCAGATTAAGGGCTGTTTTATTATTCGGGTCAATAATATTTCTGTTGTAGATAGAAGTGTTCAGGCTGATATTGTACTTATCATTTTTCAGCAAGTTGCCTAATATTTTATTAATCTGGTCATTAATAACATTCAAAAATATTCCTGAGATAGTATTAACTACAGAGCCATTACCTGCATCATTAGCGGCCAGTTCGCTTGGGGCAAAACTATTAAAGACGATCAGGTAGGTAACCTGGCGGTTCAGCTCATTTACATTTTTTTCCAGTTGCTGAATAACCAATACCAGTTCGGGATCGGTAGCAGCAGCACTGGTTCTGGGGAAATCTAGCGAGAATTTAATCTGAGGTTTAAATAACTTGTCGGTTAGAGATGCAACTACATATACATCGCCTCTGGCATTGGAAGCAGCGGTGTTTATTTTTAACAAACTGGCAAGGGGAGCAAAGCTTACTCTTTCTGCAGTGTAGATAGCATCGAACTGTATATTAGCATCATACGGATCTCCATTCCATTCTATATAATTGTTACCACCTTTTTTAAGTTCGAATGGCTTTTTAAAAAACGACTGGAACGTAAATAAATAACTTCCTTCATCAATATCAAATCTGCCCCGTAATGATAATGGCTCGGCAGTTCCCGAACGAATGTTTAAAGTGCCAGTGCCTTTTCCTTTGATCTCATCTCCGGTAAGTTCGTCGAGTATAACTTTTACTGTTACCATCGGATTAGCAGTTATGTCCACATCATAAATAATATTTGAGGTATTACTGATGTACGCAACCTCTTCCATTTCCTTACCATATTTTCTTTCCACCAGAAAATCAGCAATGCCTGATTCACGGCTTGAGTTAGGGGGTAGGGTAATATTGCTGCTATCCTGATCTGATGCAACCGCATTGATGGTCATAAACATATCTGATTGCGGTCCTCTAAGTTGTAATAAGCCTGTTCCTTTAACATAACCATAAAATTGCTTATTGTCATTGTAGGTTGTATTCAGCAGCAAAATAGGTTTGTTATTATCTGCACCAACTGTTTTTGGTTTCTGTGTGGAAATATCCAGATCATAGAACATGTCTTTAAATGATTGATGATCGATGCCACCCGTTAAGTAAATTGGATTATTTGTTACCGTATCAATAAGTACAATTCCATCCAGGTCTATTTTTGTTGAAGTAAGTTCGATGTCTGTATCTATTATATTATAAAAACATTGGGTAAAATTTACCTTCAATCCCGCATCTTTCAATCTTCCTTTTCCGGTAACAGTAAGATATTTGAAATCCCCAGCTAAGTTGATATCCCCTGTAAGATAACCCCGCATATCCGAAAAGAGAGTACCAAGAAAACGTTCAAGGATTTTTATTTCGAATTGTTTTGTCTTTAATGCAATCAGGTTGTTTTTTGCTTTTTCAGCATCGCCAATATATATGCTTGCATCGAAGCCAAGATAATTTTCCTGATTAAGTGTGCTCCCGTTTATCTTAAGCAGTTTGGTTTTATTCTGATAGGATAAAGTTGTTTTTAATTCTCCTAATGAATCATTATCCAGTCGCAGAAATTTTGTCTCAATGTTATCCGAATAAGCATTAAGGTCACCGGTGGGATTTTCGACAAGTATGTCGCCGGATAATAAACCTTCAAGCCTGTTCTTTGGCATGAAGAAAGGTCCAAAGTCGCCAAGATTAATTTTAGACAAATTTATTTTTAAATCATTCCAATCTCCTTTGATTGACTTTTGTGTTCGCATAGAAATTTTCTGATCGCCTTCGCTTAATATTAACAAACCACTGGCAGGAGAATTTTTTCTAAACACTAATTCGCCGGATTCATCAATTGCCCAAGTTTTACTATTAATGGTAAAGGTAGAAGGTTCAAATTCTATTTTTACTCCATCGTTATACGTAAGTACCAAGGCATTTAAATTAGCGGTGTCTACCGTTTTGTTAGCGCCAGATTTTATTTTTACAATCGATGAATCATTTCTGGCATCAATAGAAAAAGAAACCAATGGTATGTTCAGGCTGTCATTTAGTCTTATATTATAAGCTTTACCGGTAACGGCTAATGATGAGAGGTTGCCATTTGCCTGAAGGGTTACATTGTCAAAATTGTATTGCTTGAATTTTACTTGCGGGACATTGGCCAGCACATATATTTCATTTTTTGTAAGATTAAAATTCCCTTGTAATGTGCTGTTGTTAAAACCTGTTATTGACGAAGATAATATCTGTAAATAGTCATCAACATTATAGGTCTTAATATCGAAAGTTATATCCTGATTTTTAGGAAATTTTTTAGGCGGAGCAACATATGCAGGATAATATTTATTCAACAAATATGTAAATGCATTGGGCAAGTCCGTGAGACTGAAGTCGCCAGTGAAAGTTCCTTCAAATTCATTGGAGCGAATGTCCAGTTTTCTTCCTCCATCAATATCATTTGAAGTAATTACCAATGAGTCAAAGGGTATCTTCAGTCCGCCTTTTGAAATTTCAGCATCTGTAATTCTTGCTTCCCCCACAAAGTTATCAATGCTGTTACTGGTAAAATTAAAGTTTAGTTTTCCGATAAAGCTCAGACTGTCTTTTGTGAGTTTAAGGTTTTTAAAATCAGCTTTCTTTACGTCTGCTATCAAATTAAATCGTGGAGCCGGACCATTAAAGTCTATTATTCCGTTAAGAACAAGGTCAGCATTTTTATCTTGTAAAGCGGCTACACCCTCAAATAATTTTTTCTCCAGCTTCCCTTTTACAGTAATGTTTTCATATCGGTAGCCGTTGTAGTCTGCAAAACGGATAGTCCCATCCACCAATGTGTTTATATTTTTTTCAGTAAAGCCTTTCCCTTTCACAGTTCCTGTCATGGAGATGGCACCAAGATTTTTTTCGCCAAGCAATTCTCCTAAACGAAAATTATCAGTAGCAATCTTTCCTGAATAAACCGGATCTTGACCAATAGGAAGTTTCATATTTAGGTCAGTGCGAAGTGTACCCAGATTTGTTTGTATAGTTCCAAAGGTTACAAAGTCACGAATAAAACCTGTAAAGTTTCCTTTAAAATTTACATATTGTATTTTTCGCAAATCAGGACTGGTTACTTTTCTCAATGCTGGAACAATCGTTACTGCATCAGCGTAAGTGGTTCTAAACTCATTCGATTTAAAATCAATAAAAGTCTGGTTAATATCGGGCAGGCCAGTCATTGAAATATTTCCGTTAAATAAAGTATTTTTTCCAGCCCTGATAATCATTTCACGGCCCACCATATCATCTATCGTACCTACTACTTTCCCTTCCAGTTTTAATTCTTTATTCCAGCTTCGAAGCGTCGGAGCAAAAAAAGCAATATCATCACTATCAATATATGAGTCTTCAAAAATGGCTGACATTTTTACTTTGTGAATAAAGTCTCCCATATCGCTTAAGTCAGCATACGAGATAGAAAAATAATTTCGGATTTTACTTCTGTTCAGCGACAAGTCCATATTGCTGAATGCCATTCCCTGAGGTGTCATTTTTACATCCGCACTAAAATTCTTTAATTCAAGTCCGCTCCTTTCTTTCGCAGTTAACTTTAATTTGGAAAAAATCGTATCGCCAATAAAATGGGAGCTATTAAAATCTCCATTAATCTCTGTAAATAAAATATGCTGGCCATCGAAATAGCCAAATGGTGCTCTGTCAGTTTTTTTATCTGTTCGAAAAGTGCCGTTGATGATTTTCAGGTTACCTATTTTAAAAACAGTGTTTCCCGCATTCCAGGAAGTGGCTTTTTTTATTACCTCTTCCAACTCATCAGCCGTATTTATTTGTTGGGGCTTAAGCTTGCCATAACTATTAAGAGCAACGACCGGGTCACGGACAATTAAAGAATTAATTTCATATTCATTACCTGACAGGCTAAGGTTGCTTGCATCCAGATCGAGCTTGCCCAGCTTAATACTCATGTCTTCTCCAAGCCAGGCATCTTTTTTTATAAAAGTTACGTTATTGAACTCTAGTTTTTTCAGGTTTAGTTTTATACCTGCCTTCTTTTTAGGCGAACCAGTTACTGGGGAGGCAAAATAATCGAATAGGAATTGCTGGTTCCAAACAGAATCCTTTCGTTGAAACATAATTATTGCACCATCGAGTCCGATGTATTTAAGTTCCGCTTCTTTTTTAAATATAAACCAATCAGTAATACGAACTTTCATATCATTGGCATATAAAAGCGTATCGCCTTGCCGGTCTTCAATTAATACTCCATGCAAGTGCATATTATTGAGCAAAGAAAAATCAACATGTTTGATACTGACCTTTGTTTTCAGGTCTTTTGAAAGTCTGTTAGTAACCTGCCGGGCAATCCAGTTTTGTCCAAAAGGTGTTTGTATGAAAATATAGACCGCAACTATCAGGAATAGCAGGGATAAAAAAAACCATTTCAGTATTTTTTTAAATCTCCTCAGGGTCAACTATTTAAGCTGTAAAAATAGGCAATCGCAGCTGTTGGGCAAATTCAATACCAATAATAACTGTTAATCAATTTTGATAAATAGGAATGGACGAAAAACCTATTTGAAATACATATATAAAACGAAAACCATTTTGCAAGAGTTGCGAAATGGTTTTTGTTAACAAAAGTTTATGCGGATGTCGCTATTCGATATTTCTAGTATCGATTATGATTTTTTTGCGATTGAAATATTTTCCGAAGGAAATGCCAAATGCCTGGTGTCTTACCGTGGGGCCACCATCTGTATTAATAATGTTAGCAAGGCCTAATGAATATTGTCCATAGATTGTGAAGCCGTTGCTGCTTTCATAGCCAAGTATTGTCAGGAAATTGAACAGGTAATGGCCATAGTCTGCAAATCCGAATTTTATTTTACGGTCAACTGGGACATCATTTGATCGGTTGAATTTTTCGTTTCCAAGTAATTGAAGTTCCAGCGAGGGGCCGGCTTTTAAGAAAAAATGATCTGGATTAGCGCCAAAGTCGTATTGTAAAAGACCAGCCAATTCTAAATTGTGGAAGGTTGTATTGTTGTCAACCGCATCAATATCTGGTGGAATTGAAATTTTATTAAAACTAACTTTATAACCTTTCATACTATAAAAAGCCGCCGGGGCAAAATAAAGATTTCCTTCAAAAGGAACTTTCATCATTCCGCCAACTTGAAAGCCAAATTTGTAACTTGTTTTTTGTTTGGTTTCATCTATTTTATAAGTGGCTGATGTTGCTTGTGGCCCGCCAAAGATGCCAAATTCAACCTGGCTGTGGGCTGAAGTGGCAATAAAAAATATAAGTAATGTTGAAATGAAAATTTTCATGTACAGTTTTTAATTCCTCAAAATCAGAATGTTAAGTAAAATAGATTTATGGCTTTTCTGGAGGATGTAACCAAAATCCGTAACGGATCGGGCTGGATAGTGGCACAAAATAGAGATAATATTCCGTGAATTCAAATGATGCGGGGAAAGAAGTTTTAATAATGATTTTATGCTTAGCTGAATTTCTTTGCCGGGTCTTTTATTTCTGCTGAATTATTATAGATCTGCGAATTGCCCTTTGGAATAGATAGGGTTTTCCAATTGTTGTTTTTTATGATCTTGGCGATATAAATAATCTGACCAACATGATATGGATAGTGGGCAAGCTGGCGGTTAATAGCATCAACAACTGTAAGCGGCTCCTTGCGAATAGGCACCGTTTTTTTTAAGTCTTTTTTCTTAAGAGATTGCATAGTATCGAAAAAGCATTGCCAGCCTTTTTCCCACACATCCATTAATTGTTCTTTGGAATATTCATGCACTTTAAATTCATCATCCCGTTGCCGCCAGTCTTTTTCGCCATCTTCTTTTAGAAAATTGGTCCAGCGGCTGATCATATTGCCAGCCATATGCTGAATGATGATGGCTATACTATTGGATTCATCATTCGGCTGATAATGAAAATCCCAGTCATTCAATTGTTCAAATGTTTTATCGCCAAGTTCTTTATAATAGCTGAACCTGCGGATTGAACTTGTTAAAAATTCTTTAGCAAGGGAACTCATGATGATTGTTTTATCAATAACCTTCGGCACCATCCTCACCTCTGTTATCTGCCACTGCTTCAAACTTTCCGTTGGGTAACACTTTAATTATCTCTGTTCGTCCAATGCTTCCCCGTTCATAAATTGTGTAACCCATTTTTTGGAGGGCATCCCGCACTGCTTGTGGAAATCCTTTTTCTACATCTAATCTGTCAGGCAACCATTGGTGATGAAACTTTGGTTTATACACCGCATCTTCCGTACTCATATTAAATTCAAGAATATTGACCAGTGTTTCAAAAACCTGTGTGGGAATAGTAGTTCCGCCCGGTGTGCCTACAACTATAAAAGGTTTGTTATCCTTCAACACTAATGTCGGCGTCATTGAACTCAACATTCTTTTTCCGGGTTTGATGGCATTGGCATCGCCGCCGACTGCACCAAACATATTAGGCACTCCGGGTTTAATGCTAAAATCATCCATTTCATTATTTAAAAAAAATCCTGCACCGCCAATTACAGTCCTGCTTCCATAACCGCCATTCAATGTAGTGGTTACTGAAATGGCATTCCCTTCTTTGTCTATCACACTCAGGTGTGTAGTTTCTTCGCTTTCAGCATTAATTAATTCGCCGGGTTTAATTTCTGTACTGGGTGTTGCTCTATCACTTCTATAGCTTTTCATTCTTTCCTTCAAATATTTATCATTGGAAAGCATCTCAACGGGAACGTTGTAATGATCCGCATCACCCATATATTCTGCCCGGTCTGCATAAGCTCTTCTTTGTACTTCAGTCATTAATTGAACAGCTTCTACAGAATGAAAACCCATTTTGTCAATCCCTCTGCCTTCGATCATCTTCATCATTTGTGCCATCAATAATCCACCACTGCTTGGCATTCCCATTCCCACTATTTTATATCCCTTGTAATTAAATGTCTGAGGAGTTCTTGGTTTTGCTTTGTAGTTTTTTAAATCTTCTAATGAAATTATTCCATTTCCTCTTTTCATTTCTGCCACTATCAGGTTAGCTGTTTCTCCTTCATAAAAACCGGCAGCACCATTCTTTTTTATTCTTTTTAATGTATTGGCAAGATCCGTTTGAATTAACGTGTCGCCCCCTTTCCATGGCGTTGAACGAACAAAAACCGGCATTACCGAGTTGTATTTTTTTAGCGACTCTTGCAAAGAATTGAATGACCGGGCTTCACCATCAGTAATTGTAAAACCTTTTTCTGCAAGATCAATTGCAGGTTGTATCAATGTAGCAAATGGAAGTTTGGCATATTGGTGAGAAGTAAATAAACCCGATACAGTGCCTGGCACACCACCAGCAAGATGGCCGTTTTGGCTCAGATCCGTTCTTGCTGTACCCTTTTCATCTATATACATATCTCTGCTAGCCGAACCGGGTGCTTTTTCCCGATAATCGATAGAAATTAATTCGCCATTGCTTAAACGGCCAACCAGAAATCCACCACCGCCAATATTGCCAGCACTTGGGTGCACAACAGCCAATGCTAATTGTGTTGCAATGGCTGCATCTACGGCATTGCCTCCCATTTTTAAAATAGCAACGCCAACTTTGCTGGCCAGGGGATGTGCAGATACCACAGCACCATTATCCGCAATTACTTTTTTGCTTGTTGAATAATTATAAGGGTTGAATTCTGACGATTGCTTTCCCTTTGTAGGTGAACATCCATTTACAATAATAATTGTCACCAATAGAACACTAGAGTTTAAAAAGAATCTATACATTAAAATAAATTTTATTTTGAATTAAAAGAGTCGTAATATATATCTTGAATTCCCTAACAACTTTACAAAAAAAATTAAATTTATGAGAAATTTCTTCATTTTGCCAGAAATAAAATTACTAATGGGAATACTTTTATTTTTATCATTTCCCATGATTATATCCGCACAAAATGGAACAGTACAAGGTAGTGTAAAAGATGCTAATGGGCAACCAGTAGCAGGTGCCTCTGTTATACTAGACGGTACAAAAAAAGGAACCACTTCCGATGCCGCAGGAAATTACACATTTCAGGTTGCGCCAGGAAAACATACATTGGTTATTAGTTATGTTGGCACTGAAAGCCAGCGAAAAGAAATTATGGTAGCAGCCAATGAAAATGTGATTAACGATTTTCAACTTGTAAATACTGGTGAGTTATCCATGGTGACGGTTGGTTCCCGTTCTTCCACTGTAAGAACGAGAACACAAACACCAGTGCCGGTGGATATAATTCAAATATCACAAGTTGTAAATGATATTGGTCAGGTGGAGTTAAGTCAGATTTTGAATTTCATTGCACCTTCATTTCAATCTGCCCGTCAAACTATTTCTGATGGTACTGACCATGTGGATCCTGCCCAGTTAAGAGGATTAGGAACTGATCAGGTGCTGGTGCTGGTTAATGGCAAACGCCGGCATCAATCAGCATTGGTAAATGTAAATGGCACTGTAAATCGTGGTTCGGTTGGAACAGATATGAGTGCTATTCCTGCCACTGCTATTGAAAGAATAGAGATATTGCGGGATGGCGCTGCTGCACAATATGGTTCAGACGCTATTGCGGGTGTAATAAATATTGTACTGAAAAAAAGAACCGGAGTGCTGGAAGCAGGGATTAGTTATGGAAAATATATTACCTCTTATGAAAAAAATTATGCCTTGTATAAAATTACCGGCAAAACAGATGACCCATCCGTAAAAGTAAGAGATGGCGGAAACTTTCAGGCTTCTGTTGGTTATGGGTTCAAAATAAATAAGGGACATCTGAACCTTACCGGCGAATACATAAAAAGGGATGCCACAAACAGAACAGGCACTTATACCGGTGCTGTGTATCCCAATGTAAACAATGTAAACAGAGATGATTCTATTATGGCAGCAAGAGGACAAACAAGAAACAACTTTGATATGAATGTGGGCAACTCAGAAATGAAAGGAGGAAACCTGTTTTTTAATTTTACTTACCCAACAAGTGGCAAAACAGAATTCTACTCCTTTGGCGGGTATGGAAAAAAAGATGGCAGGGCTGCCGGTTTTTATCGTTACCCAAGCGGTATTCCGGGTAATGCTAAAATTTATGCTCCCCAGGTGTTTTCCATTTATCCCAATGGATTTTTACCGTTTATCAATTCTGATCTTACCGATGCAGCCTTTACAATGGGGGCCCGTACAAAATTTAATCAATGGGATGCAGACTTCAGTTATACGTATGGTATGAGTAAGTTTGATTTTACCATTGACAATTCAGTTAACTACTCACAATTCTTTATTTCCGGAAATAAGCAAACTTCTTTTGATGCCGGTGGATTACAATTCGGCCAGAATGTTTTTAATGCCGATCTCTCAAGAAAATATAATGTGCTTAAAGGGTTGAATGTGGCAGGGGGAGTGGAATTCAGATTGGAAAATTTCCAGGTCAGGGCTGGCGAGGAAGCGTCTTATAAAAATTATGACCCTCCAACCGCTGCTTCTGCAGGGGCACAGGTTTTTTCAGGGTTTATAAACTCCAATGACAATAACCGAAACGCCATAGGCATTTATATTGACCTTGAACAGGATTTTACCGAAAAATTTTTAGTTACAGGTGCATTACGTTTCGAAAACTACAGTGACTTTGGATCAACACTGAATTATAAATTAGCCAGCCGCTATAAGTTTGGAGAAGCATTCAATGTAAGGGCATCTGTCACTTCAGGCTTCAGAGCACCTTCCATGCAACAACGATTTTATGAGAAAACAAGTACTTTGTTTGTTTCGCAAGGAGGAACACTTGTGCCAATACAGGCAGGCACATTTACCAATGGCAGCGTTCCTGCACAAATATTAGGCATCCCTACGCTAAAGGAAGAAACCAGTAACAGTTATTCAATTGGTTTTGCTGCTAAACCTTTTAAAGGTTTAGAATTAACAGTGGATGCTTACCAGATTGATATAGATAACCGGATTGTGCTCACCAATAATTTTACTGGTGGCGGCAATGCTCAGTTGCAAGCGCAATTAGATGCAGCTGGCGCAGGTACTGCTAATTTCTTTTCTAATGCTATAGACACCAGAGCAAGAGGATTGGAGACAGTACTTTCTTATAGTACAACGTTTGCCCGCAAACATTCATTACGGGCAACACTTGCAGCTATATTTATTGACAATGAAGTAAAAAAGGGTGCAGATGGAAAGCCGATTATTAAGGCGTCGCCTGTTTTAATCAGCACCGGACAATTAGGAAATTATTTTAACCGGGAAGATCAAAGCCGTATTGAAGTAGCCAATCCTAACAATAAAATAAGCCTCACATTGAATTATAAAGTGAGCAAATTTGGGGCGATGGTTCGTTTTGTAAACTTTGGAAAAGTGGAATATCTTGATCCTTCTATTAATCCGGCCAATCCGGGTGCCTTCCCGATGAATGCATTCAATAACAATGCAAGAGAAACGTTGGACCAGATTTTTGAGTCTAAGTTGGTAACAGATATTTCATTGTCGTACCAATTGGTTAAGCAACTGGCATTGACTATAGGCGCCAACAACTTATTTGATGTCTATCAAGACAAGCACACACACAGCGGCAACATGAGCTTAGGTCGTTTTGTATTCAGTCGCAGGGTACAGCAGCAGGGATTTAATGGTGCTTATTATTTTGCCAGATTAAAATTAGAACTGCCAACAAACAAATAAAGATTCAGTTCATATTTTTTTTAGTAAGGCCGCTGTTTTTCTGCGGCCTTACTTTTTAGCTTAAACCGTGTTGCCTACATTTGCATATCTTAGTAAACTTAAATTAGATTATGCATAAACGAATTCTGGTATCAATCCTGTTTTTAATAACTACTTATATTTCCCATTCACAATTAAAATCGCCGGAAGAATTTTTAGGATATAAAGTGGGTAGCCGTTATACTCCACATTTTAAAATTGTAAATTATTTTCAGCATGTTGCAGCGAATGTTTCTACATCTGTAAAACTTCAGCAATATGGCGAAACCAATGAAGGACGCCCATTGTTACTCACATTTATTTCTACTCCTGAAAACATTAAAAACCTGGAGCATATCAGGCTTAATAATTTGAGATTGGCCAATCTGGGCAAAGATAAAGCTGCACCTGTTGAGGAATCAGCTCCTGCAATTGTTTGGTTAAGTTATAATGTACATGGAAATGAAACGTCGAGTTCTGAAGCAGCATTAATGACAATTTGGGCGTTGGTAGATCCATCCAATGCAAAAACAAAAGCCTGGTTGCAAAATACGATTGTAATAATAGATCCATGCGTTAATCCGGATGGAAGAGACCGTTATGTAAACTGGTTCAACTCTGTGGTGGGAAAAAATGCAAACCCACAACTTATTTCCCGGGAACACAGGGAGCCTTGGCCGGGGGGAAGATCTAATCATTACAATTTTGATTTGAACAGAGATTGGGCATGGCAAACGCAGGTTGAAAGTAGAAGAAGAGTAAGTGTGTATAATGAATGGATGCCGCAAGTACATGTAGATTATCATGAGCAAGGGCTTAATCAGCCTTATTATTTCGCACCGGCTGTTCAGCCGTATCATGATGTCATCACTCCATGGCAAAGAGAATTTCAAGCAACAATCGGGAAAAATCATGCAAAATATTTTGATGCAAAAGGCTGGTTATATTTTACCAAAGAAGTTTTTGACTTGTATTATCCATCGTATGGCGATACATATCCAACTTACAATGGTGCTATCGGAATGACGTACGAACAAGGTGGAGGTGGTGCCGGCGGAGCCGCTGTTATTAATGACGAAGGAGATACATTAACCTTATTTGACAGAGCCAATCATCATTTCACCACTTCATTAAGTACGATAGAAATTTCTTCGATTAATGCTAGTAAGTTGATCAGGGAATTCAGGAAATTTTTTAATGAAGCTGTTTCTACAGGTATTGGAGAATACAAATCATATATAATAAAAAATACTCCAAAGGATAAAGAAAGAATTGAATCATTCCTTGAACTGCTAAATAAAAATGGAATTCAATATGGATCTGGTTCGGGAAGTGGTAAAGGGTATAATTATAATTCAGGAAAGGAAGAATCATTTTCTTATAGTAATGACATTGTGATAAGTGCTATGCAGCCACGGTCCGCAATGATAAAAGTTTTATTTGAGCCAAAAGGAAAACTGGTTGATTCGGCAACTTATGATATTACAGCATGGGCTTTACCTTATGCGTATGGGCTGGAAGCTTTTGCCGGTAGGGAAAAATTAAGCAGCAGCGGCTCCATCAATAAGACAACAGTTAATAATGCTGAAACAACTTATGGCTATGTGATACCATGGAATGGCCTGCAAACTGTAAAAACAGTTGGTCAGCTTTTGCAGAAAGGAATTTTACTTAGGTATGCCGATAACCCTTTTGAAGTAAATGGAAATAAATTTGAAAGAGGTGCAGTAATAGTTTTAAAAACGGCAAACAAATCCTTTGGAGATGATTTATGGAATGAAATAAGGAAGATTGCAAATAATAATAATACATTGTTATACCCGGTGTCAACCGGATATGTAGATAAAGGGAAAGATTTTGGTAGTAGCTCGGTTCATCCATTCAAAGCTCCAAAAGTTGCTTTACTTACCGGAGAAGGCGTTGGCTCATTAGGTGCAGGAGAAATATGGCATTTCTTTGAACAGCAGATTGATTACCCTATTACATTGATAAATGTTACAGATATTAACCGTGCCGACCTGAGTGATTTTGATGTACTGATAATGCCAGATGGAAATTATCGCTTCCTTAGTGATAAAGATGCAGTTGAAAAATTTAAAGCATGGATAAGCAAAGGTGGAAGAGTTGTTGCAATAGAAGGGGCAGTTGAAGCTTTGGCAAAAGCAGAGTTCGGCATTAAACAGAAAAAAGATGATGATGGAGAAAAGAAAGATGACAAAAAAGAAAAAGTGAATTATGATGTGTTAAGAAAATTTGAAAACAGAAACAGAGATGACATTCCAAATACTACACCAGGTTCCATTTATAAAGTGGAAATGGATAATTCGCATCCGTTAGCTTTTGGTTATCCTGACTTTTACTATACTCTTAAAATGGATAATAATGTGTATGAGTATATTAAAGACGGATGGAATGTTGGTGTAATTAAAAAAGGCAATCAGGTGGCCGGATTTGTTGGAGCAAAATTAAAAGAAAAATTGCAGGATGGTTTAGTTTTTGGTGTTCAGCAAATAGGAAATGGCACAGTAACATATTTAACAGATGATGTAATGTTCCGTAATTTTTGGGAGAATGGGAAGCTGATGTTGTGTAATGCCGTATTTTTTGTTGGCCAATAGTTCGGTTAAATAATATTTATGTAAAAGCCTGTTGTTAAAACAGGTTTTTTTATTTAAATGGTTAAGGCTGCTTTTTCAACAAACAGTATATTCGCTGAATAATATTTTTATAATGAAGAAATTTGTTCTGCTCATTTTAATATTTATCATTTTTTTTAATGGAAGTATTTTTTCGCAAACTCCTGCAAGCTGGACTTCTGCGGATATGTACCTTGCCATCCGAAAGCTGAATGTGTTAGGTTCGGTGCTATACCTTGCAGCACATCCTGATGATGAAAATACAAGACTGATTGCTTATCTCTCCAAAGACAGAATGTTACGAACCGGTTATCTATCCATGACAAGAGGCGATGGTGGCCAAAATTTAATAGGAGATGAACAAGGTATTGAATTGGGATTAATCAGAACGCAGGAATTATTATCTGCAAGGAGAACTGATGGCGGCGAACAGTTTTTTACAAGAGCTTACGACTTTGGTTATTCAAAAACACCCGAAGAAACGTTTGAAAAATGGAACAAAGAAAAAATATTGAGTGATGTGGTCTGGGTGATAAGAAAATTTCAACCCGATGTAATTGTTACAAGATTTCCTACAACAGGCGAAGGTGGTCATGGTCATCATACGGCTTCGGCCATTTTAGCCAACGAAGCTTTTGAAGCAGCTGCCAACCCTAATCGTTTTCCAGAACAATTAAAATATGTAAAACTTTGGCAGATTAAAAGAATAATGTGGAACACATTCAATTTTGGGGGCACAAACACAACAAGAGAAGATCAATTAAAAATTGATGTGGGTGGTTATAATCCATTGTTGGGAAAAAGCTATGGTGAAATAGCTGCGGAGAGCAGAAGTAATCATAAAAGTCAGGGCTTTGGCTCGTCTGCAACAAGGGGTGAACAATTAGAATATTTCAATTCAACTAAAGGAGATCAGCCTACAAAAGATTTATTAGATGGTGTGAATCTTTCCTGGAGTAAAGTTGATGGCGGTGCGGCAATTGAAAAGATGATTAATGATATTACAGCTTCGTTTGATTTGTTGCATCCAGATAAATCAGTTGAAAGTCTGGTGAAATTATACAAGATAATGTCTGCACTTCCGATTGGAACATGGAGAAATCAGAAGTTGAAAGAAACTGAAGAACTTATAAAACAATGCAGTGGTTTATTTTTGGATGCAACTACGTCTGAACAATTTGCAGTGCAAACAGATTCGATAAAAATTAACTTCTCTTTTAATAACCGGTTAGGTACAGATGCCATTCTTCAAAAAGTTGTGATCGATAAATATGACTCTTCATTTTCTAAAAAACTGGAGCTAAACCGTAACCAGAATTTTTCAATGACATTGTATGTTTCTCCCGATAAACCAATTACCCAACCGTATTGGTTAGCTAATAAGATGGAAGTTGGATATTTTAATGTTACGGATCAGCAGTTGATCGGGCAACCGGATGTAAGTCCATCTTTTATTGCCAATGTTGGTATAAGAATATTTGGAGAGCCATTTAATTTTACATTGCCAGTAAAATATAAATTTACAGATCCGGTAAGAGGAGAATTGTATGAGCCGTTGGTGGTATTACCGCCAGTTGAATTTAATTTTGTGAACGATAATAATTTTTCAATTAATGATAGTGCGGCAAGATCACAAGTATTTTTTAAATCAAATTTGAATGATTCAGTTCTATATGATGTTGCATTTAAGTATCCTGATGGATGGTTTGTAGATCGAAAAAGTTTTAGTTATGGCACATGGAAAAATAACAGCAACTATGTATCGCCATATTTTAAACCCCAAAAGAAGGGATTAAATAGAAAAGATACAATCTCTTTAAATGTTGCAAAAGGAAAGCAAACTATTTTTTCTGGAAAAAGAAATACAATTTCTTACAACCACATTCCTTACATTATATATTTTAAAGAAGCATCCAGTAATTTGATTCAGATCGATGTAAAAACGTACAACAAAAAGATTGGGTACATAGTTGGTGCTGGCGATAAAGTTCCGGAAGCATTAGAGCAAATGGGTTATGAAGTAACTTTATTGACTGAAAAGGAAATGGCAAAGAATGGATTAGATAAGCTTGATGCAATAATAACCGGGGTAAGATCATATAATACGAATGATTGGATGAACAAGTATTATAATAAGTTGATGAAATATGTGGAAGATGGCGGTAATTTGATTGTTCAATATAACACCAGTAGTCGTGTTGGGCCTGTCAATCAGAAAATCGGTCCTTATAATTTTGATATTTCAAGGACAAGAGTTACAGATGAAAATGCGGCAGTAAATATTTTAAAGCCAGAACATCCTGTTTTAAACTTCCCTAATAAGATTACCCAGGATGATTTCAAAGGATGGATACAAGAGCGAAGCATTTATCATGCATCCAATTGGGATAAAGATAAATTTGAAACAATTTTTTCGATGAATGATGCAGGAGAAAAGCCTGATGAAGGAAGTTTGATCATTGCAAAGCATGGCAAAGGTTATTTTAGTTATACAGGTATTGTTTTTTTCAGGGAACTGCCTGCCGGTGTGCCGGGAGCTTACCGGTTATTAGCTAATCTGATTGCACTGAATAAGAAAAAAGGATTTTAATGTCACAGGAGAAAAAACCGAATGCAAAAAGAGGAGAGATGGCATTTATTTTTGCTATTATACTGGGATTAGTGATCGGAATATTAATAAAAAAAGTAAGGATAGGTTTAATGATTGGCCTTGTGTTAGGAATTTTGGTTGTGTTTACAGGATGGCTGCGAACAACCCGTAAATAAATTATGCCGGAAACTAAAAACGATAAAGCACCTTTTTTCAAAAGCTGGAATGGTTGGTATATATCTCTAATTGCCTTTTTGGTAATCCTGATAATTTTATTTTATTTATTCACTGAAAACTTTAAATAAATATGCAGAATATTTTATGCGAAGTTTTAAATTACCCCTTTAGGGCTGCCCGCCTGCCTGAACTGATCTTTCAGGCCCGGATGATCCTGTTGGGAAGAGGGATCAGTGTATGAGCTATATTGATTGGATCGTATTGATCGGAACATTGCTCTGCATTATTTCCTACGGTTTATATAAAAGCCGCACTACCCGTAATCTCGATGGTTATTTTTTATCTAACCGGAGTCTTCCATGGGGATTGGTATTGCTAAGTATCATGGGTACACAAGCCAGTGCCATTACTTTTCTTTCTGCACCCGGGCAAGCTTACACAGATGGAATGCGGTTCGTTCAATATTATTTCGGCCTTCCATTGGCAATGATAGTTATTTGTATTTTTTTCGTTCCGATTTTCAGCAGGCTAAAAGTTTATACAGCTTACGAGTATTTAGAAAACCGGTTTGATAGTAAAACAAGAACACTTACTTCATTTCTTTTTTTATTGCAAAGAGGGTTATCAACCGGCATCAGTGTCTTTGCCCCTTCGATAATTCTTTCTTCTTTGTTTGGTTGGAATATTTATTACACCAATATATTAATGGGCGGACTGCTCATCATTTATACAATGAGCGGTGGAGCCAAAGCAGTGGCTTACACTCAACAACTGCAACTCATTATCATTTTTACAGGTATGTTTCTGGCAGCGTATATGGTGGTAAATATGTTGCCGGACAATGTAAGTTTTACCGATGCACTGGAAGTAAGTGGTAAAATGGGAAAGCTGAATGTGATTACCACTGGGTTTGAAAATGGAAAATTTAACTGGAGCGATCAGTATAACCTTTTCAGTGGATTGATAGGGGGTTTCTTTTTGGCACTTTCGTATTTTGGAACAGATCAGTCCCAGGTTGGCCGTTACCTAACTGCTAAATCATTAAAGCAATCCCGCATGGGTTTATTGATGAATGGATTTGTAAAAGTGCCGATGCAGTTTGGCATTTTATTGATCGGGGTTTTAGTTTTCTCTTTTTATCAATTCAATAAGGCACCTATATTTTTCAATGATGTGCAGTTGAGAAAACTTGAATCATCTGTGTATAAAGATTCTTTGGCCATTGCCAATACACAGTATGAAACCATAACTGCCTTAAAACAAAAAGCGGTAGTTGATTATTCTGCTGCTTCTGACATTAATGATAAAGTAGCGAAAGCTGCTTCTATGAATAAGTTGGAAGGACTTCAAAAGCAATCTGACAGTTTGCGAAAAACGGTAAAGGGATGGCTTGCTTCAAAAGAAATTGGAGGTGATAACAACGATACGAACTATATCTTCCTTCGCTTTGTAGTTGATAATTTGCCCGTTGGCTTGGTAGGTTTATTGATTGCCATTATATTTTTGGCTTCCTGGGGAAGCATTGCAGCTGCTATCAATTCACTGGCATCTTGTACTATGATTGATTTTCACAGACGTTTTACAAAGAAAAAAGATACAGAGGAGCAGGAATATAAGCTTTCAAAGAAATACACATTAGCATGGGGAATCTTTTGCATTATCGTTGCCATGTTTACGTATAATGTGGGCAATAGTTTAATTGAAGCGGTCAATGTATTAGGTTCATTATTTTATGGTGTTATACTCGGTGTATTTCTTGTTGCTTTTATTTTCAAGAACATTAAAAGCGGTCATGTTGTTTTCTGGGGTGCTGTGCTGGCAGAGATATTGGTGCTGACAGTTTTTATATTTACTAAAGTGGGAGTTTTCAAAATGGGATTCCTTTGGCTTAATCCTATTGGTGCATTTGGCGTAATCATTTTCAGCCTTATTCTCAATAAAATAATACCTAAAAAAATAGTCCTGAGTTAACAGGACTATCTTTTAATAAAGAATATTAAGTTCCCTTTAGAGAACCTGTTTGCCGACATGCAGGTTTAGGGGCATGGTTTATTACTTCAGTTCAGCTAATAATTTCTCATTTAGTTTTACATAATCATCATTCTTTGCAGCTGCAGCCAGCTCTTTTGACTTTTCTGCAGCCATTTTTGCATCTGCTTTCTTACCCAATTTAGCAAGCGCATTTGCTCTTTGATGATGAATCCAGAAAGCTGTGGGTTGTGCTTCTATAGCTTTATCAAACCAGGCTAGTGCTGTGTTCATATCTTTGCCATTTTCCATATAATACATAGCTGCATTAAAATAAGGACGATTGTCTTTATTCATTAATTGATCAATCTGCGCCATTACTTTAGTTTCTACATCAACTGATATTGGAAGTGTAACTGATGTGTTTTCCCATTTCATTTCAAGATCACACTTGTCAGGTGTAACGTTTGCAAATTCAATGGTAAAATTTTCCATTCTTTCGCTCATTTTTTCCGTTGAAGCCATTACTCTTACTACATCCATATCTTGCTTATAAGCGGCAGGACTTGTTACATCTAATTGTTTGGTAATGATAATCGTCCACTCTTTCTTTTCAGGAATAGTCAATAAGCCATATTTACCAGCTTTAACTTTTGTTCCACCAATCATTACGTCTTCGCCGAAAGTAAGTGTAGTTGCCTGGTTAGCACCAGTACGCCATACTTTACCATAAGGAACAAGATCTCCATAAATACTTCTTCCTTTCATACCCGGACGGGAATAAGAAAGTTCAACACTGGACAGCGCAAAATCTTGCTTAACTGTTTGTGTAGGACTAGGAGCCGGAGTTTTTAACTGTGCTTCAGCCATAAATAATCCGCAGGCAGCAATGGCTGTAATAAATAATTTTTTCATGTGTGTATTATTTTTAATGTTTAATAGTCGATTTGTGTTGTCACAAAACTGCTAAAGTCTTTAAGATTTTCGAAGTGCAAAGGTAGGAGAATCGGGTGCAAATACCGGCAGGCTAATTACAGATTGAAGAATAACGTTATGAAAGGTAAACCAATAGATTAGAAGGGAATAGTTACAGTTGTACGACCATTTTTGGCTTTGTGTATCCATTTTGGCCCTTCTTTAATTAGGCGTATGGCTTCTTTATCGCATTTGCTGCAAAGCGATTTAACTATTTTGAAATTTACTGGCTCACCATTTTTATTTACTTCAAAAGATACCTGTACTTCACCTGACATTCCTGGTTTGGATTTATATTCAGCAGGAAGCTGAATATTATTGACGAGATAATTGTCATAATAGCCCCAACCATCCGATGGTTCAGGTTCTTCGAGTTGCATGCTGTTATTATTAGATCTTGCTTGCAGGTTAGGTTTTTGTTTGGTTATAACTACTTCAGACAAACTGCTTCTATCATCTTGCAAAACAACCTGGTTATTTAGTGCTTCATTTCTTAATTGTACATTATTGTTTTCAAACCCGATTGATCTTACTTGCACATTTAATACTGAATCAGGATAGGTGAGATTGAAATATCCTTTAACATCGGTATAAGTGCCGGCATTTTCTTCCAGATTAGTAACGTTCGCAAATGGAACACCTACATTATTTTGATCTGTTACACGGCCACGAAAAATATTTGTAGCTTGGTTCCGGTAATTCTGATCTTCAGCTTTTTTGCTTGCAGCTACAGCTCTGTTTCTTGACTCAACATTTTCTTCTCTTTCAGCTGCTTTATCTTTTGAAGCAATTGCATCAATTTCTTGCTTCCCTGCAACAACACTTCCGGGTTTTGCTTCTTCTTTGCCTAATATTTTTTTCTCGGTCACATTTCCTATACTTCTTGATGGCTCATTATTTTTTATTGTTGGAGTGGCAACCACAGGGGATGAAGGCAGTGCTTTCACATCATCCATCGAAATGCTGACATCTTTTTTTGTCGCTGCTCCACTACCAGAGGCTGTGGAAACCTGCTCTGGTGTTACTGATTGTTCCGCAGCTTCATTTGTAGTTGCCTTCTCAGTTGCAGTAACTGAGTTATTACTTGTATTAAAATCAGCAGTATCTGTTATCTTATTTTCAGTCGCTTTTACCGGTTCATTCTGAGCAATTGAATCAACCTTTTTATTAAATCCAAATTGATAAACTGCAAATGCGGCACCAGCTACAAACACAAGCATGGCAGCCACTTTCAGTAAACTAAAGTTATTTTTTCGTTCAGTAGTTGATAATGGAATTACTTTGGCAGTTTCTGTTTTTTTTGCGAGCCTTTCCTTCAACTCTTCCAAATCAGCAGCCACATTTACACCGGCAAAAGCATAACCTTCCAATGCATCTGCTAGAAAAGGATCATCCATCGCAGCTTTTTCCAGATCATGCATTTCTTTTGCAGAAAGCAAACCGTTGTGATATTTTTCAATATCAGCAGCAGTAAAATTCTTTATGTTATTATCTGTAGCCATTTATTAATAGAATCATTGTATTTTATTTGCCAATTGTATATTGTTTATTGCCCATTGCCAATTGTCTATTGCTCATTTCCAACTCCCAACTTCTCATTCTCCATACACAACTTCAAATTCCTTCTCCCATTTTGTATAAAACTCCTCACCTGGTTCCACTCTTGTCCGGTTATTTCCACTATTTCATTATAGCATTTTCCATCCAGGTAAAATAGTTTTACAGCTTCCCGTTGCTCATTTGTCAATGTGCCGAGGCAGTATTCCAGTTTCTTGAAATTTTCCTCTTTTTCCAGCACACCATTCAGATGCACATTGTCTTCCGTTTGCACAAGTTCATATTTAAACTCTACCGTTTTTATGTTTTTAGGAGTCCTTAATTGCATCAGGCAGTGGTTTTTAGCCACCTGGTGCAGCCAGGGTTTAAAATTCTCCACATCATGCTTTCTCAATTTTGGTACCAGTTCCTCAAATATTTGCATCACACTGTCTTTCGCAGTCTCCGGATCCTTATAATATTTAAGGCACACACCATACACAAGCTCCATGTATCGTTGATACAATTCCCCGAGTACGGCCATATCACCCGATTCCTTATAAAGAGCAACCAGCTCCTTGTCGGATAATGAGTTATGTGATATGTTCTTTAAAAATGACAACGGGCTAAAATTACATAATTATTATTTACTTGAAATTCGAAGTCTTAATAATATAAAGACGAAGTATTTTTAGCCAGTCTCGTTTCAGATGAGATGCATATGACTAGCCCAAACGAACTGTTTATTTTTTATATCATCGTTCGGTACATATAGGATTGACGGTTGCAATCTCTGATTTGTTCTCTTTTATTCTTCCAGTGAAACAATAAAAGAGAATCTCCGTTTGTCGTTCCAATCATTGGTCATCTAAAACCTCTCCCCATTAAAAATTCTTTGAAAATAATGGTCACTATACTCTCTCCTCAAGGATTGGGAGTCGGAGTTTTTAGAATATCGACGAATTAATTGGGAGAGGCTTATGCAATCCATGAAATACCCGCATCAGGGTATGTAAATACTCATATTATGAAATGAGCCGTAAAATTTTCGGGCTATTAATCCATCCAGCGATGAAAATTTTACGGCGAATAACATGAAACAAATTAATCAAATAAAAAATAAAACATGAAACGAATACTCTTATTAATAATGCCTGTTGTTTTAATAATGCTGGCATTCCGTCCCGTCAAGTCGCACACAGTTTCCGGAACAGTAACAGATGAAAAAGGTAACCCTCTTTCATCTGTTTCTGTTAAATATAAAGGAAGCTCCCATGGAACTTTTACTGATGCTTCCGGTAAGTACAGCTTTATCATTTCTTCATCTTCTGGCACATTGATATTTTCTACACTTGGCTATCAAACTGTTAAACAAAAAGTAAATGGAAATGCTGTTGTCAATGTTGTACTGAAATCTGAAGCAGCACAACTGCAGGAGGTAATAGTAACAGCTCAAGGGCAGGCAATGCAGAAAAAATCACTTGGATATTCAACCAATGCTTATAATAGCCGTGGTATGCCTGGATCAGCGCCGGTATTTTATGCTGAAAGGGATAAAGGCTATTACGACAATAGAAAAATAGATGATGAGTATGTAGATTTTAACCGGGAAGGCTATGATAAGATTACTGAAAATCAGTTTATGAAAGTAAACGATAATCCATTATCTACTTTTTCGATCGATGTAGATGCTGCATCATACAGCAATGTTCGACGTTTTTTAAACCAGGGACAATTACAACCTGCTGGTGCTGTAAGGATAGAAGAAATGGTAAATTATTTTAAGTATGAATATCCGCAGCCAACAAATAATGATCCGTTTTCTATCAATACAGAAATTGCTGATGCGCCTTGGAATAAAGACCACAAACTGGTTTTAATTGGTTTGCAGGGAAAGAAAATTCCAACTGAAAATCTTCCGGCTTCCAATCTTGTGTTCTTAATAGATGTTTCAGGTTCTATGCAAAGTGCTAATAAATTACCATTGGTAAAAGCATCTTTGAAAATGCTGGTAGATCAGTTACGGGAACAGGATAAAATCTCCATGGTTGTTTATGCAGGTGCCGCAGGCATTGTGTTATCACCAACAAGTGGTTCAGAAAAAACAAAAATTAAAGATGCGATTGATAAATTAGAAGCAGGTGGTTCTACAGCAGGTGGTGCAGGAATAAAGCTGGCTTACAAAACTGCCCAAGAAAATTTTGTAAAGAATGGTAACAACCGGGTAATTCTTTGTTCTGATGGTGATTTTAATGTAGGCGAAAGTAGTGATGATGCAATGGAGCGGTTAATTGAAAACGAAAGAAAGAGTGGTGTGTTCTTAACCATACTTGGTTATGGCATGGGTAATTACCAGGATGCTAAAATGCAAAAGCTGGCAGATAAAGGAAACGGTAATCATGCTTATATAGATGGTATCAGCGAAGCGAAAAAAGTATTGGTAAATGAATTTGGCGGAACATTATTCACCATAGCAAAAGATGTAAAACTCCAGATTGAATTTAATCCTGCTAAAGTACAAGGCTATCGCCTGATTGGTTATGAAAACAGAATGCTGGCGAAAGAAGATTTTAACGATGATAAAAAAGATGCAGGTGAGTTAGGCAGTGGTCATACAGTGACAGCCATTTATGAAGTAATTCCTGTTGGTGTAAAAAGCAGTTTCTTGAAAGATGTAGATGCATTGAAATACCAGAAAGATGTTACTCCTTTAAGTAAGTCAAATCATACTGACGAGATATTAACGGTGAAATTCCGTTACAAAGCTCCGGATGGAGATGTAAGCAAATTGATAGAACATCCTGTTGCAGATAATCAATTATCTATTGCAAAAACCTCTGACAACTTCCGTTTTGCAGCAGCAGTAGCACAGTTTGGTATGTTGCTCCGTGACTCAGAATTCAAATCGGATGCTTCTTTTAGTAGTGTGGTGGAAATGGCCCGCAAAGCAAGAGGCAACGATGATGAAGGTTACCGTTCAGAATTTATAAGATTGGTAGAAAGTGCTCAGTTGCTTGCAAAATCAAAGCCAGAGCCAAAGAAAAATATTGATACAGATGATGAGGAAGAAACACTTCCAATTAGCAAAAACAAATAATTCCTAAAATACAATGCACAGAGTAAGATTATTTACTCTGTGCCTTTGTGTCATTGTGGGAAAACTTCACTACGGCTGGCAATTATTTTTTTAATCTTTAAAAACAAATGCCATGAAATTAAAATTATCAAAAACGAATGCATTGTTGTCTGTCTCTGCTTTTGCAATAGCAGCAGTGTTTGCCAGCTTTTCCATTGGTAACAATGCAGATGGAAAAAGAGAAGTAAAATGTTGTAGCAATCCCGATTTCAATCATGTATGTATCATGAAAACGATTCTGGGTCTTGATACTTCTGACCAGTCAAAACACATCAGCAGTTTCAAGACTCCTGAATTAGTTGAAACTTCATTAAAGAGAGGCTTGGTATGGATTGACAAAGCTCAAGCTCCAGATGGAGGCTGGGGTGCAGGTTCACATTCTAGCCAGGGTAATTTAGATCCGCATGCTGTAACAAGTGATCCTGCAACTACGTCATTAGTAACAATGTCGCTATTGCGAACAGACAATACGTTGGAGAAAGGCGAGTATAAGGATAATTTGAAAAAGGGAACCGAGTTTTTATTGAAAGCAATAGAAGATTGTCCGGAGAATCAATCTTACATCACATTGCTTACAAACACACAACCACAAGTAAAACTGGGGCGAAACATAGATGTGATTTTGACTGCACAGTTTTTTACCAACCTGCTTCGCTATGATATAGCAGATGTACAATTAAAAAAGAGAATTGAAAAAGCGTTGGATAAATGTGTAGTAAGAATTCAAAAAACTCAATCTGCTGATGGTAGCTGGCAAGATGGTGGCTGGGCTCCGGTATTACAATCGGCACTTGCAAATAATGCCTTGGAAAGTGCGGATGATGTAGGAAGAAGAGTAGATACAACAATTCTTAATCGCAGCCGTAACTATCAGAATGGAAATTTTGATTTGAAAACAAACGCAACGATTACAGACAAAGCAGCCGGTGTTATGTTGTACGGTTTGTCCAGTACAGCTAGGGCAAGTGCTAAAGAATCTCAAAGAGCACAGGAAGTTATTGTAAGAGGATATGGTACTGGAAAAGTAAAAGATAAAAAAATTACAGAAGAAAATCTGAGAGCTGCAGGTATTGATGCGGTAGAAGCCAAACAATTAATGACTGCTTACTCTATCAACCAGGCAGCAGGAAATGAAGCTGTACGGGAAGATGTAATGGCAGGTTTTGGAAATAATGGCGGCGAAGAGTTTATGAGTTTTCTGATGACGGGAGAAAGTATATTGATGCAGGGAGGAGATAACTGGAAGAAATGGTATGATATGATGTCAGGCAAACTGATTAATATCCAAAATAATGATGGTAGCTGGAATGGCCACCACTGTATTACCAGCCCTGTTTTTTGCACGGCCACCTGTTTATTAATACTTTCTATACATAACGATATGCAATTTTCAATAAAACCGCATCCAAAGAAAAATAGCTAATCATTTAACAGCCGGTTAGTGATATCGGGGTTCCGTTTTTACGGAACCCCTCAGTTTTCAAATTTCTCCACAGATTTATGCAAATGAGAAATTCCTTGCATCTGAAAAGATAATAATCGATAAAAACCTCTTTATGAGCAAAAAAATAGCACTTTCCATCGCCGAACCTTGTCATGAAAACTGGGAAAATATGAACCCTGATGCAAATGCCCGCCCGGATGACCCAGTTGGACGGGGTAAGTTTTGCGGTTCCTGCCAGAAGCAGGTAATTGACTTTAGTAATATGAGCGACCGGGAGGTTGCCCAGTTTTTTAAAAAGCCATCCACAGGTTCTGTTTGCGGGAGATTTATGACCGATCAGCTAAACAGAGAAATTGAGATTCCTAAAAAGCGAATTCCATGGGCTAAACATTTTTTTACTTTCCTGCTGCCTGCTTTCTTGATATCAAAAGCTTCAGCACAAAATATTAAAATGGGTAAGATAATGCCTGTAGAGAAAGATACTATCCGTACACCAATGACAAGCGAATATAGAACTCTGGGAATGGTGGCACCAAAAAACATTGAACCTTTCAAAGCCGATACAATTAAAGTTTGTGTTCCGGAATTAATTACGAATGCACTCAAAGGAAAAATAGTGGATGAAGCTGGTAATGCTGTTCCATATGCCAGCATCCAGGTTGGTAAATCGTTGAATACTTATGTTGCAGATGAAAAAGGTGAATTTGTTATTCATACAGAATTACTTGGTAAAAACAAATCATTGCTGATTTCATCTGTTGGGTTTGAATCCAAAGAAGTAACGATAGATGGCGTTAATAATTTTTTGAAAATAGAAATGAAATCAACCATGTTAGGAGAAGTTGTTGTTACTGCAACTTCCGGATTGGTTAAAGGGGAAATAATAGCAGGAGGAGTTACTGTTCGTAGAATCAATGAAGTTGATGAAATTGTAAGCAGAGATATTGAAGTCCCAATATCACAAAACAAATTCTTTATATATCCCAATCCTGTTCTGTCCGGTGGTAATATTTCGTTGGGTGTTACAATGATGGAAGAAGGGTATTATGCAGTTAATTTTCTAAGTCTTTCAGGTCAGTTGATGCAGCAAAAGGAAATATGGATTGATGGTGAAGTCAGAGTGCTGAATATTGATGTGCCAAAAACCGCTGCTGGCAGTTATTTCTTAGTATTTACCAATAAGAAGACTGGTAAGAAAATGACAGAAAAGATAATTATTCAATAATTAAATTGAACCAGATAGTTGGATAGGAACATACCTGCCGGACTGAAACATTCAGGCTAGGATTAAAACATATCTAAGTGATTTCTTTCTTTGTTTCTATTGTGCCTGAGGGGTAAAGATTATTTAAATGCCGGATGAAAATTCTCCAAAGTCTTTCTAAGAAACTCTCTGTCAAGATGCGTATAAATTTCAGTGGTAATAATGCTTGCATGGCCGAGCATTTCCTGTACGGCCCGTAAATCAGCACCCCCTTCTACCAGGTGTGTGGCAAATGAATGCCGGAATGTGTGCGGCGATACTATTTTCTTTATCTCAGCTTTCAGTGCAAGGTTTTTGATAATATAGAATATCATTACTCTGGACAATTTGCTCCCTCTGTAGTTTAGAAAAAGAATGTCTTCATTTCCTTTTGTGGGAGCAATATGAACCCGGATAGTATTCTTATAAATATTAATATACTTTATAGCACTGCTTCCAATTGGCACCAATCTTTCTTTATCTCCTTTGCCCAACACCCTAATAAATCCCACATCTAAATAAAGCTGAGAAATTTTAAGGTTCACCAATTCCGTCACCCGAAGCCCACAACTATACATCGTTTCCAATATAGCTTTGTTGCGGCCACCTTCAGGTTTGCTAAGATCAATGCAGGAAATCATATTTTCTATTTCATCAAAACTCAATATATCAGGCAACAATCTTTTTTGCTTGGGAGCTTCAAGCAGTGAAGTGGGATCATTTTTGGAAATATCTTCCAGCAAACAATATTTATAAAAAGCTCTGATGCCGGAAATAATTCTTGCCTGCGAAGAGGCTGTCATTCCCAATTCGGCAATCCATTTAATAAATTGCTGAAGGTCTTTTAATTTAATGTCGGTCGGGGTTTTTAATGCTGCTGATTCCTGTAAATAATTCGTCAGTAATTCCATATCCCGCAGATAGGCTTGCACAGAATTATCGGATAATGATTTTTCTAATTGCAGATATGCTTTGAAACCTTTTTTATAAGGATCCCACATTATGGGTAATTTGTTAATTGCCTGCCCGGCTAGTGCCATTCAGACGGGGTTTATTAGTTTATTGGTAATGAAGTGTTTTAGGCGACAGTCCTAGAAACTAATTCCATCTTATTCTAAAGTTATATTCTTTTCTATTACTTTCCACTCTTTGCCAATCTTTACTCTAGCCCAGGCTTTGGTATTGGTTACGTTTACGGAGTCTATATGGTCATGCATATAGTCGTAATCAATTTCAAGAGCTTCGCCGAAAGTCATAGAACCTTTTTTGCCTGTACTCATATCTTCGATAAAAAGATTGCCACGGTCCGTATACACTACTAAATTATCTGATATGGAAAATTTAGGATCAAGATTATTGATACCACTGCCTTTGGGACTTACACTCTGACTTTTATCATAAGGTAACTTGATCTGAAACCCTCTGCCACTTTCACAATCGTTAAACATTATCCATGCTACATCTGCATTATTGAAATAACAACGAATAAAATCTTTATTAATAATAGGAGTTCTTCCGATCAGGCCTTCAAAACTTGTTTTACGTAATTCACCTAATCCTTTGTAAGTCCAGATAATGCTATCAGCCTTACAATTTTTACTAATAATAAATACAGCCGGCTCCAGCTTATGGTCCCCTTGAAATTTAATACTGTCAGTTAAACATGCCGTATCGCAAAAAGTTGCGGGTCCATCACCCGATTTTGAGCTACAGGCTACAAATGATATCGCTGTGATAAACGATAATGCAACAGTAATAAAAGGCTTCATAATAATTGGTTTGTTGTAGAGCAAAAATAATCATTGAAAATTTGGGAGGCTAATATAATTTTACAGCACAATGAATTGTTTCAAATAGTATCTTCGGCACATGAGTG
>JBDSUW010000252.1:0-5905 GCA_039927535.1 Chitinophagaceae bacterium | reverse complement strand
CGAATCTTTTCTTTGCCGGCGAAATAATGGATGTTGATGGGGTAACCGGTGGGTTTAATTTTCAACATGCATGGACAAGTGGTTTTGTGGCTGCAAAGGGAATAGCTCAAACTTCCTGATAAACCATGCCGTATATTCAATTATGCAACTAAGTATTATCATTCCTGCTTATAATGAAGCCTTAAATATTGAGCAGCTTGTAACTTATCTTATTAAGCATAGTGAACAATCGCAAACTGAAATAATTGTTGTAGATGGTGGTAGTAGCGACAACAGCATTGAGATTGCTAAAAATGCCGGAGCCATTGTAATCTTTTCTCCTCAGAGAGGAAGAGCTGCACAAATGCATTATGGTACATCCATCGCCAAAGGAAGTGTTTTATATTTTGTACATGCCGACACTTATCCGCCTACTTCATTTGCTAACGATATTTTTGCTGCGATAGAAAACGGATTTTCAATTGGCCGCTATCGCACAAAATTTGATTCTCCTAAATGGTATTTAAAAATAAATGCCTGGTTTACAAGATTCGATTGGTTTATGTGTATGGGTGGTGATCAAACACTTTTTATTAAGAAAGAGTTATATCAATGTTCTGGCGGATTCAATACAGAAATGATGATAATGGAAGAATATGAATTCGCAAAAAGGGCAAGAGAAAAAAGTAGGTATAAAATATTCAATCAAGCTACTTTAGTATCAGCTCGAAAGTATGATACAAATAGTTGGTGGAATGTTCAAATGGCGAATAAGAAAATTGTGAGCATGTATAAAAAGGGCGCAAACCAGATTGATATGGTCGAAACCTATAAACGTATGTTGAATTACAGATAAAAATTATTCCAGTTCTTTAATTAGTGCTTCCAACAAATCACTCAGTACAATATCTGCCTTGCCGGCAATCTCTATTATTTCAGGAATATTTACCGGCTTCAGTTTATCTGGGTCACATTCATCGGTAATCACACTGATTGCAGCACATTTAATTCTAACTTGGTTGGCCACTATTACTTCCGGCACAGTACTCATTCCTACCATATCGGCTCCTGTTGAACGAAGCCAACGGTATTCAGCTTTGGTTTCAAGAGTAGGACCCATTACGGAAACATAGGTTCCTTTTTTTATAATAATATTCTTTTGACTGGCATGAGTGCTTATTAATTCCATCAATTCAACATCATACGGCTGGCTCATATCTACAAATCGCTGGCCCAATGCCGGGTCACTTAATCCCCGCAACGGGTTATCAGGAAGTAAATTGATATGATCTTCTATCATAACAAGATCACCTTTTTTATAATCAGGATTCATTCCTCCAGCGGCATTACTTAAAAACAAATGTTGTATACCCAGTTCTTTCATCACCCTTACAGGAAAAGTGATTTGCTGCATACTGTAACCTTCGTAATAATGTAAGCGACCTTGCATAGCAATCACTTTTGTAGTTCCTATTGAACCAAAAATTAAATTTCCTTTGTGAAACTCTACAGTAGCTTCAGAGAAATTGGGTATCGTTGAAAAGGGAATAATTATAGAATTTTCAATCTTATCAACCATTGCCGCTAAGCCGGTTCCCATAATTATTCCTGCAATAGGTTTATCAAAGCCTGCTTTTTTAAGAAATTCGGCGGTTTCGGTTACTAAGGCCGGGGTAATGGTCATATAAACAAGTTTAGATAAGTCAATCTTAAGCAGGTAAATTTACGTTTATACTGGTTGAATAGATTAACCAACTATATTTTTATATTTCATGAAAACATTTGCTATAGCCATATCCATGTTATTTTCTTCGTTTGCAATGTCTCAGTCAGGCTATATAGTTAACGATGCAACAAAAGATTTCCCGGTTAATAAAATTCTTAATTATTCTGTAGCTGCATCTACTTTTCAAAAACTGAATGATAAATTACTGATAGTTGATTTTTTTGGCACCTGGTGCATACCTTGTATAAAAGCATTGCCTAAGTTATCAGCATTGCAGGAAAAATACAAAGGTCAAATAAATATAATATTGGTTTCAGATGAGCCAGAAGAAAAATTGAAGGCTTTTATCGACAACCAAAAAGATTTTATACTTCCGGTGATTGTAGATGATCAGGCAATATTTACTAAATTATTTCAGCCTCCTGCTTATCCATACACAGCCATTGTTGGAAAGAATGGCAAAGTGCTTGCTATTTCAGCACAAGAGGAAATGAATGAAATAAGTATTGAAAAATGGCTGAAAGAACAGAAAAGTGATGATGTAAGGATGCTGACAAAACTAAATAACGATTCTGCTTTATCTTACCAAATCAACACAGTAAAAGAAACAGTGGAAAAATCACAGAATAAGTTAGTGCAATTGTCACAAGAATTTATGTATGCCGCAAAAACTGGTGAGCCAACTTCTTCTTTTATAACGAGCCTGAAGGATTTAACGCTGGATGAATTAACTGCTACTATTACAACTGATGAAGATAAAAAAGCATTCTGGATAAATCTTTACAATGCATATACAAATACAGCATTAAAAAATAACCCGGACCAGTATAGTAACAGAGGTAAATTCTTTGGTAATGAATTCATAGAAATTGCAGGAAAGAAATTTAGCCTGGATGAAATAGAACATGGAATTCTCCGCCGTTCAAAAATAAAATGGAGTCTTGGCTATTTTAATAAATTATTCCCCAACAGAACCGAGAAAAGTTTGCGGGTTGATAAATTAGATTACCGTCTTCATTTTGCATTAAATTGTGGAGCTAAAAGTTGTCCGCCTATTGCATTTTATAAATCTGAAACTATAGATCAGCAACTAGATCTGGCTACCAATGCCTATTTATCGGGTGAAGCCGAATATGATGCAGCAACAAACATTGTAAAGTTGCCTGCATTAATGAGTTGGTTCAGGAGAGATTTTGGAGGTAAAAGAAAAATGATTGATTTATTAAAGAAGCTATCCATTGTTCCGCAGGATAAGCATCCTAAAATAAATTTCAAAAATTACGACTGGACATTATATCTTGAAAACTATAAATCATAACAAATGGCAAACCATTATTACAATGCAGAAGATCTTGGAAAATTTGGCAATGTTGGAGAGTTTCAAAAACCAATGGCTGATAAGTTCTTTGCCTGGTATGGCGAAGTGTTTGCAGAAGGGAATCTTACTGCAAGGGAAAAATCATTAATTGCTTTAGCTGTTGCACATGCCGTGCAATGTCCTTATTGTATTGATGCCTATAGCAGCGATGCGTTTGAAAAAGGATGGAGCGAAGCACAGATAATGGAAGCAGTGCATGTTGCATCTGCCATTAAAGGTGGTGCAGCATTAGTGCACGGTGTGCAGATGATGAATAAGGTAAAAGAAATAGCAATGTAAACCCCTGTCCCCTAAAGGTGAACTTAGGTTTGGATTTTCATTGCTAATTAGATGATAAAAGCAATAAGAATTTTAATAACAATTTTCCGATAAGAGAATAAATATTAACGTTACCAAGATATTAATCCCTTTTAAGGGTTGGTTGTATTATCGGACTAAAAGCTCCGCCAATTGGCGGATTGGAGTTTTAATATGAAGTCGCTAAAAGCACAGCATCATAAATTATCCGATACGCATGAACAGATTGAAATTCTGGAGCATGGAGCAAATCATGATGATGCGTATAAATTAGTTCCGTTTCAGCAAAAGCTGGAGGAAACTAATTTGTTTCCTTTGAAGCCAACCCAGATGGAAATTTTCCAGATTAATGTTGGAAAAATGTGTAATCAGGTTTGTAAACATTGCCATGTGGATGCAGGTCCAGACCGAAAAGAAATTATGACCAGAGAAACCATGCAGCAGTGTCTGGATATTCTTGCAGCCAATTCTTCTTTTACTACTGCTGACTTGACTGGCGGTGCGCCAGAGTTAAATCCTGATTTCCGCTGGTTTGTTGAGGAAATAAAAAAACTGGATAAGCATATTATTGTTCGATGCAACCTGACAATCATTCTTGCAAATAAAAAATTTCATAATCTTCCTGAATTTTTTAAAAAACATAATATCGAAGTTGTTTCTTCGCTTCCTTTTTATTCAAAAGACAGAACAGACCGGCAACGGGGAGATGGTGTTTTTGAAGACTCTATCAAAGCATTACAAATGTTGAATGCTGTAGGTTATGGTTTAGAGGGGAGTAAATTGAAATTAAATCTTGTTTATAATCCGGCAGGAGCATTTTTACCACCATCGCAAGATTCGCTGGAAAAAGAATTCAAAACAGCATTAAAAAAAGATTTTAATATTTCCTTTCATTCTTTATTCGCTATAACTAATTTGCCTGTAAGCCGTTTTTTAGATTACTTGTTGCAAAGCAATAACTATGAAAAATATATGGAGAAGTTATTAGCAGCCTATAATCCTGTAGCAGCAGCCAACGTAATGTGCCGCAATACAATTTCCATTGGATGGGATGGATTTATTTATGATTGTGATTTTAACCAGATGCTTGAGTTGAAGGTTGATTGCAGCAGTAAACATATTTCAAATTTTGATACAGAAGAATTACAAAATCGCAGCATCGTTATTAACCAGCATTGTTTTGGATGTACAGCAGGTGCAGGAAGTAGTTGTGGAGGTGCAGTGGTGTAAATTATGATTAACTTAATTATTTATCTATTGATTATCAATGGGAAATGCTCTTATCCTTTTTGTTCGTAAGCCTGAATTGGGAAAAGTAAAAACAAGATTAGCTGCTACCATAGGAAATGAAAAGGCATTAGCTATCTATGAAGAATTATTACAACACACATTTGAAATTACCCAATCTCTTAGTTTTTTAAAATTTGTTTTTTATGTAAATGCCATTGAACATAATGATTTGTGGAGAGCAGAAGGTTTTATAAAGAGACTGCAATCAGATGCAGATTTGGGTGGCAAAATGAAAGATGCGTTTGCCGAAGTAATTCAGGAAGGTTATGAAAAGGTGGTAATCATTGGAAGCGATTGTTTTCAATTGACAACAGCAATCATTCAACAAGCATTCGAATTATTAAATAAGAATGAAATTGTAATTGGCCCTGCAAATGATGGTGGTTATTATTTGTTGGGTATGAAAAAATTATATGGCTTTATTTTTGATAATAAAAAATGGAGTACCGAAACAGTTTTTGGAGACACCGTGCAAGATTTGAAAAAGTATAATGTTTCATTTACCACCTTGCCAATATTAACAGATGTAGATACCGAAGAAGACTGGCAGTTAAGTAAAAAAGATTAAGCATGATTGCAGGCATTACATTACCCGGCTATCTGGAACATCTTTCTGAAAAAAGGATACAAACCATTATCATCTTTGGTGTGTTTTTACTGCAATATTTATTTGAGCATGTATTTCCAGAACAGAAAAAATACAATGACCTTAATAATGAAGGAAGAAACGGATTGGTTGGAATAATAAATGTAGTGCTATTATTTATACCTTCTGCATTGCTGGTAGAATTGTTAAGTCTTATTTCAAAAAACAAAATAGGTTTATTGCAACAGTTTTCATTCCCCTTCTGGTTATTACTACCACTCACAATAATACTCATGGATTTTTTTATGTATTGGTGGCACCGGTTCAATCATACCTATAAATTTTTATGGCGGTTTCACCGGTTTCATCATCAGGAAAAGAAAATGAATTCTACCACAGTGTTTCGTTTTCACACCTTTGAATTGTTATTATCTACCATTTTCAAGGCTTCTTTTTATTTTATAATAGGGTTTACATTTTTACCCATTCTGGTATATGAACTTTTATTTTTTGCAGCGGTAATTGTTCATCATTCCAATATTAATATAACTGAAAGTTTTGATGGTGTGTACAGACAATTGTTTTCTTCACCTTTGATGCACCGGATACATCATTCGCAGGTTCAGGAAGAAACGGATACTAATTATGG
>JBDSUW010000251.1:0-6050 GCA_039927535.1 Chitinophagaceae bacterium | reverse complement strand
AAGAACTTGGGGTGCACCCCAAGTTCTTGATGACTTACACAGTTTATGAGACAGTACCGACAGATCAATGAATATTCGAATTCACTCTTTATCTCCTTTTCTCTTTATTTCTCTTAGCTAAATATTTTACATACCTGCCATCATTTTCTTCTGCTTTAAATTAGCCAGTGATGGATCTTTTTGAATAGCAATATCACAAAGCTTAACACCTTTTTCCATATTTTCTTTTCCACCTTTTTTCTGATAAGCCATGCCAATCATGTATAAGGAAGAAAAATTTTCTTTATCATATTCCAAAATTTTATCCCAATACTCTATTGCTTTATCAAATTTGCCTTTGTAATAGTAAGCCTCTGCAATCATATTCAGGATGTTCATGTCGCTTGGCTTTCTTTTCAAAATTTCGTTCAGCATAGCTACACCTTCATCAAGGTTACCAATATTCAGATAAGCGATGGCAAGATTTTCCAGGTAATCATTGTCTTTCTTCAAACCTTTCTCTCCTGCTTCAAGCATATACTTTAATGCATCTTTATCATTATTCATTGCATAAAAAATAAGACTCAGCTCATATATCCAATAGCTCTCATTTGGTTTTAATGCAATTGCCTGTTTGAAATAAGGAACAGCTAATTTATAATTCATCATATCAGCATAGCTGTGGGCAATCATATAAGGTGCATCAGCATTTGTCGGGTCTTCTTTTATCGCTTCATTCAGGAATTTAATGGCTTCCCCATAATTGTCCATTTCATAATGACTCCTGCCGACATAGTATGCTATTTTTTCTGATGGATCTGCTTTCTTTAATTTATTAGCATACAAAAGAACATCATCTTTTTGTTTCAACTGGAATGATAAAGTAAGAATCTGCTTATAGTTTGCAGCTGTTTCCTCACCCATTTGTACCAACTTTATAAAAGTTTCTCTTGCTTGTGCATATCGGCGAAGATCGAGATAAGCATAGGCCAGCTCAGTATTTATTGCCAGGCTTTTTTCATCATAGCGGATGGCTTTTTCAAAATTTTTCAAAGACTCCAGTCTTCGTCCATTTTGTTTTTCCACTAAACCTTTTTGTAAAAAATAATCGGCACTATCCACCTTGGGTAGTGATTCGATTGTTGTTAATGATGCCTGTGAAAATGCTACTGAAGTTATCAGCAACAGAAGAAGTGCTAAAGGGTAACGAGTCATAGGGTTTTAATTTGGATTGGATTTAAATTGCTACTCATCTGCAAGATATATTTACTGTAATTATAATCAAAACTTAACCGGCCTGTATTAGCGAATATCGTTCCAAAAAAGTACTATTTCAGAACAATCCCTGAGAGGGGTGGTAAATTTACTGTTAGTTTATACTTTTGTTGATTCTTGTCAATAAGTTTATACCGTATATCAGGATTATACACATCTCCTGTACCCCAATAAATTTTACTATCGCTATTAAATATTTCCTTACTGTAAGGCTTTCCACTTACTTCAATTTCCCAATCATTTCGAACCATCGGTGTCATGTTTAAAATAATTAATAAGTCGTCAATTATCTTTTCTCCCTTTCTTTTATAAACGATTACTGACTCTGCTCTATGGTTGAGATCAACCCATTCAAATCCATTTTTTTTAAATTGATTGAAATGCAAAGCAGACTCTACCTTAAGTAGTTTGTTTAAATCCCTTATGCAATCTTTTAGTAACCGATGACCTTCAAATTTTAATAGATCCCATTGCAATTCTGATTTATAATCCCATTCATTGGTTTGCCCAAATTCATTTCCCATAAATAGTAACTTGGCCCCGGGATGTGTCCACATATAGGTGTACAACAGACGAAGATTTGCAAATTGCTGCCATTCATCACCCGCTACTTTATAGAGCATGGGACTTTTGCCATGCACCACTTCATCATGGCTTATCGGAAGCATAAAATTTTCATCATAGAAATACGCCATACTAAATGAAAACTTATCCTGGTGCAACTGTCGCATGTAAGGGTCCATTTTAAAATAATCCAATGTATCATGCATCCAGCCCAACATCCATTTCATACCAAAGCCTAATCCGTCATCATATGTTGGTCTTGAAATGCCGGGCCAGTCAGTAGATTCTTCTGCAATTGTTTGCACATCAGGAAAATCACGGTATATAGTATTATTAAGATCTTTGATAAATTCAATGGCTTCTATATTTCCATTCCTTCCAAACTCGTTTGGCTCCCACTCTCCTTCTTTTCTTGAATAATCCAATTTCAACATGGAGCTTACGGCATCCACTCTTATGCCATCAATATGAAAAAGATCAAACCAATACCTTGCACTGCTAATGAGAAATGATTTTACTTCTCCTCTTTTATAATTGAAAATATAACTGTTCCAGTCCGGGTGAAACCCTTTCCGCATATCAGCATACTCATAAGTATGTGTGCCATCAAACATAAAAATGCCATGTGCATCATACGGAAAATGCGAAGGCACCCAATCCAGAATAACTCCAATATTTTCCTGATGAAAAGCATCTATCAGCCGCATAAAACCCTGCGGATCACCAAACCTGGAAGTGGCTGCAAAAAAACCTGTGCACTGATAGCCCCAGCTTCCATCAAACGGATGTTCCATTACCGGCATAAACTCTACATGGGTAAACTCTAACTCTTTTACATAAGGAATCAATTGTTCTTTTAATTGATCGTAAGAGTTATAACTTTCTTCATCGTTTTTATCAGGCCGTTGCCAGCTTGCCAAATGCACTTCATACACACTCCAAGGTGCATCAAGAGAATTATTCTCTTTTCTTTTCATCATCCACTCACTATCCTTCCAGTCATAATGCATGTCCCATGTAATACTAGCTGTTTGTGGTCGCTTCTCCCAAAAATTAGCAAACGGATCGCCTTTATCTAATTTTATTTTGCCATATCCAATGATATGATACTTGTACGCTTCGCCTAATTTAAAATGTGGGATAAAGCCTTCCCAAATACCGCTTTTATCCCAACGGGGATTCAATTCAAATTCATGATTCTTCCAATCATTAAAATTTCCTTTTACAGATACGGCTGTAGCATTGGGAGCCCACACACAAAAGTACATTCCCCAAATTTTATTTACTTGAATGGAATGAGAGCCGAATTTTTTGTAGAGTTGATAATTGGTTCCATTTTGATAATTTTTTACATCATCATCAGTCAGCAAAGAATAATTCCAAACGGCTTTGGAAGTATCTACAAAATTTGATTCCTCGAATTTTCCAGGCAGTTCTGCTTGCTTATTTGCCATATCGATTAGAGATTTTTTACTCTTTTGACTCATATTCCAATTGAAAAAACTTTAACTTAAAATTATATGAATGGTGAACCTTCGATGATTCCTTTTGAATAGTTTAGCATTCCTTATCATTAAACCAAACCAACCTCACTCAGCCATGAGAAAACAGCTAAAAATTGTAGTGCTGCTTTTGTTATGTACTGCACATTTTGCTAATTCCCAAACAACCTCTCTTAAAGGTAGTGTTACTGACTCAGTAGAAAAAAAGAATCCTGAAAATGCTGTCATTGCTCTCCTTCGGCAAACCGACTCAATACTTGTAAAATTTACCCGTGCCGATAAGGATGGACATTTTTTCATCCCAGATGTACCGCAAGGAAATTTTATTTTGATGATCACTCATCCTTATATGGGAGATTTTTTTGATGTAGTTACGCTGAATGGCAATGAAGATAAAGATTTAGGGAAGTTGTACATGACACCTAAAAGCAAATTACTAGCTGAAGTGTTGATTAGAACAGGCAGCCCCATACGCATAAAAGGAGATACAACAATATATACGGCAGACAGCTTTAAAGTAAGAGCTGGTGCCAATGTGGAAGAACTATTAAGGCGCTTGCCAGGCATACAAGTAGATAAGGACGGAAATATAACGGCCATGGGCGAAAGAGTGAAAAAAGTATTGGTGGACGGAGAAGAATTTTTTGGAAGTGATCCCGGCATTGCTACTAAAAATTTAAGAGCCGATGCAGTGAAGGAAGTGGAAGTGTTTGATAAGAAAAGTGATCAGGCAGAATTTACTGGAATAGATGATGGGGTAAAAGATAAAACCATCAATCTTAAAATGAAAAGAAAGGAAGGATATTTTGGAAAAGCTGAGTTAGGTGGTGGCTTAAAAGACAAATATAATAATTCGATAATGCTGAATTCGTTTAAAGACAAACGAAAAATGGCAGGATATGGCATTATAAGTAATACCGGACAAACTAATCTTGACTGGCGGGATGCGCAGAATTATGGAGGTGCTGCAGATAATATGTCATCCGGAATGACAGATGATGGGGGAATGTATATCAATATTTCAGGTGACGCAGATGAAAATTACGGTAGCGGTACTAAAGGAATTCCGCAAAACTGGAATGGTGGATTGCATTACAGCGATAAATTTGGCAAAGATCAGAAACAAAGTTTTAATTCAGGCTACAAATACAGTAAGATAAATGCTCCGGCAGAAAATAGAGTTTTTTCTAAAATCTTTTTGCCAGACAGCAGCTGGAACAGCAATAGCATCAGCAGTATTTTTAATTCGAATGTAAAACATGCACTGAACTTTACACTTGACTTTAATATTGATTCAGCCAATTCACTAAAGTGGACAACCAAAGCCAACAAAAAAAATACAATTACAAACAGTGATTATTTCTCTCAGGATAATACTGAAAATGGAGATAGTATTAACAATAGCCGGAGAAATAGTACAAATACTGGAGATAATAACGCAGTAAATTCAACTTTACTCTGGAAACATAAATTTAAAAAATTGTCCAGAACGCTGTCTATCAACAATGATTTTAGCTGGAGTAATTCATTAAATGATGGTTATCTCAACTCATTAAATAAATTTTATGTAAATGGCTTGCTGAACAATGTTGATACGATAGACCAGCAAAATATTCGCAACAGTGAAGCAAAAGGTATAAATACAAAAATTTCCTATACGGAGCCATTGGCAAAAGATTTTTACCTTGAATTAAGCCATTCCATTTCTTATAACAGCAACAGTACTGAAAGGCTTACTAATATTAAAAATAATAATGGCAAATATGAGAGCCTGATAGATTCGCTTAGTAACTCATTTGTTTTTAACAGGATTGTTAATACGCCGGGGTTAAATTTCCGGATGAATAAGAAAAAATACAACTACTCCTTTGGAGCATCCGTTGGATTCAGCAATTTTATTCAAAAAAATATAACTGATGCCACAGTAACTAAATATAAATTCATCAATTTCTTTCCACGGGCCTCTTATAATTATAAAATTAAACCCAGCGAAAATATCAGGTTTAATTACAATGGATCCTCCAATGCTCCCTCACTAGAACAATTGCAACCAATCCGTGTAAATACAGACCCTTTGAATATTTATAATGGCAACCCGGATCTCAAACAGTCATTCAGACATTCATTTGGAACTGGCTACAACTCTTATAATGTTTTAAAAGAGAAAAATATCTTTGTAAATCTCAATATAAACATAACGGAAAATGCATTTGTACAATCAAATAAGATTGACAATGAGGGCAAAAGAACTTATCATACTGTTAATGCAAATGGCGTTTACAATCTGAATTTTTATAGCAGTTATGGTTTCAAACTAAAAAATAAAATGCGGGTAGGTTTCGGACCTACTGCGAGTATCAACCGGAATATTGATTTTATTAACAATGTAAAAAACATAACAATAAGTAGAAATGTTGGAGTTAATATGGATATCAATCAGTCTGTTCAAAACAAATTCGAATTTTATTTCAGTCCCACATTTAGCTGGAATCATTCAGAAGCGACCGTGAATGCAGCCGCTAATGCCGATTTCTGGCAATTGGATGGTTGGGCACAGGCAAAAGTTTTCCTACCCCAAAAATTTGAAATTGGGACAGATGTAAATTCACAGTTCCGACAGAAAGATCCACGTTTCCCACAAAATAACAATTACACTAAATGGAATGCCACCATTACAAAGCGATTCTTTAAAGAAAATGATTTTGAATTAAAGCTAGGCCTTTATGATAT
>JBDSUW010000250.1:0-9765 GCA_039927535.1 Chitinophagaceae bacterium | reverse complement strand
TTACAGCAAAGTTTACACCTTTTGGAACCAGAAAAGGTTCTGGTGTACCGGTATTTGTAGGGGTTGTAGTAGTGGTTGGAGAAGTTCCCATCCATTCATTCAAATTTACAACGCCTGTTTTTACATTCAGATTTCCTGTCAATGTCTGATCATTTATCAAGAAACCAATAAAATTGTTCAATGCTCCGTTAGCAGAAAAATTAGTGCTCAGGTATTTGCCTGACATATTACTTAATGAAATATTAGAAGGATTGAATGATAACTGCGTGCCGTTAATAGCAATTCCCGAAGGATATTCAGCCGACTTGTAATTAAAATTATTCAGCGATGCATTTCCGCTGAGAGTAATCTTATCATATTGTTTTTGAGTGATGGCTGCTTTGTTGCCGGCAAAACCCATATCGGTATTCAGCACACCACTGATACTGGTTCCGGGTTCAAGTGTTGTGAACTGTTTGATATTGTCCAATGTAAATCTTCCTTTTGCATTCCCAGCAAAATTTACAGCAGACATTGGTTTGCTTAATTGCAAAGAGAAATCAAGTGGGTCGTTTCCGATCTCTATATGCCCTGAAGAAATATTGATGGCGGTGTTATCGGCGATGCCGCCGCTATTTTGCAATGTTGCTTTTATATTTCCATTTTTAATTGGTTGTGGAAAATTAGCTGCAGCATAATATAAATTACGAATATCAAAGAAACCACCTGCCGTAAAATTTCCAGATTGATTTTGCAATGCCTGCATCGGGCCTTTTACAAAAGCATCGGCCCAAACAAGACCTGAAAGCTTTGTTCCATTCTCAAGCTTAATAAATTTTGATAACTGCGTAAGATCTACTTTGCCTTTTGCAGCCGCATCTATTAATTGAATAGTGACTGGATTTTTATAAATAAAACGAAAATCAAATGGCTCGTTATCCATTTCTAAATGCCCTTTAGGGATATCAATGACAGAATTATCTGGTTGACCGTCGGGATTACTTGCTCTTAATGATAACTGAATATTTTTTACTGGTTTTGGCAGATCAGGATATTGGAAGGAACCATCTTTTACTTCCAGGTTTACATCGTAGGCAGGTAATTGCTGTGGCGTATAAGTTCCTTTTACAAATCCGTTGAAAGATGCCTTTCCACTTGACTTTATAGATGAAAAATCTTTTGTGTACATGGAGGGTATCATGGAAAGGATTGATTTAAAATCATTGGTAGGCGATTCAAATTTTATATCCATATTGAAAGTACTGTCATTCACCATTTGAAAGAATCCTGCTGCGGATAGTTTCAAGTCGTTTAATATGATGTCTTTTGTATCGAATGTATAAGTGTTAGTTCTGTTATCAATTTTTATTTCTGTTTCTATATCTGCTTTTGCATCTGACAGATAAGGAATATCATCCTGTATCAATGTGGCAGATGCTGCTTTTGTTTTTGTAGAAAGTGTAAATACATCAGCTGTCAGGTCGCCGCTACCAGTATGGTTAAGCTCAGTTAGTTCTGTGTAAGTATTTGCTCTATCATCTTTAAACAATAAATAACCGTCTGAAATTTCATATTTTTTCAATGTTAATTGAAAGGCTGATGCGGATGTATCAGTATTTCCAGTCGTATCGCTGCTTGCTTTTGCAATATCCCAGTTTGCTTTTCCATCTGCATTCATCAAAGCATGTATCCTTGGGGATTCAAAAAAGAGTCCATATAGTTTAATATCTTTTCCTTTTAGCACATTAAATAATCCGGCAGATGCATCTACTTTTTTTGCGGTCAGTAATGTATCTGCCGAGAATTCATTCAAGCCAATAATTGTAAGGTCTTCTATTACTATAGCAACTTTTGGAAAGTGTTTGAATATTGAAAGCTTTACATCGGAGAAATCAACTTTTGCATTGATACTTTTATTGATCTCTTTTTTTACCAGACGTTGTATCTGTTTTTTAAATACAACGGGAATGATGAATGCTAATACAATTAATACAACAAGAGTAATACCTGTAATCTTAAAGAATTTTTTCATAATGTGATGGCTTCTATAAATACTATAAAGACAAAAATAAAGCCAAAGGAAAGTAGTGTTATTTCGCTAGTGGATTATTTTGAAAAAAAATTAACCAAGGGACTCTCTGTCACAGATAAACACAGAGGTAAAGTCTCCATGTTCCTCCTAGAAATAAATTAATTAACTATTAAACTACATTAGAATCCTTTCTTCTCCTTCGATTTTTGCATCGGGTTGCTATCCTGTCCAGATGCACCTCTTGCGGGGCCTTGTCTTCCTTTGAAGATAGTAAACTTAGATGGCGCACCTATCGTATTCCAACTGTTATTGCTTTCATCAATATCAGCTGTTTCTCTGAACGGGTCTAGTTTAATAGAAGCCACTTCTTTATCTTTTATAAATGTCTTCACAACTTTATTTTCATTCAGCCTCCATACTTGTGCAGGTATTTTTTCTACTTCAGTAGTTCCGTCTTTATATGTCCATTCAAGGATGATTGGCATTACCAAACCACCTTTGTTGCTGAAAGTAAGTTCATACATACTTTTATTTCCAAATTCTGCTTTTTCTGCTGCGGTTAATTTTTCCTGCGAACGGGCAGGAATGGTGGTAGCATATTTAGTTGTATCATATGATTCTAAACCACGGCCATATCTCCAGTAAAAATCACGGAGGCTGGTGTCTTTATCTGTTTGGAAAACGATATCCTTATCTGCTCTGTTTCTGATCTTTGAAATATCATCATATGCAGGTTGTAATGGTTTGGCTACATTACGCATTACAGTTGATTCGATTGTTCCTCCGGGTTCAGCATTCAAATCTGGTTTTGCATATTTAACTGTGTCCAGCGATATATCACAAACCTCGGTGCTATAGAACCAACCTCTCCAGAACCAATCTAGGTCTTCGCCACTTGCATCTTCCATGGTGCGGAAAAGGTCAGCAGGTTCAGGATGTTTGAAAGCCCATCTTCTTGCATATTCTTTAAATGCATAATCAAACAACTCACGGCCCATAATTGTTTCCCGCAGAATATTTAAACCCGTTGCTGGTTTGGAGTATGCATTAGGACCAAAACCAATTATGTTTTCACTATTGGACATAATCGGTTCCAGTTGATCTTTAGATAATTTCATGTAATCTGTTATGAGAGCTGCAGGTCCACGACGACTTGGAAAATTATTATCCCATAATTCTTCTGCAAGGTATTCTACAAAAGTATTCAGTCCTTCGTCCATCCAGCTCCATTGACGTTCATCGCTATTAATGATCATCGGAAAAAAATTGTGACCAACTTCATGTATAACTACACCCAGCATTCCATATTTTGTACTCTCACTGTATGTACCATCTTTTTCTGTTCTTCCATAATTGAAACAGATCATTGGATATTCCATTCCATTACTTGCTTCCACACTTTGTGCAACAGGGTATGGATAAGGAATAGTAAAGTCAGAATAAGTTTTGATAGTATGAGCTACAGCTTTGGTAGAATACTTACGGTATAAACCATAAGCTTCTTTTGCATAATAACTCATGCACATAATTTTTTTACCATTCACCATTTGCGGCATAGCATCCATAACAAATTTGCGGGAAGAGCCCCATGCAAAGTCACGAACATTATCTGCTTTATAAATCCATGTTTTCTTGCGAGGCGAAGCTGAAGCAATCATTGCTGGCCCTTTTTTTTCTGCAGCAACAGCTTCATCTAAAGTAACAACTTCAATTACATCTTTAGCTGTTTGTGCTTTTTGCCACCGGCTCATTTGTGCAGGAGTAAGTACCTGAGCATAATTCTGACATTCGCCAGTTGCGCCGATAACATGATCTGCAGGAACAGTCATTTGTACTTTGAAATTTCCGAATGTCAAAGCAAATTCTCCACGACCAGTGAACTGGTGATTTTGCCACCCCTGAAAATCGCTATATACACACAGACGAGGATACCATTGCGTCATAGTGAATTCACTATTGCCATCTTCCGGAAAAAATTCATAACCACCACGGCCACCTCTTTCTGAGCGGTTAGATAATTTATAATTCCAATCCAGTTTAAAAACAAAACGCTGGCCTGGTTTTAAAACCATTGGTAATTCAACCCGCATCATTGTCTTGTTTACAGTATATTTTAATGATTTACCGGCGCCATCAGTTAGTTTCATTATATTAAAACCATAACCATTATCACTTTTGTTTTCATCTTCTTTCTCAATTTGTTGTGGGCTCACATTCTTGTTCATCGGATTGCTTGCCTGGTAATTTGCATTATTCACACTGCTATGCTGATTCTCATCCAACTGTAACCACAGATAGGTAAGTTCATTCGGAGAGTTATTGAAATAGGTTACCGTTTCACTTCCTGTCAATTTGTTATTTTTTTCATCTAGTTCACATTTGATATCATAATCACAACGTTGCTGCCAGTATTTTGGTCCCGGCGCACCGCTGGCAGTACGATATTCATTCGGCGTAGGAAGAATGCCGCCCATCTGTTCAAACTTATTACCATGATTGCTATTGGAATTGTTTTGAATGTTTTGTGCCATACTAATGGTTGCAATGCCCGCCAACATCAATAAACATGAAATGATTCTTTTCATTTGTATTATGATTTTTTATTATAAAAGAAAATGCAAGTGTTCTCAAAACTAAGGGAAATAGGGCAAGGTGTAAAATGCTTTTGCATTTATTACTAGCATCATTTTTACATTCTTAATGCGTTGTATCAAAATATAAGATCTGCGACAGGATATTTATTTCTATCTTTTGATAAAAAAAATATTACCGGGAAGAAAAGAAGACGGTAAGATGTTGTTACTTACAAACTTCCCGTCTTCCCGGCAAAAATATTATTAATCCTCTTTATGCTTTTTAAAATCCTTTCTTCTCCTTTGCTTTCTGCATAGGGTTTGGCTCTTGCGGTTGTGGCACATTTTGTTTTTGTTTAAACAATTTGAATTTGCTTGGTGGTTTTATATCACCATAACTGTTATTTGTTTCATCTATATCTGCAGTTTCTCTGTATGGATCTAATTTTATAGATGCTACTTCTTTATCCTTCATAAATGTTTTTGTAACCTTTTGTTCATTCTTTCTCCACACCTGTGCAGGTATTCTTTCTATTTCAGTAGTGCCGTCTTTGAATGTCCATTCAATGATGATCGGCATTACCAATCCACCTTTATTAGAAAAAGTGATTTCGTATAACTGCTTATCACCGTATTTCTGTTTTCCTTGTTGATCCAATGCTTCTGTTTGCGGAGAAACTACGACGGGATATTTTGCAGAGTCATACTTTTCTATTTCTCTGTCATATTTCCAATAGAAGTCTCTGAGCGAAGTATCCTTGTCCGTTTCGAAAACAATATTCTTATCTTTTCGGTTCCTCATTTTAGAGATATCGTCAAACGGATTCACTTCTGGTTTAGGTAATGGAACCATAAAAGTAGTATCCGTTGTTCTTTGTGGTACAGCTGCAACGTCAGGCACTGCATGTTTTACAGTGTCGATCGAAATATCACAAGCATCTGTTCCATAGAACCATCCTCTCCAGAACCAATCAAGATCTTCGCCTGTTGCATCTTCCAGCGTACGGAAAAAATCTGCCGGTGTCGGCGATTTAAATGCCCAACGTTTTGAATAAGTGCGGAACGCTTCATCAAAAAGTTCTCTGCCTACAATTGTTTCTCTTAATATATTTAATCCAGTGGCAACTTTTGAATACGCATTTGAGCCAAAGTTGTTGATGTTTTCGGAATTGGTCATGATTGGCTCCAGCTGATCCTTTGGCAATTTCATATAACTGGTAATTGACCAGGCAGGACCGCCAATTGGAGAAGGGAATTTATTGTCCCATAATTCCTGTGTTAAATATTGCAAATAGGAATTCAGTCCTTCATCCATCCATGTCCATTGTCTTTCATCGCTATTGACAATCATAGGAAAAAATGTATGGCCTACTTCATGAATAATAACAAAGATGGCTGAATTCTTAGCACTTTCTGAATAAGAACCATCATCATTTGCTCTTCCGGGGTTGAATGATATCATTGGGTATTCCATACCTTGATTGCCTTCTACACTACTGGCAACGGGGTAAGGATAGGGAACTGAAAATTTAGAATAGGTCTTTAATGTATGTGCAACCGCTTTTGTTGAATACTTGCTGTAAATAGGATAAGCTTCTTTTGCATAATAGCTCATCGTCATTACCTTTTTACCTTCTACAATTGCAGGCATTGCATCCCACACAAAACGTCTGGAGGCTGTCCATGCAAAGTCTCTTACATTATCAGCTTTAAAAATCCAGGTTTTGCGGGCCGAAGGTGAAGCAATACCTTTTTTTGTCTTTGAGGCATTTAATGCTTCATCCAATGTTACAATCTGCAAAGGCTCATTGGCTGTTTGAGCTTTTTGCCAGCGGCTCATTTGTGTTGATGATAATGTTTGTGCATAGTTCTGACATTCACCAGTTCCACCAACAATATGATCGGCTGGAACTGTCATTTGTACTTTAAAATTTCCGAATGTTAAAGCAAACTCACCTGTGCCAGTAAACTGGTGGTTTTGCCATCCTGTCTCATCACTGTATTTGCACAAACGGGGATACCATTGTGTCATGGTGTAATTACTATTGCCATCGTCGAATTTTTCATACCCACCTCTTGCACCACCAAAACGAATGAAATTTCCACGGTCGGCGAGTTTATAATTCCAGCTGCAATTGAAAACAAATTTCTGCCCGGGTTTCAACGGCGCAGGTAAATCAATTTTCATCATTGTTTTATTGAGTGTATATTTTAGCGGCTTACCAGCAACGTCTGTTAGTTTCGTAATGTTGAAACCATAACCATTGTCAGTCATCTTTTCTTCGTATCGGTCTAGTGTTTTATCAGTTGCCTGTTGAGGAATTGTGTTTTGTGATTGATAGTTTGCATTGTTCACGGAGCTGTGCTGGTTCTCGTCCAGTTGCATCCAGAAATAATTCAACACATCTGGTGAATTATTAAAGTAGGTGATCGTTTCTGACCCAGTCAGTTTATTATTTGCTTCATCCAATTCACACTTAATATCATAATCAACCCTTTGCTGCCAGTATTTTGTACCCGGCGCACCACTAGCTGTTCTTTGTTCATTTGGTGTTGGCAAAATAGTTCCTAACTGCTCAAACTTATTGGCATGATTTGAACTTGCATTATTCTGAATCTGTGCCTGCATTGTTGTAGCAAGGCCAATCAGCATAAAAACCAACAGATGATACTTTTTCATTTTTTATAGTTTAAAATTTATTTTAAAAAGGAAGACGTTCCAGTGCCATTTTCAATGCAAGACTGAAAACAGCTGCGGATAAAAATATTACCCATTCTCTTCTGTTTACATGGAAGATATTTATAATAAGGTAAGCTAATAATAATAAAACCACCACCACTACAATTTGTCCCACTTCCAATCCTACATTGAATCCAAACAGGCTCCAACCAACCCCCTGGTCGTCTGCCAAAATAAATCGGATGTAGTTGGCGAAGCCCATTCCATGTATCAGTCCAAAAGCAAGTGCCAGGAAATAATTGATACGGATTGATTTGGCTGTAAATTTTTTTTGAAAGAAATTACTTAGTGCTGTAATAATAATGGTACAGGGAATCAGAAATTCTACCCAGCTGCTGCTAAAGCGGATAATATCAAACACACTTAATGCCAATGTTACAGAATGACCTATAGTGAAAGCGGTTACCAGTATCAACACCTGTTTCCAGTCTTTAATAAGATAGATAGCTGCTAAAGCAGCAATGAATAACTGATGGTCCAGTGCATTTTTGCTGATAATATGTTCCCAGCCCAGATTAAAATAAAATCCAAAATCCTGCATCTTATTATTAAGGAAAGCCGTCCTTTGCAAAGAATTTTACATTAACGGCTTTTAAGGCAACAAAATAGTACAGACTTTTGTAACGAAAAAAATAATAGTGCAAATGGCTTCATCGCTCAATAAATGGTTGTTTATTTTAGGCTTATCAGTCGTTCTGACCTCGGCAAAACCTGCCGATCACCCTTTTCATGTAAGTGTGACAGAGATTAACCATAATGCCGCAGATAAAAATCTGGAGATCAGCTGCAAGATATTTACAGATGATTTTGAAAAATTATTGGCAAAAAACTATAAAACGAAAGTTGACCTGATCAATCCGCCCAATAAGGCGGCTATGGATACTTTAGTTAAGAAGTATATACTGTCACACATATCTATTCATGTAAATGGAAGACCGGTTGCTCTTTCATATCTGGGATTTGAAAATGACAAAGAAGCGGCTTACGGCTATTTCGAAGTGAATAACACTACAAATGTTTCAAAAATTGATATAACGAATAGCCTGATGTATGATCTGTTTGATGATCAGGTAAATATCATGCATGTAATTGTAGGAGGAAACCGGAAAAGCAATAAATTAAACTATTCGGATAAAACTGTTTCTTTTTCTTTCTGAGAAAGCATTTAGCTATTCTTCTATTTCATCTTTTAACTCCTGACTCAGGTCTACCAGAATCTTATCAATACGGTGTCCATCCATATCCAGTACTTCCAATTTGAAACCTTTCCATTCTAATTTGTCTCCGGGTTTTGGGATTTTCTCCAATTCATGTAAAATAAAACCGGCAATGGTATCAAAATCATGTTCGCCTTCATGCATCCATTCGGTTTTTTCAAAACGGGTTAAGAAATCATAAAATGGAATTTGCCCGTCAACAAGGTAAGTACCATCATCTCTTTTTATAATTTCGTAATCTTCTACATCCGGCTGTGGAATGTCTCCTACAATTGCTTCCAGAATATCATTTAATGTAACTAACCCCAACACACTTCCATACTCATCAACAATAAAACAGGAATGGTTATGTGATTCTTTAAATTTCCCCAACACCTGGTAAGGCGTATTATTTTGCGGAATAAAAAGGGCCGGTTGCATGATGTCTTTGAACAAACGATGATCGGGAGTAATGTAAAGATCTTTGATTGATACAAATCCTTTTATTTCATCAATATTACCATTACATATTGGGTAAACAGAATGTGGTTCGGCTAATATTTTTTCTTTGATCTTTTCTTCATTATCGTCGAGGTTGAACCAGACTATGTCGCTTCGATGAGTCATCAGCGAGGTAATATTTCTATCGCTAAGATGAAAAACTCTTTCAATGATTTCCTGCTCTGCCTCATCAATATTGCCGGCTTGGGCGCCTTCTGTAATCATTGTTTTAATCTCTTCCTCTGTTATTGCATCATCTTTTAACCGTTTAATGTTGAAAATGCGGAAGAAAAGATTACTGGTATTATTAAGCAACCATCCGAATGGATGAGTGAATCTGGCGAATAAATTCATTGGTCCGGCTACTGATTTGGCAATCCTTTCTGATCTTAACAAACCAATTCGCTTGGGAATTAATTCGCCAAAAACAATTGAAAGAAAAGTTACCAGCACTACTATTATTGTTGTGGCGACCGTATCAGCATATTCGCCAATAAAACTGATTTTTTCAAGATAAGGTTGAAGGGATGGTGCAAATTTATCGCCGGAGTAAACACCCGTAAGAATTGCAATCAACGTAATGCCAATCTGTGCGGCAGATAAAAATTTTTCAGGTCTGTTTGAAAGTTCGAGTGCAAGCCTTGCTTTTTTGTCGCCTTTTTCTGCGAGATGTTCCAGCCGTGATTTCCGAGCTGAAACAAGGGCAATTTCCGCCATTGAAAAAACCCCATTTAACAGTATAAG
>JBDSUW010000249.1:0-5430 GCA_039927535.1 Chitinophagaceae bacterium | reverse complement strand
TAGTCCCGTAGAGCCTGTCCCGATTTTTCGGGAGGCGACATATTGATAGTTCTATGAGAAATAGGTTATTGAAATATTTTAATGAATTTATAATAAGCGAGGGCTGTGCTAAGATGGTCCCGATTTTTTATCGGGATCGGGAGGAGGCCGTAGATGCGTAGGTTAAAAGATTATTTTCAGTTGATGAAGCTTTCGCTGAGTATCATGGTGGTGTTCAGCAGTGTTATTAGTTTTTTGCTGACGCAAGGTTCGGAACAATATGTGATGAACCGCTGGACGATGATATTCTTGCTCTTTGCAGGTGGGATGCTGGTTACGGGCAGTGCGAATGCCATCAACCAGGTAGTTGAAAAAGATACGGATGCGATGATGAAGCGAACGGCAACCAGGCCAGTTGCTTCGGGTCGTATGAGTGTTATGGAAGGATGGGCTTTTGCCATCATTACCGGAGCGGCTGGAGTTTTTATTCTCGGTCATTATTTCAACTGGCTGGCGGCAGGATTAGCTGCATTTAGTTTGTTTCTTTATGCATTTATTTATACGCCATTGAAGAAAGTAAATTCAATAGCAGTATTGGTAGGTGCAGTGCCGGGAGCTTTACCATGTTTGATTGGTTGGGCTGCAGGCGATGGATATCTTGGAACAGGTGGTTGGGTGTTGTTTGCGTTTCAGTTCTTTTGGCAGTTCCCTCATTTTTGGGCAATTGCCTGGGTGGCACACAAAGATTACTCAACAGCAGGATTTAAACTATTACCTGCAGATAAAGGACCAACTAAGTTTACAGCGTTGCAAACTGTTTTGTATTCGTTGTTGCTGATTCCGGTAACACTGGCGCCCTTCTTTATTGGAATGTGCAGCTATGAAGGAGTAAATGGAATAATTAGTTTGTCATTAATAGGATTGGCTAATTTATTTATGATAGGAAGATGTTTGACATTGTACAGAAAAATGGATGTTGCATCTGCAAGGCAAGTAATGTTTGGAAGTTATATGTATTTGCCGGTGGTGTTGCTGGCATTGCTACTAAGCAAAACCCCCATCCCCTAAAGGGGAATAAAAAATATTTTAAAATGGGAGTTCATTTATTTGTTGTAAAAAACCAGAGTTAAAATCAATATAAGTGGTGAGTGATTTAAATATAGAAGAAAACTATAAAAATCCCCCTTCAGGGGATAGGGGTAAAATGCACCCACACAAGTTTACGATGTGGGTGGCAATAGGCAGTATCGTTATGATGTTTGCCGGTTTGACAAGTGCTTTTATTGTAAAAAGCAATCAGACAAATTGGATAACGGTAGAACTGCCAAAAGCATTCTGGGTTTCAACGGCTGTTATTTTACTTAGCAGTTTAACATTGCAGATGGCTTTACGTTCTTTTAAGCAAAGGGAGATGAGTAAGTACCGGTTGCTGATTGGTGTTACATTAATTCTTGGTGTGGCGTTCGTAGTATTTCAGTGGTTTGGCTTTCAGGAATTATGGGCTCAGCAAATTACATTGAAAGGAGCTGGTGCAGGTCAGTTCTTATATGTAATTTTCGGATTGCATGCTTTGCATGTGATCGGCGGTATCATTACTTTGTTAGTTATGTTTATTAAAGCATTTATTGGCAAAACAAAATTATATAGTTCGATACCGGTAGAAGTAGCAGCTGTATATTGGCATTTTGTGGATTTGCTTTGGATTTATTTATTATTATTCTTTTTAATAATCGGCAGTTAAAAAAGAGCCGGAGTTTATAATAATTTTTTAATATGGGAACAACAACAGTACATCAGACCAAATGGTGGAGTGGCGGAAAAAGCCCTTTCAACCTGGAGTATGGTAAAGTGATGATGTGGTATTTTCTGATGAGTGATGCTTTCACCTTTGGCGCATTTCTTATATCATATGGCTCTATTCGCTTTAGTCAGAATTTCTGGCCCGATCCAAACGTAGTGTTCAACGCATTTCCCGGCGCAGGCCATGCAAACTTGCCATTGGCGTTTGTGAGTGTAATGACTTTTATTTTGATCATCAGTTCTGTAACAATGGTATTGGCTGTTCATGCCGGACATAAAGGAGATAAAGCCGGTGTCATTAAATGGATGTTCTGGACGATCATTGGTGGATTAGCTTTCCTTGGTTGCCAGGCTTGGGAGTGGCATCACCTTATTACCGGTGAGCATGCAGTATTGGCAAATGGTCAAATAGAAATGATTGGGCAAACGATGGGCGGAAACCCATGGGGTAATATAGTGCATGATAATGTTGCATTAACTGCTGCCTTGAATAATACATCGCATGAAACCTTGGTACAGTTAATTCATAGTCATGATGCTTCCCATTCTACCGGAGAGCTGGCAGCAATGACTGATGTGCAATTAAGAGGAATGGTTGATCTTACAGAAATGCATGTAAGAGAAAAGGGGCCAATAGCCTTTGGTGGTTATTTCTATGGCATTACAGGCTTTCATGGATTTCACGTTTTTTCTGGTGTTGTTATCAATATCATTATGCTGATCATGACGCAGAAAGATGTGTTTAAGAACAGAGGTCATTACCTGATGATTGAAAAAGCCGGATTGTATTGGCACTTTGTAGATCTGGTTTGGGTATTTGTATTCTTGTGTTTTTATTTGATATAAAACTAAATAATAAATCCCAAATTCCAAAACGGTCAATAATTGAAGAAGTGGAATTTGGAATTTCTAATTTTTGAAATTTTAAAAAAATATGGAACATCCGGCATTTGAAGAAGTAACGGTTCATCATGAACATCAGGACGACACTGCATTTAAAAAGAAGGTACGTAAAACGACCATCCTTTTATCTGTTATTACTATCATTGAACTGATTATTGGATTATCTATCTATACTATTCATAAAGGTGACAATCCAAGTGCTTTATTGGTATTGATGTTTAAAGGAGTAGTTTGTATTCTAACAATAGCCAAAGCTTATTATATCGTTTCGGTGTTTATGCACTTGGGGGATGAGATACGGAATATGATCATGACAATTGTTGTACCTCTTTTACTTTTTGTATGGTTTATCATTGCTTTTATTTATGAAGGAAACTCTTATAAGAACCTTCGTAATACGTACGATAAACATTTCCAGGAAAGCACAACACCTGCAAAACATCAGCAAACTGAAGCACCTGTGAAACATGAAAGTGGAAAAGAGTAGCTGCTGTAAAGTATTTTAATAAACCAAGACCATTAAATCAGCTGCCCGTGAACATGGAAGCGGTTTAATGGTTTTTAATTTCAAACCCGCCTCTCCTTCAATAAAAACACTTACTTGTTTTATCGAAGGGTTGAATAAATAAATTTTGTGAACAAAAAAGCTCTATATGCGGTACTGCTAGCGGCACTACTGCCATTGGTCGCTTACTTTATTGTAAGAAATAAGAGTGAGAATGCAATACATATGCCCAGGCATTATTTGCCCGATTCAATAGTTACTATTATTAAAAATGGCAAACGGGTAAACGATACGGTGTGGCATAAGCTCCCTGATTTTTCTTTAAGGAATCAAGAAGGGAGAATAATAACACTCGACAGCCTGAAAGGAAAAATTATTATTGCTGATTTGTTCTTTACACATTGCCCTACCATTTGCCCCCGGCTTACTACGAATATGAAACGGCTTGCAGAATCAATACATAACGGGCAGCGGGTAGGCGATAGAACTAATAAGGAGGTGCATTTTCTTTCTTTTAGTATAGATCCGGAAAGAGATTCAGTAGAACGATTAAAGTATTGGGCCGACCGCTTTCAAATAAACCCTGAGCAATGGTGGTTGCTCACTGGCGAAAAGAAAGAAATTTATGATTACATCATCAACGAATTGAAAGTTCCGGCAGAAGATGGAATGGGAGTAGATACTAACTTTATTCATACCGATCATTTTGTGCTGATAGACAGTAACAGATATGTGCGGGGATACTATCATGGTTTGGACACTGCGGAATCATTGCCACAATTATCAAGAGATCTGGTATTGCTGACGATGGAAAAAGATCCGAAATCGAAAAGCTTCTTTGATGGGAAATTGGAGATAATGGCTGTTGCATTTCTAAGTGCCATGTTAGGTGTTGGGTTACTCTTCTTCTTCTTCAGGAAAAAAAAATAAATAATGCTTGAACCTGTTTTAAAAAAAAATGATAAGAAAGCAAAAACGCTGATCTTTCTTTTCTCCTTCATTGTTTTTGCTGCTATTTTATTATTGAGCCGTGTAAAGGCGAATGTAGATCTTGGATTTGATGTACACTTGTTTGCCGCAGCCAATGCATTGATTAATTCGATCGTGGCTTTTTTATTGGTGGTTGCATTGATAGCTGTAAAAACAAAGAATTATAAGCTGCATAAAAATATTATGATAACAGCTATGTTGCTGTCTATACTTTTTTTAGTGAGTTATATCTGTCATCATTTGTTTACTGGCGAAACAAGGTTTGGTGATGCGAATCTTGATGGTATAGTTTCTGCTGCTGAAAAAGCAGCGGTGGGCAATACCCGCATTTTCTATTATATTATTCTGGGCACACATATTCCATTGGCTGGTATTATTCTTCCATTTATTCTCTTCTCTGCCTATCGTGGCCTTACTGGTGAATATGATAAACATAAAAAACTGGTTCGCATTACATGGCCTATTTGGTTTTATGTGGCGGTAACCGGTGTTATTGTTTATTGGATGATCAGTCCGTATTACGGATAGAAGAATATTAGTTTCGGAGTTTTAATTTCTCTTCGTTATTACTTGTTGCTATTTTTTACCTTTAGCAAATGAGTAAACTGCCTGAAGATGTAATGGATGATAAGCCGAATGATTTTGGCATCAGGCATTTGTTTGAGGTATACTACCGAAGGCTCTGTTATTTTGCGCATAAATTAATTGGTGACAAAGATGCAGCTGAAGATATTGTGCAAGATGCATTTGTAGCTTATTGGAAAAAGAGTGCTGATTTTGATAATGAGCTTTCTAGTAAAAGTTTTCTTTACTTGACTGTAAAAAATGCCTGCCTTAACGTAATACGACACGGCGAAGTAGTGAAAAAGTATGCTGAGAGTAGGAACGACTCAGAATATACAGAAGAGAAAGTAACAGAAAATATTATCCGCTCGGAAGTGGTTGGAGAAATTCATACTGCCATAGCAACACTACCCAAAGGTTGCCGCCAGGTGCTTGAGCTGGCATATTTTGGCGAATTAAAAAATGACGAGATAGCCGAAAAATTGCAGATTTCTATCAATACCGTAAAAACACAAAAGGCAAGGGCCTTACAATTGCTACGCCTTAAATTAGATGTAGGCAGCCTGGTTTTAGTGCTGGCGGCAGCAGGATTCTAAAAAAACTTTATAATCATTTAATCTTCTTTCACCCTTTTTCCCGCTAAGGGTGTTCTTACTTAATACCTATCTTATATGAATCAACTAAACGAT
>JBDSUW010000248.1:0-14399 GCA_039927535.1 Chitinophagaceae bacterium | reverse complement strand
ATGGATTTTCTCAATAATGTTGTGCCAGAAGGCTATATAGTCGTTGCCAGAGGGAACGTACCTTCTGTATCGCCAATACCACCTGCGTATGCAGATGTCTGGAGAAGCTATACAACAATCTTTGGTTCGGGAAATTCATTATATCATATTTTCAAAAACCAAGGTTTTGCAACAATAGATAGTTTTAACAGACCAAGAACATGGATATTCGTTTATAAGAAAAACGGTCAGGGAAGTTTGGCGCCTTCGTATTCAATGACAGAGACTATTTACGATAACCTTGCTCAGACTGTCAATATTAAAACTTCTGATACTTTGGGGTATGTAGAATCTCCCCTTTATGGCATTGCCAAACAATGGCATACAATTAAGATAAATGGTTCTGCATTACCTGATTTACCAGGGGCAGATTCTGCTAGATTAAATCTGATAGGTGTAAATATGGCAGGTCAGGAAACAACACTGATGACCAATCTGAATCCTGATTTAGGGTCATTTGATATATCAAGTGTGAGTGCAGTTAATTATCCCTATTTAAAATTGAAATTATATGTAAAGGATAAGATTAATTATACACCATATCAATTAAAATATTGGAGAATAGTTTTTGATCCGGTACCGGAAGGTGCAATTGCCCCGAATTTATTTTTGCAGGCAAAAGATACGCTGGAAGCTGGTGAGCCATATACTTTTAAAGTGGCATTCAAAAATGTTAGCCACATACCTTTTGATAGTGTCAAAGTCAAAATGTTATTAACGGATAAAAACAATGTAATCAATATAATACCAGTTTCAAAAAAGCGGCCTCTAACTGTTGTGGGTACTCCAAATGATACAATTCAGATAGCTGCAACTTTAAACACCAGTATTTTTCCTGGCAATAATACCTTGTACATTGAAGCTAATCCGGATAATGATCAGCCGGAGCAATTTCATTTTAATAATTTTGCTTACAAAAATTTATATGTAAAATTAGATAGTTTGAACCCTTTGTTGGATGTGACTTTTGATGGCGTTCACATATTGAACAGAGATATTGTATCATCAAAACCTGATATTATAGTTAAATTAAAAGATGAAGCACCTTGGCTTGTATTAAACGACACTTCGTTAGTTACGCTAAGGGTCAGATTTCCTAATGGTGTAATCAGGCGTTATTATTTCAATAATGATACACTTCAATTTACTCCGGCAGGGCAAGCTCCAAACCCGGACAATACAGCAACTCTTAATTTCAGACCATACTTTGCTGAAGATGGAGATTATGAACTTATAGTTACAGGTAAAGACAGAAGTAACAATAAAGCAGGAGATATAGAATATAGAGTTATTTTCTCGGTAATTAATAAGCCGATGATATCCAATATGCTTAATTATCCGAATCCATTCACAACGTCGACTGCTTTTGTGTTTACCATTACAGGTAACGAGGTGCCGCAGAACATAAAGATTGAGATAATGACCATTACTGGAAAAATAGTAAGAGAGATAACTAAAGAAGAATTGGGTTCATTACATATTGGACGGAATATCACCGATTTCAAATGGGACGGTACGGATCAATATGGGCAGAAACTGGCGAACGGAATTTACTTGTATCGGGTAGTAACAAACTTAAATGGTAAAGCACTTGACAAATACAAGGCTGAAGGAGATAAAACGGATCAATATTTCAATAAAGGTTATGGTAAAATGTATTTGATGCGATAATCTGAAGTCTCTTAATAAATTAATAAAGAAAAGGGCTGCATTTGCGGTCCTTTTCTTTTTTCGTAACAACTCACGGCTGTGAATTGTTATTTTTGCCAACAAAAGAATAATTGTAAGCATGGCAAAAATAAGTATAAATATTGCAACAGGAAGTTTGCAGCAACAGGAAATAATAGTTGGTATTGATCTTGGCACTACTAATAGTTTAGTGGCTGTAATTCATCCTCAAAGTAAAAATCCTTCTGTATTAAAAGAATTTGATGGCACTGCATTGGTTCCATCTGTTATTCATTTTGGCGATGGAGGTATGGTGTCTGTTGGCGATGTGGCGAAGACTAAATTAATTGAAGAGCCACAGAATACAATCTTTTCTGTAAAAAGACTGATGGGAAAATCTCACAACGATGTAAAAGATTATACTGGATTTTACACTTACAGTGTAATTGACGACAATACAGACAGTTTGGTAAAAGTGCAGGTAGGGGATAAGTTCTATTCACCAATTGAATTATCCTCTTACATTTTAAAAGAATTAAAAAAAAGAGCGGAGCATATTTTAAAAACTCCGGTTAATAAAGCCGTCATAACGGTGCCTGCTTATTTCAATGATGCGCAACGGCAAGCTACAAGAGATGCTGGAAAATTGGCAGGGCTTGATGTTCTTAGGATCGTTAATGAACCAACTGCTGCAAGCCTTGCATACGGAATTGGACTTAATAAAAATGAAACTAAAACCATAGCCGTTTATGATCTTGGCGGTGGAACATTCGATGTTTCAATTTTACGTATAGCTGGGGGTATTTTCGAAGTGCTTTCAACAAATGGCGATACTTATTTGGGTGGTGATGATTTTGATAGAGCCATTGTAAATCATTGGGCTGAGAAACTGGAAATCACCAGTGAAACTCTTCAATCTGATAAAAAACTGTTACAAGAATTACGATTGTTAGCAGAGAAAGCTAAAATACAGTTAAGTTCAAGCGAATTATTTAAAGGGAGTGCTGCAGCATACGAAGTAGAATTATCTAAAAGTGATTTTGAAAAATTGATTCTACCATATATTGAGAAAACGATTAATTGTTGCAGCAATGCTTTAAATGACGCTGAATTAAGTATCAAAGATATTGATGAAGTAATAATGGTAGGTGGTTCTACAAGGGTTCCGTCAGTTAAAAATTCAGTTGCTGATTATTTTGGTAAGCCAGTTCATGATTCACTAAACCCTGATGAAGTAGTGGCATTAGGCGCAGCAGTGCAAGCTGATATACTTGCAGGCAATAATAAAGATTTATTATTGCTCGATATTACTCCGCTATCGTTAGGAATAGAAACAATGGGTGGTTTGATGGATATGCTTATTCCAAGAAATTCTAAAATACCTTCCAAGGCGTCGAGACAATACACCACCCAAAAAGATGCGCAAAGTGGAATACGGATTTCCGTATATCAGGGAGAAAGAGATTTAGTAAAGGATAATCGCAAACTGGCTGAATTTAATCTTACTGGTATTCCGGGAATGCCTGCAGGTTTGCCAAAAATTGAAGTTAGTTTTCTGGTTAATGCCGACGGAATTCTGTGGGTAAAAGGAAAGGAATTAAGAAGCGGTGTAGAACAATCAATAGAGGTAAAACCACAATATGGTTTAACAGATGAAGAAGTTGAAAAAATGCTATTGGATTCTGTTACAAATGCAAAAGATGATATACAAGTGAGAGCATTAGTGGAAGCACAAACCGAAGCAACACAGTTAATAGATACTACGCAAAAATTTCTGCAAAAAAATAGTGATTTGCTAAGTAAAGAAGAAAAAAATAAAACTGAGAAGGTAATTGTTGAGCTACAAGCTCTGATGGAAAAAGGGACAAAAGATCAGATTCATACTGCCATTGAGAAGCTAAATGAAATTTCAAGACCTTATGCAGAAAGAATGATGGATCAGGCAATTGTCACAGCACTGAAAGGAAAATCTATTTAAATAATTTTTTCTTTCCTGATTTTGGATAGATTGCAAATGAAATGGCTGTTAATATCAGAAAGATATTTATCAAAGCAAATCTTTTTATTGGATTGGCATTAAAACGAAACACGATTTCATGTTGCCCTTTTTCTAAGGGAATTGAAATAAACGTTTTGAAACCTGTATAATGAGTTACTAATTTGCTATCTACTTTCACCTCCCAGTATTTATAATTATTCTGTAGTAAGGTTAGCCATTGAAAATCCGCATTGCTCACAATGCATTTAACTAATCCTGGCCCCGCTCGTTGAACTTTTATATTGCTGGAATCAAAATTTGTTCTTGTGTTAATTGTTGTGTCATCACTAAGGAAAATATAGGATTGATTTTTGATGAAATTATATAAATCCTTATCGCCAATGAAAGCACTATTAGTCCATAATTGTACAGGGTATTGGTCAGGCATTTTGCTTCCAATCTTTTTACTATAAGATGCAATTAATAAAAATTGCGATTCATCCGGAGGCGTTATATAGTTAGCATTATTTATTGAAACCAATTCTTGCGGTTGAATTCCTTTTGGAAACTGTTCAATAATCGTTTGCACTTCTTTTTTTGACATCATTCCCAAACCAGTAAAAGGAAGTGTAATCCATGTAATAAGAATAAGGTTAATGCAAAGCACAAAGCCAGTGGTTGATTTTTTATCAATATCTTTTCTAAAGAACCAAAGAGTAACTATTTGTATTATTGATTGAGCTAATAATAAATCCCAAATACTTGTATTATCAATAAGAGATTTTATTATTTCTTTTAAAGAAGAGAAATTTGAACTGCTTGAAAAAAGAATGGAAGATTTTGTAATAAACAATAACAATAGTGATAATGCTGTCGCTACTAATGTGAGTAGTAATAAATGGAAAGATGCCTTTGATGGCCAGTTTATTTTCTTTTGTAATAGTAAATGAATTCCTGCTCCTCCAAAAAGTAAAAACAATAGAACAACAAAATAGGCAAACTCACCATTGAGCCGCACAAAACCAAGAAATGGTAAAAACTTCCATGCAAACATTTTAAAATAGCTACCTGCTGATAAAAGAATAAAAAATAAAAGTGGTATGCCAAATGTTACAAGTGTTTTTCTTGATGAAATCTTTATTATATATAACAAGCCTAAAAGATGTGCAATGCCGATATATATATTCCGCATGGCAATATCAGTTTGAAAGAAGTTTGTTTTATGTACTGGTAATGGGAGATAGATGGATAAATAGGATTGCAGAGATGTTGGAGTCATTAATGTTTCATCCAATGATACTTTTGTGCCTCTGGAAATATAGGTTAATACTTCTATATTACTATAAATTACAACTAATGAAAGTATAGCACTAATCAATAAAAAACTGAAGTTGATAAACCAAAAATTTCGATGATATAATTCTTTAAGTAGTCCTTTTCTGTTGAAATAAATAACAAGCAAAGCAAATACAAAGAAATAAGCTGCTCCGATAATCAAGCCAGGATGTGTAGCAGCAACAAAAAGAAAAACGCTGATGCCGCCCAACAAAAAATTCTTTATTATCGGATTCTTATTGATGCGAATAAAGTAGAGAAGAACAAATGGGAAATATCCTGTTCCTGTTATCCAACATAAATATTGAAGATGGCCGGTAAGGTAGCCGCAACACATATAAGTAAGACCTGTTATTATCGCAACATCTTTGCTGAAAAATTCTCTGGCAACTTTATATATTCCCCAGCTTCCAATCAGAATGTAGAATAGCTCTTCAAATGTGATGGTATATATATTATAACCAAATGTTGAGCCGATAAACCATTGTAGAGGATTCCAAAATCCATTATTCATGTCGCCGTATTGTGGAGAGCCATAATGTAAATATGGATTCCAGAAAGGTTCAAAGCCTGAATTCAAGCCTTCACTAAATACATATCTTGTTGGAAGGTTTTGCGTAATAAGATCATTCTTTAAATGAAAATAAGGCAAAAGAACTGGCAGGTATGCAACTACTAAAAATAGGAGGAATAGGAAGAAGGGATATTGATATAGAAAGGATAATATCTTTTTCATAATATCAATAAATATATTTTCTTACAAAAATACTGTCTGGTTGGCCTATCATTTTAAAGCCATCTTTTATCAATTTACCTCTTGGCTGCAGATATATGTTTTCCTGGTAAATACAAGGGACTTCTGTATCATAGCAATCTCTCATCCAGCCATTATTTATTATTTCAGGCAGATAAAGTTCGATTCCATTTAAATAAAGCTTTTTTGTTGGAGGTTTGTCTACTGCAATTGGATAAAGCAGGTACTCAGGATTATTTCTAATCGGACTGGATTTTTGGAAAATGTACACACAAGAAATAACAATAGCAATTATAATAACAGGTAGGTGTAGTTTGGTAGAAATATATCGTCCAAGAAATAAGCAAATTGGGAAAAAGGCTAAGATTAATAACACACCGTAACCAAATCTTGGGGATGGTGCAGAAAAGAACCAACCAGCTGCCATTAAAAATAATAAAAGAAAAAGTATTCTTAGCTTTTTAATATCGGGTAAAAAAGATGGTTTAAATATGATAATTGATATAGAAGTAAGTGCTCCAAGTACAATCAATTTTTGTTGAATAAGAATTCCGCTAAACCAGAGACTTATCCAGTTTTTGTGCATTAGTTCTGGAATATGGTTGAAGCCAATTGAGATGTTATAAAATCGATTTGTAACATGGATATATTGACGTAGATAATCGGTCATTGCAACTGGTACCTGCCAGTCAGGAGAAGAAAAGCTTAAGGAGACCGGGAATAAAGGATAGCCTGTTGTAATGTAATTTTTTATAAGGAAAGGGATCGTAATTATTAAGCCGGTAATGAAACAATATATCCAGTATTTTATTTTTTTGAAACTGAATAAATAATACAGCAATAATAAAATGGCAAAAGCACCAGAAAGCTTAAGTGGTATAAGTGAAATACATACAATAATAAATATGAAAGAAAATTTTCTTCTTATGTGTGGAAGTAATATTTCTTCTATCAAAAAAAGTACAATTACAATTGTTAAAGCAGTTACAATAAAGTCGTAGTTGGTAGAATTGGCCGCATCCCGAAATAATTCCCACTCAAAAAGGCAGAATACTATCAGCAGAAAATATAAGTGGCTTAGTATTTTACGGGCAATAGATTCAGTAGCATTTCTTTGATGAAGTCTCCAATTATTAGCAAGCCATACAAAAAACCATATAACCGTTGTTGTATTTAGCCAGGTATAATTATTATTATTGAAAAAAGGCATTTTAAAAATACTGATTAGGTTGAACCAATTTGAGCCGAGTCCATATCGAGGGAATAAGTTTGCAATGCCAGGAATTGTTCCATATTCATTAAACCATTTTATTATTTGTACATGATAAATTTGAGTATCTCCATTTACAGGTTTCAAAATGCCAACTAGAATGAATACTAAAATGCAAAGTGAGTAAAACAGTAACTCAATAACGGTAAATCTGTACTTGAAAGAATATTGAGTGACGATTGATTTTATTCTTTTTCTGTTTGGGATAAGAAAAAGAAGTAACCCTGCTGTGCAAATTAAAAGATAGGTGAATTTTAAAGGAAAAAATAGACAAGCAACCGATGTAATGAATGAAAGAGTAATTAATCCTGAGAAAAATAGAAAGCAGTACAGACCCGCAGTAGATCGTATCCAGAAAGTAGAGTCACTTTCGGAATTTGATTTTTTAAAAAGTAGTAAGCCCGGCAATCCCCACAACATACATAGTGCTGAAATAATAGTTATATGAAAAATCAGTTGAAGCATTATGTAGGGTTAGTACTAAATTTTTGGGCAACAACTATTGCTGAAAGCCCCGCTTTCTTAAAAACAATTTTGTCAAGAACTTTCCCCAAGGGAACTAATTTGTTAAAGAAACTCATTTCTGAAGAAGGAAGCACTTTAATTTTGAATATTTTTCCATACATCCATGCAAATATTCCCAGAAAATTAAAATAGAATGATTTGGTTACAGAAAAATTTCCTGCAACTACTTTTCTTTTCAATGATTTTGAAGTGTACCTACGGAAATGATTTAGCTCTTTGTCCATTGTTGAATAAAGAAATGAGTAGGCCGGAACAAGAATAATGAAAGTTCCATTTTCTTTGAGCATATATCTGCAATTTTCAATTGCATATCCATCATCTTTAAGGTGCTCAAGCACATTCAGCATTATAATAGTGTCGAAACTCTCTTTTAAATCCCTGTATTCTGTTTGGAAATCTTTTTTTTGTAAATCGATAGAAAGAAAGCTTTTTACATTGGTGTTATCAGAATAGTCTTTCTTTAAACAAGTTAGATAGAATTCATCAATATCAGATAAAGTGGTTGAATAGTTAGCCTGAATAAAAAATCTAGAAATATTGCCTAATCCGCTGCCAATTTCAAGGATATTATTTGTGGCATATGGTCGAATTGCAGAAAACATCCAGCGATTGAACTTGTCTGCTTTGGATAAAACTTCCAGTGCTTCATATCCTGTATTTTCTCTGGGTAACACTTCGTATTTATTTTTTTGAAAACAGATTATACCAAATTATACAATAAAAGGCTCGGAAGCCATCAATAAAATTTATTTTTTTGCCTTCAGAAAAATTTCTTCCATGATATGATATCCCGACTTCTTTTATTCTAACATTTTTTTTATGGCTCAGCTTTGCAATAACTTCAGGGTCAACCCCAAACCGGTTTTCTTTAATGCTTATACTTTTTATTATTTCTGAATTAAACATTTTATAGCAAGAATGGATGTCGGAAAGTTTTTGCCTGGTTAGGAGGTTAGAAATAAAAGTATATGTTTTGTTTACTAATGCATGTAATATAAAAGGACCTTTATGAACTCCATCTCCACGAAATCTTGATCCTACTACAACATCAGCTTTGCCTTCCATAATTGGTGCCAGTAACAAATTATAATCTTCTGGATTATATTCAAGATCAGCGTCCTGAATCACAATCAGCTGGCCTGTTACAAAAGGCAATGCTGATTTTATACTACTGCCTTTGCCTCTATTCACAGGATGATTTATTAGTTGAATAGATGCATCCGGGTTTTCGTTGATGAATTTATTTATATTTTTTTCTGTGGCGTCGGTTGAGCCGTCATTAACAATCAGTATTTGTTTTCTCAGTTGATGAGTTAACTGTACTTCCATAATTCGTCGCAACACCTTTTCAACATATTTTTCTTCGTTGTAACAAGGAACAATTACAGACAATAAAGTGATAGGGTTGTTCAAAATATTTTTTAGTTGTCTTATTAATTAAATTTCGTTTTCATATTTAAGAAATATCTTTCAAATGTATAATAACTGATTACAGAAATTATAAATGAAATAATAGTCGATAATGTTGAAGCAGCTACTCCTGCATAAATATGTTGAAGATTGAACTTGTCTCTGAAAAAGATAAAAAAATAGCCTTGTGTCATCATGTATATTGGCCAATGATAAACATAAAAGCCATAAGATATTTTTCCCATAAACCTAAGCGGCTTTATTGAAAATGCTTTACTTAATATCGAATTCCTATTGGTCACCAGTTCGTGTAACAAAAGGCCAAACATTCCACAAAAAGTAGTAAAGCCTATAAATGCAAAATAGGGATAACCGTATGCGTCAATCTGGTTCAAAAAATAGAATAAAAAGTTGAGGGCAGCAAGTATAACAACAATAATTGCTATGTTTTTCCCAATAAAATTTGGACGAAAACTCATTGTCAATGCGATCATACTTCCGATACAAATGCCATCAATTCTTGTAAACGTATAGATTAGTGTATAGTTGAAATTTTCAAAATGATAAAGCCAAAGTACAGACCTTGCAACAATTACAAGTATCAATACGATTAGCATAATATAGAACAGTTTTTTCGGTTTCTTAACTATTAATATTACGAAAGGCCAGATAAGATAAAATTGCTCTTCAACTGCTAATGACCACAAATGCACAAGCATTGCGGAACCATCTTTAAGTGTAAAAGCATACAACCAATTTTGCAAATATGTCCAAAGCCACCACTGGTTTTCATGGTAATAACTTAGCTCATTAGCATACCATCCAAATATCCGGAACACAATCAGAAAGATAATGAGGCATAAAAAGTATAGAGGAAAAATTCGCAATACTCTTTTTATAAAAAAATTCTTCAGGTAACCAGGCTCTCCAACAGTTTTAATAAGGATAGAAGTAATCAAATAGCCAGAAAGAACAAAGAAAAGATCAACGCCAAGCCAGCCAAAATTAGTTTGTTTGATAAAACCAAAATTATGATAGAGTACTACAAATAATATTGCAATACCTCTCAAACCATCCAATGCGGGGATATAGGATTTATTGGTTTGTTCCGCAGTCATTAAAAATGGAAATAGGTTAGTTATTTACCTTTCAAAGATAACCTTCTAAGTAAATACTTGCCTAACATATCAAATTCAAGATTTACCGTGTCTCCAGCTTTTATATGCTGAATATTTGTGTGTTCATACGTATAAGGAACTATTGCCACAGAAAAAGCTTTCTTTTTTACATCAAAAACTGTCAGGCTTATTCCATTTAAACAAATGGATCCTTTTTCAACAATCAGACCTGCAAATTTTTTTGGAAATTCAAATTCCAAAAGCCAACTGCCTTTTTTTTCTTTTACTTTTTTACAAAAACCAACACAATCCACATGTCCTTGGACAATATGGCCATCTATTCGGCCACCAATTTGCAGGCACCTTTCCAAATTTAGAATTGAGCCTTCCTTCCAATCAGATAAATTAGTTTTTTGTAAGGTCTCATCGATGGCGGTAACACAGTGAGTGGTTTCATTTAACGCCTCTACAGTAAGGCATACACCGCTATGGCTTAGGCTTTGGTCCACTTTTAATTGAGCTGAAATAGCCGATTCTATCCAAAAAGTCTTGTTCATCCCTTTGGTAATAACCTTTTTAATAACCCCATTTGATTCAATAATTCCTGTAAACATTGGAGCAAAGTAAATGAATTCTTTTTCGAGTTTCGTTTTTCAAACTTTACTCCTATCTTTGCAATCCTAAAAAAGTGCCAAAGGAGGTATATAAACTATGCTAATAATTGATTCAAAAGACTGCGAAAACATTGACAAAGCGTTAAAGAAATACAAGAAGAAATTCGAGAAATCGAAAGTTTTGTTGCAACTAAGAGAACGTCAGAGTTTTATTAAACCATCTGTAAAGCGTCGTGGTGAAGTATTGAAAGCAGTCTATAAGCAGAATATAGCTAGCGGTAAGATAGAAATATAACCTTACCGTTATCGTAACATAATTAGAAGATAGCTGCGAAGTTTAATAACTTTGTAGCTGTCTTTTTTTATGTCTATATGTTGTTATAGACATCTGTCACAAATAATATATATGCCAGTATCGGTAAACCAATCTTTCAGTTCTTTTATCGAGTTTCTTCAATTCGAAAAAAGATATTCCGCTAATACAATCATATCTTACAATACTGATCTTTCTGATTTCTTTGATTATTTAAAGGCCAATTTTGGTGATGTTGAATTAAACGATATAAACCACAATTTTATTCGTAGTTGGTTAGCATCTTTAAAGAGCAAAGGCCTTGGTGCTAAGTCAATAAACCGAAAAATTTCAAGTCTTAAATCATTTTTCAAATACCAACTTAAAACAGAGACCATTGAGATTTCCCCAATGGGCAGGGTTATTAGTCCGAAAGTTGGTAAGAGGTTGCCTGTGTTTGTAAAGGAATCCGAAACAAAAAATTTAGTTGAGTTGCTGAATAATACTAATGAAGATTGGAAAACATTAAATGCTAAAATGCTGATTTCTATTTTTTATGCAACAGGAATGCGGCTAAGTGAATTGATAAATTTAAAAGAAGATCAGGTCGATTTCAGCAGGTCCCAGATAAAAGTTTTGGGAAAAGGGAGTAAGGAAAGAGTAATTCCTGTAGGCCAGAATATAGCGGATATGATAAAGGAGTATCAGCAGTTAAAGAGAAAAGAATTTGAAAAATCAGAAAATGTTCTGTTGGTTACAGAAAAGGGAAAGAAAATATACCCTAAATATGCTTATTTGCTGGTAAACAAATATTTAACACAAGCCAGCACTTTAGAAAAGAAGAGCCCTCATGTACTTCGTCACACATTTGCCACACATTTAATGAATAATGGAGCCGATCTGAATGCAGTAAAAGAACTTCTTGGTCATACTAGTCTCGCATCCACACAGATTTATACACATAATACAATTGAGAAGTTAAAAGATGTTCATAAAAAAGCTCATCCTAAGTCATAATTTTCCCCCCTTGTACAATAAAAAACTTGCTTGCTTTATTTTTGGAAAGGACTCGTTTTTCCGTAACTTGAACATGATATAAGAACGAGACCCTTATAAAACCTAAATGATTTCTTTAAATTATTGTTTCACTGATTAAAACCATTATGATTATGAACGTAAACATTCAATCTGTTCATTTCAATGCAGACAGCAAGCTTATAGGTTATGTTAACCGAAAGCTGGAAAAGCTGAGTAATTTCAATGATCGTATTGTCCGGGTAAATGTGTTTTTGAAACTTGACAATGTAGTTCATGCAATCAAAGACAAAATTGCAGAGATCAGAGTTCATGTACCAGGACACAATTTTTTTGTAAAATCAACTTCTAAATCGTTTGAAGAATCGTTTGATAATGCTCTTGATTCAATGATAATTCAAATAAAAAAGAATAAAGAAAAAAAAGCAGCTTAGGAATTATTTTATATGGACTTCTTAAACATAAAAGGAAGGAAGAGAGAATTCTGTTAAGTTTTAAGCCTCCCCTGATCGTATAAAGAGGCTGCCTCAAACATGTGAGGCAGCCTCTTTTTTTAACTTAGTATCTTGCAGAAGATGTGTTGATACAACTTGCAATGATATTTCTAATAATATTTTATGCGTTTTTTTTACAGATTTAAATGGAGATTATTATTAATACTATTGACGGCTAATGTATGGCTCTATTGCAAACGGGATAGTGGTTTCGAGTATACAAAATATTCTACTATTTCTGAACTATACCCTTCGAATCCAACACTTCAGTTTAACAAGAAATGGACAGCTTTTAATAAGGATAGGTTTACGGCTAAAGAATTAACAGAAGCACTATTAATTTTAAAAGACTCGTTGGATATTGATAAAATTTTAAATGAAGAAGACAAAATTTGTGCAATTGGTGGTTGGCTTTTCAAACTTTTTAAAAACCAGCGAGGGTCCCCTCAACCTATTACTTTTGAACTAACCGTTTCTCAGTGCTACCATTTATTCAATTCAAAAAAACAATTCAAATTATGGTGTTCACATTTTCAAGACATGTTTGCTCTTTTCTGTACCGCAGCCGGTTTGCTGAATAGGTATGTAGAAATAGTTCCTTTAAGTAAGCAGGTTGTATCTGGGTTTCACGAAGTAAATGAAGTTTATCTTTCGACGAAAAAAAAATGGGTTATGGTTGATGTAAGTAGGAATATGATTTTGCTAAAAGAAAAAGGAAATTTATTAACCTCCGCCGAATATTATGACCTTGTAACGAAAAGCGAATAAGACCAATTATCATTAGTTTGTCAGACGGATCAATCCGTTGATAGTTATTTACAGAACAATCCCGCCGATATCTATTTTGATACGAACCACTTTTTGCGTTATTATTATACCAAGGACTTATCAAAAATTTATACAGTAAAAAGCAAAACTATCAGATATTTTTTTTCGAATCCTTGGTACGAAAATTATGATCCTTTCCACAAGCATAACAATACTCTTTTTAGATTAAAGCAAATAATAGTGCTCATCACTTTAATATTTGCATCCATATTTCTTTATCAATTTTTAGTAAAAAGAACATAAGCCTTGTTTTATTCCTTTAAACTGAACTTACAACTATCTGAAAAAAAGAATAAAACGGAAAATTTAGTGTGCAAAATTTTTCCAATTATTAAATTCCCTTACCTTTGCCTTCCCAAAAATGGGGGTAGTTCTTTATTGCGTAAAAACAAGCCGAAATAGCTCAGTTGGTAGAGCAACTGATTTGTAATCAGTAGGTCGCTGGTTCGACTCCAGTTTTCGGCTCTTTGTTTCTTTATCTGGAGTAGTTTAGAAATAAAAAAGGTTTTTTAAATGTTTGGGCAGATGGCCGAGTGGTTAAAGGCGACAGACTGTAAATCTGTTCTCTCACGAGTACGTAGGTTCGAAACCTACTCTGCCCACTATATCCACCATAGTTTTAACGAAGGTGGGAGTTCTTTGTATTTTTTATAATAATTACCAGCGGAAGTAGCTCATTTGGTAGAGCGGTAGCCTTCCAAGCTTCAGGTGGCCGGTTCGAGCCCGGTCTTCCGCTCAAAAGAGTCACTCTAGTCAAATTAGTCAAATAATTAAGGGTTTGCCCATTTGACTAGCTTGACACACTGACTTCAATGACTCAAAAAGCCGTTGTAGCTCAGTGGTAGAGCACTTCCTTGGTAGGGAAGAGGTCGTGAGTTCGATTCTCACTAACGGCTCAAAAAGCCGTTGATAGTTTGGGATAGAGCATCCCGATGAAAATCGGGAAGGTCGTGAGTTCGATTCTCACTAACGGCTCAAAAAGTATATTCAATTTAAGTTTCATTTAGTTGAAACGGATTATTAGAATAAAAACAACAAT
>JBDSUW010000247.1:0-4981 GCA_039927535.1 Chitinophagaceae bacterium | reverse complement strand
ATCAAAATATTTATACGCATTTAAAATTACATATCTATCCGGATGGTGGAGTGGCCCGTTTAAAGGTGTATGGAGAAGTGTTTAAAGACTGGACAACTGTTGATGCAAGTGAAACAATCAATTTGGCAGCTACTACCAATGGAGCAAAGTCAGTTTTATGTAACGATATGTTCTTTTCACATATGGACAACCTCATCATGCCCGGACGGGGAATCAACATGGGTGATGGTTGGGAAACAAAAAGAAACCGAACTCCCGCTAATAAAGATTGGGTGATTGTGCGTTTGGCTCACAAAGGAATCATTGAAAAAATATTAGTGGATACTGGTCACTTTAAAGGTAACTATCCCGATAGCTGTTTGCTGGAAGGATGCGATATTGCCTATAAAGATGAAAGTAAGTTAGGAACTGAAGCCATTGAATGGACAACAATTCTGCCACAAGCAAAATTGAGTGCCGATGAGGAGCATTTGTTTGAAGATGAAATAGTAAATAAAGGCCCCTTTACTCATGCCAGGCTTAGCATCTTTCCGGATGGCGGCATAAGCAGGTTAAGACTTTGGGGAAGAATGAAAAAATGACGTTAGTAGAATTAAATACAGTAAGCCAGCCGCAACTCAGGGAAGAGTTGCTCAAATGCTGTGGCTCATCAACATGGGTAAAGATGATGATGACTTATTTTCCGACAGATAATATGGAAGAGCTTTTGGAGAATGCAGAAGAAATCTGGAGCGAATGCAGCGAAGAAGATTGGAAAGAAGCATTTAGTCATCACCCTAAAATCGGTGATGTGGAATCGTTAACTAAACGATTTGCAGCAACTGCTCACTGGGCATCAGGAGAACAAATAGCAGTAAACACAGCTTCTAGAGAAACTATTGAAGCATTGGCAGAAAGTAACCGCTTATACGAAGAAAAATACAGTTATATCTTTATTGTGTGTGCTACTGGAAAGTCAGCTGAAGAAATGCTTGCATTATTAAAGGAACGATTGGATAATAAACCAGAAGATGAAATAAAAATTGCTGCAGCTGAGCAGAATAAAATAACCAAGCTTCGTTTACAAAAACTAATTGCATGAGCCAGCTTACGACACATATTCTCGATACATCAAAAGGAAAACCCGCAGCTGGAGTAGCTGTTGTTTTATTTCAACTGGAAAAAGACTCTTGGAAAGAAATAGCTTCCGGTGTCACTAATTCCGATGGTCGTATTGCAGATTTACTAAAGAAAGATGTAATGCTGAAAGCAGGCAATTATAAATTAACCTTTGAAACAAAACCATATTTTGAAAAGCAAAACATTCAAACCTTCTATCCATTTGTAGAAATAGTATTCACCATTACGGATGGCGAACACTATCATGTGCCGCTTTTGTTAAATCCATTTGGATATTCTACGTACAGAGGATCTTAGAATGGAGCACAAAGGACACTAAGCGACACAAAGAACACTATGAATGAAGAAGAAATAATAAAGATTGTCTTGGACGAGGCATTTCACATTCATAAAACTATAGGACCTGGAATGCTTGAGAATGTTTATAAAACATGTTTATCCTATCGTCTTAGAAAAAGAGGCTTGTATGTCGAATTAGAAAAACCAATTCCTGTAATTTTTGAAGAAATAAAAATGGATTGCGGTTATAGAGCAGATATTGTGGTAGAAGGGAAAGTGATAGTTGAGACTAAAAATATTGAAGCAATTGCCGACATCCATATCGCTCAGCTATTAACTTATTTGAGATTTCTGAATCTCAGACATGGTTTAATTTTAAATTTCAAAACAGTATTATTAAAAAATGGCATTAAAAGAGTATTAAATGGATATGAAAAATAATCAAATAATCTCTTTGTGTTCTTCGTGTAATCATTGTGTACTTTGTGCTCCTTTTTATATTCAAACCCGTAATATTAAAAAAGGCATCAAAAGAGTATTAAATGGATATGAAAAATAATCAAATAATCTCTTTGTGTTCTTCGTGTAATCATTGTGTACTTTGTGCTCCTTAAACCTTTTCATTATGAATCTCTCCATCGCCGATATTGAAAAAGAAATATTTTTGAATTCGCTGAAAGATGCGAATCTGAAATTCCAACACACCTATCCTGGAGATAAACCAGACAGGCAAGCGGTGCATACTGTTTATGGCGGTGCCAATCTTTTTAAAGCAGATACCTGTAAAAAATTAGGTGAAATTGCATTGGATAATTTATTGACTTATGCTCCCGACTTTGTTACATTAGCCAAGCTGCTGGAAATAGAAGGACATAAAGAATTACCCAATGATGAAAAGAAGATTGCAAAACTAATTAAGAAATTAGACAAGATGGATGAAGCCAAAAGAAAGCAACATCCCGCCTGGTTGGCTTACACTGTATATAATAAGATCATTAAAAAACTGCAAACAGAAGCTGTTGAAGATTTCAGAATAGACTTTGAAGATGGTTTTGGTAATCGTCCGGATGCAGAGGAAGATGCAACGGCGGTAAATGCAGCCATTGCATTAGCGGAAGGAATGAATGAAAAAACAATTTCTCCTTTTATCGGTATTCGCATCAAACCATTTACAGAAGATTTAAAGAGCCGCGGCGTTAGAACCATGGATATTTTTCTGACAACACTGTTGGAAAAAACAGGTGGCAAGCTGCCTGATAATTTTATTGTGATGCTACCGAAAGTAACTATCCCGGAACAAGTGACAACCATGGTTCGCTTAATGGAGATTATTGAAAAGAAAAATAATTTGGCGACTGGCAGTTTGAAAATTGAAACAATGGTAGAAGCCACACAGATAATTATGGATGATGAAGGCAGGAACCCTTTAATGAAAATCATAAGAGCCGGAGAAGGCAGATTGATTGCTGCACATTTTGGTACGTATGATTACACAGCCTCCTGTGGTATTACAGCTAAGTACCAAACAATGGCTCATCCTGTTTGCGATTTTGCACATCACATGACGAAAGTAGCATTGGGTGGAACGGGAATATTTTTATCAGACGGAGCAACGAATATTATGCCGGTTGCACCACATCGGGGTGATAAACTTTCTGCAAAACAATTAAAAGAAAACTGCCAGTCGGTACACAATGCATGGCGCATTGGTTATAATCATTCCATGCATTCTCTTATCAATGGTTTTTACCAGGGATGGGATCTGAACCCTGCTCAATTGCCCATGCGGTATGCTGCAACCTATAATTTCTTTTTAAGTAGTATGAAAGATGCAACACATCGTTTAAAAACTTTTGTGGATCGTTCTGCCATCTCCACATTAACTGGTGATATTTTTGATGATGCAGCAACCGGACAAGGCTTATTAAATTTCTTTTTGAAAGCTATGAACTGCGGAGCTATAACCGAAGAAGAAGCAACAGCTACCGGTTTAACAGTTGAGGAGATTCATTCAAGATCCTTCTATAAAATATTGCAAGGCAGAAGAGGAAACTGAAACCCGTTTACATTTTTGTAGATTTGCTGCTAAACATTTTAACAATGACGATTGCAGTATTAGGAGCAGGTATGATAGGCCGTACCATTGCAGAGGATCTTGCCAATGAGTATAAAGTAACTTGTTTCGACCTGAATGCCTTTAATCTGGAAAAAATAAAAAGCCGCAATCCAAGTATTGAAATAGTGGCTGCCGATCTCTCCCATTTTGATGAATACAAAACATGGTTCTCCACATTTGATATAATTGTTACTGCTGTACCTGGTTTTATTGGTTATAAAACGCTGGAAGCAGTTATTAATACAGAAAAAGATGTGGTGGATATTTCCTTCTTTCCCGAGGATGTGTTGCAACTGGATAAGCTGGCAAAAGAGAAAAATGTAACTGTTATTACAGATTGTGGTGTAGCACCCGGCATGAGCAATTTTATACTGGGAAGGTATAATGCCGAAATGAAAGTTAATTCTTTTGAATGCTATGTGGGAGGCTTACCAAAAGAAAGAAAACCTCCTTTTGATTACAAGGCTCCATTTTCACCGTTAGATGTTATACAAGAATATATACGTCCAGCAAGATTAATAGAGAATGGCATAATTGTTACAAAGCCTGCACTTAGCGACCGGGAAATTATAGAATTTGATAAAGCAGGGAAACTGGAAGCCTTTAATACAGACGGCCTTCGTACTTTAATATACACCATGAATCATATTCCAGATATGAAAGAAAAGACACTACGGTATGAAGGTCACATCGGTCTCATCATTGCTTTACAACAGGCCGGTTTCTTCGACACTGCACCCATAAGAGTGAACGATGTTGATATAACACCACTGGAGTTTACTTCAAATCTATTGTTGAAAGAATGGAAGCTGGAAGAAGAAGAAGAGGAATTCACTGTAATGAAAGTAATTGTAAAAGGAGAAGACAAAACGGTGGAGTATAACTTATATGATGAATATGATGCTGCTACTAAAACATCATCAATGGCAAGAACAACAGGGTATACCTGCACTGCATCGGTAAATTTAATTGCCAACAAAATGTTTATAGAAAAAGGTGTTTTTCCACCTGAACTTATCGGTAACGACAAAGCCTGTTTTGACTTTGTGATTAATTATCTGAAAGAAAGGAATGTGAAATGGAAACCCCTGATACATTCATTATAAACAAATATTTCTTTTACCCTAAAGGGAGATACAAGATTACTTTATAGAAAAAAAATAATTGATTAAAGACATCTGTAAAAGTAAAAAGACTGATAAATCTAAGTTCCCCTTTAGGCGACAGGGGTTTTACTCAGCCTCAGCCACCACTTCTTTCACCTCCGGTATCATCCGCTTCATCATTCCTTCTATACCAGCTTTTAATGTTATCATGGAGGAAGGACATCCACTGCAACTTCCCTGCATAGCAAGGTTTACGGTGCCGGCGTCATAACTTTTAAATTGTATTGCACCACCATCCATTTCCACCGCAGGACGTACATAATTATCTAACAGCTCTTTTATTCTTTTTACTATATCATCA
>JBDSUW010000246.1:0-1950 GCA_039927535.1 Chitinophagaceae bacterium | reverse complement strand
CCTGACACACATCGCAACCAAACATCCAGTTGTCAAATTTACCTTTCATAGTTTCAGGTATCAGCATATCTTTTAATTCAATCGTAAAATACGAAATACACTTACTGCCATCAATTACTTTATCAGGAAGAATAGCTTCGGTGGGGCATTCATCAATACATCTTGTGCAGGTGCCGCAAAAATCTTTCGCAAATGCATCATCATATTGTAATTCCAAATCGGTAATTAATGTTGCGATAAAATAAAAAGAACCACTTTCTTTGGTAATAAGATTTCCGTTTTTACCAATCCAGCCCAATCCGCTGCGCTGTGCCCATGTTCTTTCAAGTACGGGTGCAGAATCTACAAAACCTCTTCCATGTATATCACCAATCTGTACTTTAATCTTGTCAAGAAACTCATTGAGCTTAGCTCTTATCACTTCATGATAGTCTTTTCCATATGCGTACTTTGATATTTTGGGTGTATCAGCTTCCTGCTGTTGAGAGGGATAATAATTTTTCATAAGCGTTATTACCGACTTTGCACCGGGTACTAATTTCGTAGGATCAATCCTTAAGTCGAAATTTCTTTCCATATAATCCATATTCCCATGCATACCTTTAGCAAGCCATTTTTCTAATCTGAGTGCATCATCATCTAGAGGCTGAGCTTTAGCAATACCGCAATAATCAAAATTAAGTTGTGTAGCAAGATTTTTTAGGAGAGCAGTATTTTTATTTTTAGGAAGCATTACATTCAAAAGTACATTTAAAAAAATGTATTTGATATAAAGCAGATTGTAGGAGATGATTATTATTTAGGACATTTGCTTTTCATTTGTTCATCCACCAATTTCTTCAGATCAATGTGCACATTGGCTCTCTCTTCGCCCAAGAAATTCTTTACAAAAACAATGTACGCATATCCTCTGCAAAAATCAACCATCGGCCAAGTGCCAAATAGACCGGGACTGGCAAGTGAAGCTGCTATACTTTTCTTTTTTACTGTTACATCACCGGGCGGCATTGGAACCGCAGGCCTGTTCAATTTTTTCCCATTGTTTATTACTTCAGTAAATTCCATTTCTTCAATCACCCAGCTTCCTGAAGCGTATTTAAATCCTTCAGCAGATTTTGGTGCATAAGCTATTTGATCCAAGGAATTTTGAACCAGCCTCATTTCATTCACTGCACTTTCGCTTAGGATCTGTACCCCATTATGTTTTCCTTTGTTCAACAACATCACTAAAAATTTCATATAGTCATCCGCAGTAGATTTAGCACCGCCGGATGGATTCACCGGTCCGCCATTCACTTCTGCAAATGTTGTCTTAGTCATTCCTAATGGAGAAAAAAGTTTAGTACGTATTAGTATTTCAAATTTTTTCCGGCTGATCACTTCCAGCACACGGCCTGCTATATTCAATCCTATATTGCCATACCAGAAATCTGTACCGGCATTAGCTCTTATGCTTTGAGCGGCAAATCCATTTACTTCTTCCTCCAGCGATTCCAGTTTTCTTCTTTTCATTAATTTTTTCAGCATTCCTTCTTCATCTTTAATGCCCGTCTTATGGCTCAGGCATTGGCGGATGGTAATATAACCTTTAAAATATTTATCAAACTCCGGAATATATTTCACCACTTTATCATCCAGTGATAACTTTCCTTCATCCACAAACTGCATTACCAATGCGGCGGTTAACCATTTGCTACAGCTGGCAATCGGCGCCTGTGTCTTGCTGTTAAAGCCGCCTATTTCTTTTTTGTAGAGTAAAGAATCTTTATCCCAGATCATCGCCACAAAGTTCTCTCCCAGTATTTTTTGTTTGGCCTCAATTTCTGTGTCTAAATTGCCCCAGTTGTATTGAGAGTAAACAGGCTGCAACAATAGCAGGAAAAGAGCAAACGTTATGACTTTCATGCAGATAGATTTAAATTTATATGACATTGTTGCACTCCCTACCCT
>JBDSUW010000245.1:0-10489 GCA_039927535.1 Chitinophagaceae bacterium | reverse complement strand
CAAGAAAAATATCCTTCATCGGTTCGCCATCAGGAGCAAGCATAGCTTTCCAAACACTTATGTACTTTGCATGCTTTTGCTTTTTTAAATATTTTCTTATTAAATCATTTGCTTTTATCATTCTGTCCCGCATTTTCCAACGGGATGGACTTGGCTTTATAGAAACAAATATTATAGGCACATCCACCAATTCCCTTCTTATATCAGAAAACAAAACTTTAACTCTTTCTAATACCAGCTGGGCGGTAACAGAATCGGCAGCCGCAATATCATTTTCTCCGCAATAAATTATGATTTGCTTTGGGTTGTAAGGAAAAATAATATCCTGCTCGTAACGGATTACATCATTCAATGCCGAACCTCCAAACCCACGGTTAATAATAACATGATTTGGAAAAGCAGTCTGCACATCTTTCCACATTCTGAAAGAAGAGCTGCCAACAAAGAGAATAGCATTCTTTGGTGGCGTACTGATAGAGTCTAGTTTTTTAAAAGCAGCTATCTCATTAGCAAATGGCTGCGCAGACACATTAGTATTTAATATGACCAGACCGACTAAGAAAAAGATTTTTACAAGCCTTAGCATCATTTTTTATTTATCATAATGGTAGCCAATATTGGTAAATGGTCTGATGGATATTTCATGTCATACGAATCGGTTAATGTCGCAAATTTTGTAACTATTACTCTTTTGTCTTCTGCAACAAAAATATAATCAATACAGCCATCTAATTTTTGGTTGAACTTAAATCCATTCCATGTATCTTCCGGACCAAATACCTGCTTTGCTATTGAACGGCTGTTTTGCATGTTTGCAACCATATATTCTGCTGGTTGCTCATTTGGTTTACTGTTAAAATCGCCTGACAATACAACCGGGTAGTTTTTATTATTCAATTCTTTTATTTTTTGAACTATGAGTTTCGATGATTCAAGTCTTGCTGTTTTACCAATGTGATCAAAATGGGTGTTAAATACCCAAAACAATTGTTTGGTTTTTTTATTTTTAAATAATCCGTAAGTGCAGACCCTGACGATTGCTGCGTCCCAACCTTTTGAGATAGAATCTGGTGTAGGTGATAACCAAAAAGTTGATTGTTGTACCACATCAAATTTATCTTTCTTATAAAAGATACAAGAATATTCTCCGGCTTCTTTCCCATCATCCCGGCCAACGCCGATATAGCTGTATCCATTTAAATTTTCAACAAGATATACTAACTGTTTATGTGTTACCTCCTGACCTCCGATAAAATCAGCCTCGTAATAATTCATGAGCCCCGCTACTTTATCTTTTCTGACATTCCACCGGTTTTCTCCGTCAGAAGCAACATCCAGTCGGATATTGTAGGACATTACTTTTATTTCCTGTTGAGCTGTCATCAAAAGCGGAAATGCAAAAACTAAGATCAACCCTATAAATATTTTTGAATGCTTATGCATGTTATCAATTTTATAATTCCTTGATGCTTTCTGTCTGAAAGTGTATGTTTTTTATTTTGAACTGATGTTGGGGGTCATTCATAAATTGACCTGTATAAGGTGAATAGGTGGCAACAGATAAAACTTTCTTTTTAAAATCCATGTCCAATATCCTTAACCATCCGTTTCCACCTTTTACTGAACCTTTTACTCCTTCCTGATAATTGGCCAGCATTTGATATACAGGATAGCCGGCATCATTCAAACTAATCAATGTACCTACTCCGGTATTTAATACATGGCCCGAAAAAACAAATCTTGTATTAGGATGAAGCTTTACCAGTTTAGCCCATATTTCTTCCCCATCATTCACTGCCGAATCACCAGTATCTTTTCCAACACCATAAGCCTGAGGTCTCCAACTGTCACCCGGCCCCTGGCGGGTGCTGTCAGAATACATATAGCTATGCGTATTGATAATAACAGCATGATAAGGATATTTTTTTATGATACTGTTTGCCCAATCTAAAATACTATTGCGTGGACCAAACTCCAATGTTATAACAAGCCAGTTAATTTTACCGGTCTTAAATAAATAAAATGCATTATCCATTTTTCCGGGTTCAGCCACATCGCCAAAGCCAGCTAACCCAGCCATTTTTTCAATTGGAAAATAAGTATTAAATAAAGTTGAATTGCGAACATCAGCATACTTTCCATCGGCACTTCCCATATCATGATTGCCAGCTGCGAGCACATAAGGCACTTTGCCGTTCAATTTGTTAAATGCATTTTGAATAAGCTGCCATTCCTTGAGGTTATTATTCTGAGTTAAATCTCCCTGCTGCAAAACAAAATTTATATTTTTTGCATTTTTTACTACCCAGTTTATTTGCGAATCGAGTACTTCAGGATATTTTTCAGCATAGGTTTGTGTATCAGGCAACAATACAATTCTTGCCTGATGCATTTTATTTGTACAGGAGCTTAGAAAAAATAATCCCGTTATCATCAAATTGAAACCTTTCATCTTGTTTCTCTATTTATTATACCGTCTTTCAAAACCAAGCCCTTATATCCTAATTGGGAATCATTTTTCTATTAGTTCAAGAATTATTTCTTTAGCCACGGACTTTCAAAATCTAATTTTTTTAATCCTTGTTTTATTTCCGGACAACTCATAAATAAATTCCACAATAAACCAGTGCGATAATTTTCCATCATTACAACAATCGGACCTTGGTCAATTGCCAAATATCTTGGAGTGTACCAATTCGCCGTTTCACTGAATGCATCATAAAAACCAAATTCGCCCCACAATTTATCTTTCATCCGCCCTTCGGCGGACCAATGCTTCATGGCAGCCATTGATTCTTTTGGTGTATATGGAAAAGAGGATAATGCAGCTGTCGGAGAAATAACTCCCAGATCTCTTTTTTCATCCGGTGCATGGCCTGAATAACCCTTTATGGAATAACTTGACGTTAATCCCCAACTGTTGGTTCCATATCCTTTGTATCCTTTTGGGTTATTGACACACCATTTATAATTTATCAATGTATGATTGGTATTTTCTTTCCAGTAATCAGCATATTTATCTTTCAAACCTCTTGGATCAAGACCTAGATAAGAATAATGTGCCCAGAATAAAGGGCCGCTGTTTCCAGCTTCTCCCTGGTGATTCATCTGTAATTGTATGCCATCATAATGTGCAGGAAAATTATTGATCTTTCCGTTCTCTGCCCAGCCTTCATGATAAACTTCTGCTGGAACTCCGTGACTAGGAGATGAGGCTGCCAATACATACATGATCAAACATTCATTGTAACCATGCACAGCAAAATTCATTTTCCATCCATTGTTTGGACTCCAATGCCAGTACAAAACATTTTGTCCCTGACGATACCAGTCAAACTCAACTTCTTTCCATAGTTTATCTATTCTTGCAGCAATTGCCTTTTCTTTTAAATTACCATTTTGAAAATACTGACGAACACAAAGTAATCCCTGAATCATAAATGATGATTCAACCAAATCACCTCCATCATCATTCTTGCTGAATGGCTTTACTTTACCTGTTTCTCCCTGCCACCAATGGGGCCATGCGCCATGAAATCTGTCTGCTGTTTCCAGAAAGTTTACAATCTTTTCAAACCGTTCTACTCCCTGTTCTCTCGTAATGAAACCTCTTTCTATTCCTACCAATATTGCCATTACGCCAAAACCACCACCACCACTAGTTACAATATTTTTATTATGAGTAGTGTATACATTGTCTGAATGAAAACGTTCTCTTGCTAAACCACTGGTTGGTTCTGCACCATCCCAGAAATATTCAAAAGTTTGTTGCTGTACCAACCGGAACAACGCAGTGTCTTCTACTGCTAGAGTTGTGCTAATACTGGTAGAAGAAGTTGTTTTATGAACGGAATTACATCCGAAAACAGCAAGTAGTATATATAAAATAACGACAGGACGAATATTTCTTTTCAAAATCATAGCTATTGATTTTTATTGCTTATAAATATGGGGCTGTAAATCCTAAAGTCTGCATCCCCGTTTTTATTTCGGGGCTGCCAGTAAAAAGATTCCACACTAATCCCGTTCTGTAATTTTCTATCATTGTTATTATAGGCCCCTGGTCTATTGCTAAAAATGAACTGGCAAACCATGGGTTTGATAAAGAGAAAGCATCCGTAAATCCATACTCCTTAAATATCTTATCGCCAATTACATAATAAAAGAATTTCAATGCTTGCATCGATTCTGTTGGCGTATAAGGAAAAGAAGATAGGGCTGCTGTTGGTGCAATAAAACCCCTGTCGTTGTTTGGCGAGCTTGCTGTATATCCACCTTCAATATCGCTTGCCGTTAATCCCCAGCAACTATCTCCGTAACCATACCATCCTTTCGGATTTGCTTTGCAATAATTATAATTTATTAATGTGTGATTCTTTGCTTGCGTTAAATAATTAATTCCACCTTCTGTTAATCCGTTCGGATTAATTCCCATAAAAGAATAATGTTCAAAGAAAAGCGGACCACCCAACGCCGGGCCTAACGGAAGCTGAATACCATAATAAGAATTACCATTTAAAAAATTAGTTCCTGTCTTCCATCCATTCGTATATACCGAAGCAGGAATACCATGTGTTGTTGATGATGCTGCCATTACATAAGTAATCAGCGACTCATTCCAACCTTTGATTGGCAAATTAATTGCCCAACCCTTGTCTGGACTCCAATGCCAATACAAAACATTTTGTCCTCCCTGGCGAAACCAATCCCATTCTACATTATTATACAAAATATTTATATCACTTCGCAATGTGCCTTCAACAGGATCGGTTCCATTAAAATATTGTCTTGCAGTAAGCAATCCCATCATGAGGTAAGACGTTTCAACTAAGTCTGCTCCATTATCATTTGCGCTAAACGGAATGATTGCGCCTGTTGTACCGTTTAACCAATGCGGAAAAGCACCTTTTACTTTTACGGCAGTGTTTTTTAAGAACCCAACAATTTTTTGCAGTCTCGCTAATCCTTCGGCCCTCGTAATAAAATTTCTGGAAATAGCAACAGGTATTGCCATGATACCAAAACCAGAACCACCTGAGGTAACCGTTTCGCCTGACGTATTTCTCTCCCTTGCTAATCCGCTAACCGGATGGCCAAAATCCCAGAAATATTTAAATGTTTCCTGTTGCACTTTAGTCAGTAGAGCATCATCTGTAATTCTTGGAAATTTATCGGTATAAGTAATCCCAACTGTTAATGAAATATTTACCGGATTAATTAATCTTCCGCCAGTGGATGATTTTAATCCGTTGCTTACGGATAAAGTATAAGTAGAAAAGGCATTTAAATTCGTTTGCGGAGTTATGTTGATTTGTTTATTGCCATTACTTGAAGTAACAGTCACCGGAACTATAATAGATGAAGGTCCCGTTATTTTAATATTATCATTTACTGTCGAAAAATCAAGAGCGTCTGTAAAAAGAAATTCAATAACTGGTTTTTCATTTAACCCTGTGTAGATTAATGTGCCATTATAGGTGCCATTAACTTTAAAAGAAAGAGAAGTATCAACAGGGGCAGATGTATTATTCTCTTTTTTGCACGAAGAAATACTAATTAAACATGCGAATACAATTATAGTTGCCCATGAAAAAAACGGTTTTATGCCAATATTTTTATTGCTCATATGTCAGATCTTTTTGTATTTTTTAACCGGCTTTATTAATACTCCAAAAAAAAATTATGACTGAAAATAAAAAAACACACAAACACATTCATCAGTAGTGTCTGTGTGCTTATTTATCAACAACTATTATTTTCCTGCTACTCCTAATTTATATAAGGCTTGTATAAATGCATCTGGTAAAGCAGTATCGTACACTCTGATTTCATCTATAGAGCCCGTCATTGCTGCAAAACTTACATCACCGCTTACAGATTGCCCGGGAATGGTATTATAATTACCACCAATAATAACTTCATTTGGTTCCCAGGATTTGAAAAGACTATTACCTGTTCCTCTGTTTGGATAATTACCTATTTTAACACCATCACCCCACAGATTGAAAACACCTGATGACCCATTATAAGTAATTAATAAATGAGTCCATTTAGCAGCTCCAAATTGTGGAGAAAGATTTTGAGCACCATAATTATTTATGTTGTCTTGTCGTCCTCCACCAACAGTGGTAAAATAAGGGTGAATCTGAATGTAACTAGTGTTTGAAGCTGGATTTGCATTGGTTTCCAAAATAAAATCAATGTTCCCGTTCAACATACCAGGTCTTGCTATTTGAAAAATCTGCGTCTTTTTAGAACCATTGTTCAATATCTGCACCCACATGCTTATAGAAAAGCTTTTCAATGCAGCCGTTTTAAAAGCATCGAACTGGCTGGCATATTGTAAATACCCTGCAGTCAGTTTTATGGCTTTCCCTCTAACACCACCACTAACAAAAGCATCATTAGCCGTTAAAGTTGGGGCTTTCGCACTTTTCAATTCGCTTTTTGTATCGTCAAATGACCAGTATGCAACCAGGTTGGTTGGATAAATTTCATCTGAGCTCACAAAACCATCAATCTTTCCATCATAATCACTAGGATTAACACTTGGTAAGTTGTTTGGGTTACCATCCTTTTTACAGGAAATATTTATAAATGCAATAAGCCCAAAAAGAACGATGCAATTTTTTATATTATATTTTGAAAGTTTCATACGTTGTTGTTTTAACTATAAAAGAATTAATATCCTGGATTTTTTGTAAGTACTCCCTGGCTCAGGTCAATTTGTTGTTGCGGAATAGGTAATAATACATCCCTTCCATTGCTAAAATTTGGTTTGCCGGATGCATTGAGTACAGTTTGTGCTATGCCCCAGCGTACCAAATCAAAGAAACGATCATGTTCCATTGCAAGTTCTACTCTTCTTTCTTGTCGGATTGCATCCCGTAACATAGCTTGGTCTGTTGTAGTTACATCAGGCAATGTTCCAGCAGGAGCACCAGCTCTTGCTCTTGCTCTCACTGAGTTTAACGCAGCCAAAGCAGCAGTTGTATTGGCCCCACCGCCTACTTCATTTGCAGCTTCTGCAAACATTAAAACAACATCAGCATAGCGAAGAAGGCGAACATTAAACCACCACCCAGACATACTATTATAAGAAGACCGTAATGCCGGATTTGTATAAGTTTTTCCATTATAACGTGGATTCGGAGTAGAACTAGATGCATTCCATACAGGAGTATTTTCTCCATAAATTGTTTGATTAGTTACAGGCGGAATTGAAGTACTCATATAGAGTATTGTCCTTTTTTTACGTGGATCGTTGGCTTCAAATGCTGCTTCCAGATAAGTACTGGGTACATTCCATCCAATTCCAAGATTCCAGATACCAGCACCCCGGACACCTTGAATTTGTGCATATTGTACACCATTTGCTGTAGGTACAGTAGCAGAAGCAGTGGCCTGTACTTCAAAGATTGATTCTTTGCTGTTTTCCCCTTGTTCCCTGAATTCAAAATCAAAACTTGTGAGACCTCCAGTTGGTACTGCAAAACCATATACATTTGAATTTATAACCATTTGTGCAACACCCATTGCTAAAGCCCATTTATTTTGAGTTAAATAAACTTTTGCTAATAAACCATTGGCTGCGCCACTTGTTCCACGGCCAATAAATCGGGAATCCCAAGTAGCAGGAAGATTGGCAGCAGCAAATTGCAGATCAGATTCTATGAGGGCATAAATAGCAGCAGGCTGGCTTTGGGGAACATTGCTTTGTGAAACTCCATTTGGTGGAATGCTATCAATTAATGGAACCCTTCCAAAAAGGCGAACCAGCATAAAGTATGCATACCCTCTTAAAAGCTTAGCTTCTCCTTCGGATTGTATTTTAGCTTGTGGAGTGGCAATAATTGCAGTGTTTTTCTTTATCTGATCCAATGCAATATTACATTTGTTCACCATGCTATAATAACCTAACCATAAACCATTATTCCAGGTGCTGCTTGCATTAACGGGAAAATCATCAAAATCACTGGAATTAGGAACACCATCTGTAGCTGAGCTTCCTCTATCTGCATCATCACTTCGAACACTCGTTGCAAAAATAAAAAACTGGCTATGCACATTAAAGGTTCTAAGCTCCGAGTATGCCGCAAAAAGATATGTATCATAAGGGCCTGAACCGCCCGGATAAGGATAAGTATCCTCTGTATAGAAACCCTGAGGGTCTCTGTCTAAAAAATTATTCTTACATCCTGCTACTATGGACAGCACAACGGCTAATATTAAAATCAGCCTGCTGTTGTTACTATTTATTTTATTTTTTTTCATCGCTAATGAGTTTATTTTTTTCAAATCAAAATGACAGGTTAACCCCAAAAGAATAAATAGCGGGTACGGGGTAAGTTCCGTTATCTGCACCGCTTGCAATAGGATTACCAATAGAAGCTTCAGGTGTATAGCCAGTTGCTTTAGTAAATGTTGCAATATTCTGTCCACTTATATAAAGCCTGAGTTGCTTAATACCTGTTTTACCCAACAACCGTGGTAAAAAATTGTACCCGAGTTGTACAGTCCGAAGTCTGAAATAATCCCCTGGTTCAAGATAATAGCTACTGAATAAAAAATTATTCCCTCTTGTATTGTCCAGAATTGGTTCGATATTAGTTGTGCCGGCTCCCGTCCATGCGTTGAGACGGTTAGTCTCATAATTTAATGGAGCAAATGTGCCGGTACGTCTTTGTGTAAAAATCTTATTACCAGCAACCCCCTGCCCTTCTAAGATGAAATCAAATCCTTTGTAGCCAAGAGAAAGATTAACGCCAAAATTATAAATTGGAAATGGTGTGCCAAGATAAGTTCTATCTTTCGAGTCTATAATTCCATCACCATTAATATCTGCATAAGCCACATCACCAGGTAATGAATTAGAAAAGCCAGGCATTTTGGTCAGATCAGCAACAGTTTGGTAAACACCTATCTGCCTGTATCCAAAAAAATAGCCGATGGATTCATTGGTAGTTGTTTTGTTGACACCGGCATTACCGAGTATTTCAAAATTAAAATTATCACCAATTGACACCACTTTGTTTTTATTGTAACTAAAATTGGTAGTAATTCCATAAGTAAAATCTTTCCCTACTTTATCATTCCATCCAAGACTAACCTCAATGCCTTTATTTGAAATAGTTCCCAAATTAGTCAGGTATGTATAATTTCCTGCAGTTCCCAATAAAGTAAGTCGGGTAAGGATGTCTTTTGTTGTTCTGTCATAAAAGGTAACCTCGGCATTCAGCCTGTTTTTTAATGCCCTTGCATCTATACCAATATCAAGTCCTCTTACCACTTCCCAATGCAGGTTAGGATCAGGTACATAATCAGGCGTAACGGAGCCAAATATATTATCTCCGAATATTGCTGTACCTGCTGTATTAAGTCCAGATAAATAAAGATTTGAACCAAGTCCTAATGCACTACCTACTGTTCCCCATGCACCACGAAGTTTTAAAAAGTTGAGGGCTGTTACATTATTAAAGAAATTTTCGCTGCTGATAACCCAACCCAGACCAATACTTCCAAAAGTGCCCCATCTGTTTTGTTTAGCAAATTTTGAACTGCCATCTCTTCTGAAAGATGCATTGATCAAATACTTATTATCATATGAATAATTCGCTCTTGCCAATAATGACATATAGGATTCCTCTCCACCACCGCCCCCATTTGTTGTGGGGTTATTCGCATTGGCCACATTCAGGTACCAGAAAGCAGGGTCATCAGGAATATTGAGTGAAGTATCTCTACGATTTCCCGTAATATTTGAAGAACCCTGAAATAAAGTTGTAAACCCTGCTAAAGCTGTGAGCTGGTGTACCCTTTTAAAATTCCTGGTATAGCTTAAAATATGATCCTGCTGAAATTTTCTTGATTCGGATTGCGATTGAGTTACACTTGTTTTAGTGGTATTATTAAAGGTAGTGTCCGTTGCAATAATGCTGTTACCTAAGTTAATAAAACGGAAAGGCAGCGGCGAATAACTGCGACTGTTATTAAAACCAAGATCAGTATAAAAAGAAGATTTAAAGGCAAAATATTGTGCAAATTTCACCTCACCAAAAACACTTCCTACTACCCGAAAGCCTTTGTTAACCGAGTTTCCATCAGCCAAATCAAGCCTTGACTGTGGGTTACTTACTTGCGCCCTTTGAAATGATGGAGTGCTGTAATATAACCCTTCGCCTGCTTTGATAGGTATAATTGGTGCAGCCCATAGAGCATTATTTAAATCCGCCCCCGGATCATTCTGTATAAAATGGAATCCAGTAACTTCTCCACCAACACGGAAATGATTATTTATTCTTAATTCCTGATTAAGACGAACAATGTACTTCTGATATTTATCATTTCTTAAAACTCCCTCTTGATTATTGTAACCCAAGCTTAATAAAGTGGTCGTTTTATCATTTGTATTAGAGATACTAAGTGTGTTATTATTTATAACCGCATCCCTAAAAATAACATCCTGCCAATTTGTATTAGCTGTATAAAG
>JBDSUW010000244.1:0-9400 GCA_039927535.1 Chitinophagaceae bacterium | reverse complement strand
CACATGAGGTAAAAAGAAGGGCAATATGCAATGTGCAATATGCAAATAGTAGTTTATATTTTAGAAACCCTTTACCTGTTGTTGATTGTATATTGCTTGTTGCTTGTTGCCAGTTGCTCATTGCCTATTGTTTCAAATGATTCCAACCCTGGGCAGTTATTTTATGCTTGCCACCACCTTTTGTAAGAATATGTGCACCCTGATCCGCATCTGTCATATAACCTATCACACTTATTTGTTCGTTTAAAATCAATTTATCATGATCAGCTTGTGCAATGGTAAAAAGTAATTCATAATCTTCGCCACCACTTAACGCACAAGCAGTAGGATCTATTTCAAATTTGTAAGCGGCTTTTTTCATTTCTTCTGCTATAGGTATTTTCTCTTCGTACAACACACAGCCAAGACTGCTGTCTTTACACAAGTGCAATATTTCAGAGCTAAGTCCATCACTTACATCCACCATAGCTGTTGGGGCAATTTCCTGTTCTTCAAAAAACTGAACAATATCTTTTCTTGCTTCCGGTTTCAACAGTTTTCCAATAACAAAAGATTCTCCTTCCAGGTCGGGCTGCACACCGGGGCTTTCTATAAATATTTTTTTCTCTCTTTCCAGGAACAGTAAACCAACGTATGCTGCACCAAGACTTCCACTTACACATAGCAGGTCACCATTTTTAGCAGTACTTCTTTTTACAAACATATCGGGAGTTACTTCACCAATGGCTGTAACAGAAATAATAAATCCTTTTTGTGAAGAAGCTGTATCGCCACCAACAAGATCCACACCATATTTATTACAGGCGGCATACACACCTTCATAAAATTCATCAATAGCTTCCAGGCTGAACCGGTTGCTGATGCCAAGACTGATGGTAATTTGAGTAGGCGTGGCATTCATGGCATATACATCACTAAGATTTACAACTACACTTTTGTAGCCAAGATGTTTCAGTGGTGTATAAGCCAAGTCAAAGTGTACACCTTCTATCAGTAAGTCTGTGGTTACAATTGTTTGCTTGCCATAATGATCGATTACTGCTGCATCATCACCAACCCCCAATATGGTTGATACATTTTGTATTTCAATATTCTTTGTCAAATGTTCTATCAGGCCAAATTCACCAAGGTCACTGATCTCTGTTCTTTCAGTACTCATAATTCTTTTTTATTATTAATTACCGCAATCATTTCATCATGAATTTTTCCGTTTGTTGCCAGCACTTTATGCTGATAAACAGAAAATTTATTACCCTGAAGGTCGGTAACTTTTCCTCCGGCTTCTTCTACAATTAAATAGCCGGCGGCACTGTCCCATGCTTCCAGCTTATGCTCAAAAAAACCGTCAAACCTTCCGGCTGCCACCCAGCAAAGATCAATGGCGGCAGAGCCAAGTCTGCGTACTGGCACACCTTTTCGTACAAACCTTTCAAACATCTCCAATGGCCCGTTTGGTTCATTAATATAAGTATATGGAAACCCTGTAACCAGGCATGCTTTTATTGCATGTGTCTCATTACTCACACTAATTGGTTTATCATTCAATGTTGCTCCCTGCCCCTTTTCAGCAAAGTAAAATTCGTTCATATGCGGATTATAAACTGCCGCCATCACAATTTCTCCTTCATGCTCAATGCCAATAGAAACACAATTCAATGGAATGCCATGTGCAAAATTAACCGTACCGTCAATTGGATCTATTATCCATTTATAAGTTGAGTCCTGAATTAATGCACCACTTTCTTCTGCCAGTATCTGATGATCGGGAAAAGAATTTTTAATAACACCAAGTATTGCTTTTTCAGCTGCATGATCGGCTTCTGTAACCAGGTTATTTACACCCTCTTTGTTGCTTATTTTAAAATCTTTATTGAAAAAACGAAGGTTTTCGGCTGCACCAGCGTTTGCAGCCTCTATTAAGGTAGATTTAAGCATGTGCAAAGATACCCCCATCACCGAAAGGGGAGAAATGAAACTGACATTTTGAATAACAGCCGAAATCTTCTTACTTCGTATTAAACTTGAAACTTTCAGTTATCATAGTCAATTACAACGTTAAGCTTTTTCTGGAGCAATGTCTTTGCTCCGTGCAAAAAGCTATACTTGGAATGGATGCAGAGATCATTGTAATTGACAATAACTCTTCAGACAACAGTATCGACTACCTTACTCCAAAATTTCCAGCGGTAAACTTTATTGCCAATAAAGAGAATACAGGCTTTGCCAAAGCCTGTAACCAGGGACTTCTACAATCGAAAGGAAACTATATTCTATTCCTAAATCCTGACACCATTGTTCCCGAAGATTGTTTTACAAAGTGCATCTCCTTTTTTGAAACAAATAAAGATGTTGGCGCAATAGGTATTAGAATGTTGGATGGTAGCGGAATTTTTTTAAAAGAATCAAAACGATCATTTCCCTCACCATCAACATCATTATACAAGTTGTTTGGGTTGGCAAAAATGTTTCCTCATTCAAAAGTTTTTTCCAGGTATCATCTTGGTCACCTTAATGAAAATGAAAATAATGAAGTAGATGTTTTGGCCGGAGCTTTTATGATGATAAAAAAAGAAGTGCTTGATAAAACAGGCGGGTTTGACGAAACATTTTTTATGTATGGCGAAGATGTTGATCTGAGTTACCGCATTCAAAAAGCTGGTTATAAGAATTATTACTTTGCAGACAGCAGTATTATACATTTTAAAGGAGAAAGCACAAGAAAAGGCAGTATGAATTATGTGCGGATGTTTTATAATGCTATGAGCATTTTTGTTCGCAAACATTATGGAGGCAGCAAAGCCGGACTTTTTAGTTTCTTAATTCATATTGCCATTTGGTTTAGAGCCGGACTTACCGCAATAGGAAGTTTTATCCGCAAAAATGGTTTACCCATCATTGATGCAGGGCTAATTCTTCTTTCGTTCTGGCTGATGAAGAATATCTGGAACGAATATGTACGTACCGACATTCATTATGAAAATAAACTCTTGTGGATTGCATTTCCGGCATACACCGTTTTTTATCTGATTGCTGCATACTATGCCGGACTTTATGACCGCTGGTACAAATGGAGTGAACTTTTTCGTTCATCAGTAGTGGCAACCATTATTTTGTTAGCGGCTTACGCAATGTTGCCGGAACACTATCGTTTTTCAAGAGCCATTATTTTATTTGGAGCAATGCTGGCATTTGCCTTAATAAGTTTGTTGCGTTGGATTCTCGTACGACTAAATGTTTTAAATAGTAATAAGGACAGAGATGAACATGCACAAACAGTTATTGCAGGATCAGTAACTGAATTTGAAGCAACTAAACAACTTTTGAAAGATGCAGGTCTGCAACAAAGAGTACTTGGGCGGGTAGCAATAAGTGCGGATGACGATAAAGGTATAGGTAGCGTTAAGAAAATTCAAGGATTGACATCTGTTATACCATTCAGGGAAATAATTTTTTGCCAGGGAACTTTATCCTATGCAGAAATCATTGAAGCCATACAACAGCTTCCCTCATCGGTTACTACAAAGATTCATGCACATGGCACAACAAGTATTGTTGGCAGCAATTCAAAAGATAGTTCAGGCGAAGTTGTTTCAAAAGAAAACGGCTTTAAACTTTCAGACCCCTATACACGGCGGATAAAAAGATTACTTGATGTAAGCGTCTCTATTTTTTCTGTTATTACATTTCCTGTTCATTTCTTTTTTGTAAAAAACCCATTCTCTTTTTTTAGTAATTGCCTTTTGGTGCTTTTTGCCAGGAAAACATGGATAGGCTATGCTATTCCTGAAAAAAATCTTCCCGTATTATACGATGCGATTATTAGCTGTAATGGAATACCGGCAAATAATAAACAGCAATTGCCAAAGGAAAGTTTACAAATGATGGATTACTGGTATGCCAGAGATTATGAGCCTATGAATGATTTAAAGTTGATTAAGAAAATGTACCGTAGTTTAGGCGGGTGAATTCAATACAAAGCTATTTTCGCAATGGTTTCAAAAAATACATTGCGTAACTTTAAACCCAACCTTTAAGCTTTACATGGCGAATATTATTGACATAAAATTACCTAGAGCAATAGCCGCTGCATTACGAATACCACCGAATGATCCACGTCGCCAGCAAATCAATGTATTAAAAAAATTATTAAAGAAAGCGAGATTTACAGAGTTTGGCCAAAAGTATCGTTTTGATGATGTATTGTTGAGCAAGCATCCTGGAAAAAAATTCCAGGAACTGGTGCCGGTGCATGATTATAATAAAATTTATGAAGAATGGTGGAAGAAAACACTGGATGGTGTGGCTGATGTTGCCTGGCCAGGTAAAATAAAATATTATGCACTCAGCTCCGGCACTTCAGATGCAGCAAGCAAATATATTCCTGTTACCAAAGAATTGCTACGAAGTAATACCATAAACTATTTACGACAGATATTGAGCCTGATAAGATATGATGAGGCTAATAAAAAAGCAATGACGAAAGGCTTTTTATTTCTGGGCGGAGCCACTGATTTAAAGAAAGGAAAAGCAGGGTGGTATGCCGGCGACCTTAGCGGCATACTGGCGAAGAAAAGACCTTTTTGGTTTCAGACTTTTTATAAACCAGGAGGTCGCATAGCGGCCATGTCCGACTGGAATCAAAAATTAAATGAAATAGTAGAACATGCAAAGGACTGGGACATTGGTCATATTGTTGGGGTGCCAGCCTGGTGCCAAATGTGTATGGAAATGGTAATTGAACATTACAAGGTTAAAAACATTCATGAAATATGGCCCAACTTTAGCTTCTTCGTTCATGGCGGTGTGTCTTTTGAGCCATATAAAAAAAGCTTTGAAAAACTATTAGGTAAACCAATTGTGTACATCGAAAATTATTTATCCAGCGAAGGATTTATTGGGTATAAAACAAGAGAGCATGCAAAGGGTATGCAACTTATCCTGAACAACAATATCTTTTTTGAATTTGTACCATTTGATAACAATAATTTTGATAGTGATGGAAAAATAGTTGAAAGTCCCGATGCAAAAATGATTCATGAAGTGGAAGAGGGAAAAGAATATGCCTTGCTGATGAGTACCAATGCAGGTGCCTGGAGGTATATTTTGGGCGACACCATAAAATTTGTTGATCTGGCAAAAAACGAACTGGTAATTACTGGACGTACCAAACATTTCTTAAGTCTAACTGGAGAACACCTGAGTGTCGAAAATATGAATAAAGCTATTGGGCTGGTGAGTGATGAATTCAATGTAAGTATTCCAGAATATACAGTTGCTGGCATTCCGCATGGTTCCTTTTTTGCACATCGCTGGTATATTGCTACCAATGATAAAGTAGATAAAGAAAAAATCAGAAAAAGAATAGATGAGAATCTCCGGAAGCTGAATGATGACTATGCCACCGAAAGGGACAGTGCATTAAAAGAAGTGTTTGTTGAAGTGTTATCAGAAGATCAATTTATGAAGTTTATGAAACTGAAGGGAAAAATAGGAAGCCAGCATAAATTTCCAAGAGTAATGAAAGGAAAAATGCTGGAAGAGTGGGAAAAGTATCTGAAAGAAGGTTGTTTGTAAGAGCGCATTTATTATTGTGGCTTTTGGCCCCAACCCGAAGGGTGATAAAGTTATTGTTTTCAACTATCCATTTTGTTCCTGAAAAATTTAAGTGTTTGAAATTGCAACAATTTTAAACGCCCCGTTTATAAAACGGGCAGTACAAAATTGTTTTGTACTTTGTAGTTATGATGGAAGCCGTATTAAAAGGCCTCGGATTTGGGTTGCTGCTCAGCATTGCAGTTGGACCTGTTTTGTTTTCCATTATTAAACAAAGTTTGAATAACGGCTACAGAGGTGGTTTCGCTTTTGTATTTGGTGTTTTCTTCAGCGACATTACGTTGGTGCTTATCAGCAATGTTTTTACACAATTTTTTGATAGTATTCAAACTTATAAAACCGAAGTCGGAATTGCGGGGTCTACTTTATTAATTACAATGGGAATTTATTTTCTCTTTTTTAAGAAAGTAAAAGTGAACAAGGAAGGCAAACAGGTACTTAGATTCAGGAAAAGGGATTTTGCAAGAATATTTGTTTCCGGCTTTTTTATGAATAGTTTAAACCCAGGTGTATTTATTTTCTGGATCACCACTTCTACCGCAGTAATTACGCATACTGTTAACGAACGAATTATCATCTTTGCCACCTGTTTATTATTTATGGTGAGTACTGATACATTAAAAGTATTGCTGGCAGGAAAAATAAGGAACAGACTTACACCGCACAACATTCATATTCTTAATCGTATTAATGGTGTAATACTGATTGTATTTGGTATTGCATTAATTTGGGGACTGATGGTTTATGGTAAACGAATCTAAAAGAAATAACATTAAAAAGGATACATTTCCCCGTAAACTTTGGAGATGGACCAAACGCATCTTCCTTTGGATCTTCATCTTCCAGTTTTTCTATATTATATTATTAAAATGGGTAAACCCTCCAATCACCATTACGCAATTGGTCAGTTGGATTAGTGGACATGGTTTAAAAAGAGATTATGTGGGGCGCCATTCCATTTCACCCAATGCAAAGCTGGCAGTAATTGCTTCAGAAGATCAACTTTATCCAGATCATAGTGGCTTTGACTGGAAGAGTATAAAAAAAGCAATGAAGTACAATGAAAAAAAGCCAGGACGGATAAGAGGCGGCAGCACCATCAGCCAACAAGTGGCGAAGAATGTCTTTTTATGGCAAGGAAGAAGTTGGATTAGAAAAGGACTTGAATCCTATTTTACATTTATGATTGAATTGGTTTGGGGTAAGAAAAGAATTCTTGATGTGTATCTTAATGTAATTGAAATGGGGGAAGGCATTTTTGGAATTGAAATGGCGGCTAATAAATACTTTAATAAACCTGCAAAAAACTTAACCAGACAAGAAGCGGCATTAATAGCAGCTTGCTTACCGAGCCCTAAAAGATATAAAGTAAAACCTGCTTCGGCATTTGTTACAGGCCGGTCAAGAAAAATTATGCAGCAAATGAATAATCTTCAGCTGGATCCGGATATACAAAAATTGATAGGAATATCCCCTTAGTAGCAATTCTTTAAAAAACCATTACAGTAAATCGTCCACGGCTTTTATTGCTATCGTCAGCCTTTCTTCATAATCACCTTTTATATCAATCCACGGAGTTTGCTGATTAATCATTATATCCTGATAAATCTTATACAACTGCTGCCTGCTTTCAAGATCAGGATATTCCCGCAGCTCGTCTTTCACCCAAGGAAGATCAGGGTTGCATAACAAATACAGGTCGTATTTTCTTTCAATAATCTGATCAAGAATAAAGCGATGGCATTTACCAAACACAAATTCGCACCAAACTTTCATTACGTACATATCGGTGTCTATAAAAAGAGGTGGACAAAGACTTTCCATCTTCGAACTATATTCAACTTCCAGCGCAACTTGCCCTTTAGCAATAGTAAGTAAATCATCAAAAGTATAATCAGTACCATGCTGCAATAAATACTCTCTTGCATATTCAGGGCACCAAATACTATTATAGTGTTCGGCCAGTTGTGTACACAATGTACTTTTGCCAGTACTTTCAGGTCCGATGATGACAATCTTAATAAGATTTACTTTTGAATTTAGCTGCATTAATCAAAAATAGACCGAACTTTTCGGTTCTTGCATCGCTCTTTTCATCGTTCGGTTTTTATGGCATCAATTTTTTAAATTAAATTCAAACGATATAATCAATTTATCCTAATCAAATAAGTCTTTTTTAATTCCTTCTCTCTTGTTTTGGGATTTAGAAATTTTAAACTAAGCTGCGTTACATGAAATTCATCAAATGTTTGCAGAATATTGAATTGAATATTTCTTGTTTTCAGATCATTTAAATCCTGTTCCGTTAAATAAAAAAGGTTGATGTTTTTAAATGAACCGTTCACTACTTCTTCTAACGTAGCTCCGTACGTATGCTCTTTCAGGTAAAACTCACCGGAAGGTATATAGGCTCCAATTCTTGCAATCGCTTCTTCGGGATAATTTTTATTGATATAGGCTGCAGCAATATTGCCTGATTGGTATTTCATTAAAGCAGGATAAAAAGAAATATTGAGAAATAGAGCAACAACTAATATTACAAATCCTGACCTGAGATACGGAGTATATGGACTTTCTTTTTTGTGAAGTTTTAGCAACAACGCTAAACCTAACATTACCATTAGCAGTATTACAAACAATAAACTAATGGGCGGTCTATAAAGTATTGCCAATCCTACTGCCAATACAAGTAATAGTACACAGAGAATATACTGTATAGTGCCAAATACTTTTCTGTCTGTTTGTGTTATTTGCCATATAAAATGAGCACAGATTATTGCAAGCAATGGAAATACAATATTGGAATAATGTGGCAATTGAAACGCAGAAAGAGAAAAAACAAGTAAAGTGAGCAAACTACCTGAAATTGTAAACCATTCGGGTTGCTCAGTTTTTACTTTTTGCAACCCCTTTTTCAGTTTTGTAAATAAGGCGGCATACATAATAAGCGACCAAGGCAGTATAGCCCACAAAAGTGTATGCAGGTAAAATAAGTAATCACCTTTTCCTTTAATAGGACCGGTATTGAAGAAGCGGCCAAACTGACTATCCCATAAAAAAAATTGTACTCCAGAAACTCCGGTGCTACCAAATACAACTTTTTCGGGATGCTGATCAAACTGTATCCATAGACAATATAATTCAGGTGAAATGAAAAGTGTAATGAATATTGCGGCTACAATCCACCGCCAGTGAAAAAGTTCTTTCCAGTTTTTTTTGATTAAAAGTTCGCCTGCTACGGCACCACCAATTGGTATCAGGGTAAAAATGCCTTTAGTCATTACTGCACAGGCGGCAAATAAACAGGCAATTACCAACTGAATATTTAGCTTTCTTGAAATTGAATTAGAAAAATGATAGATAGATGCAATAATCAGCCCGGTTAGAAAAGGTTCAGCCCTCACATCGTTATTAGAAACGATAATGTGTATGGAAGTAAGTAAAATAAATGCCGCCCATAATGCAATGGTTTTATTATAATATTTTTTTGCAAAAAGATAAGTGTACCCTGCACCAAGCATTGTAAACAGAATGCCGGGTAATTTGTAAACCCATGTGTGAAAACCAAAAATTTCAAAGAACAAAGCAGTAACCCAAAAAGGAAAATGTGGTTTGTCCAGCCAGTCCATATCATGAAAATAGAGATTAACGTAGTCGTTCTTTTCAGCCATTGTTCTGCTGATGGATGCATATATACCTGCATCTGGATCCATTAATGGAATAAACAGTCCGCTGAAACTTATAAATACAGCAAGGCCAATTAAAATTTGAAGTGGTTTATAGTTCG
>JBDSUW010000243.1:0-2586 GCA_039927535.1 Chitinophagaceae bacterium | reverse complement strand
ATTAACCTCATAATTAATTTTAACATGGTGCTTGTCTGCCAATTGAATTGCTTTCTTTCTGCCCTCCGCACTTATATCAAATGCAAAAACTGTCCAACCAATTGTTGCAGCATAAACGGCGTTACGTCCTTCTCCTTCGGCCGAAAAAAGTATTGTTCCAGCTGGTATTTTCAGTAGTTGCTCTTTGAGATAATTGTTTGGTTGTTCACCATAAGCAAATTCTTTTGCACTATATCTTTCGTCCCATTTTTCTTTCATAATTGCTGTTACTTTAAATGAAGGTTAGCTTGCTTTCTTGTGGAGTTTTTTTGTATTGAAAGATACTGAATTCCAATTGAGCCGATGAATGATGCGGAAATAATTTTTATGAGCAAGTCATTCTATTCGAGTAGTTGATGAAAGAAAACTCCAACACGGCATGTTGTTTTATTGGAACACCTGCCAGGACGGAAGAACGATGCTTTTAATTCATGTGGTAGATGAAATACATCGACACGGCGTATTGTTTTATAGGAACATTTTCCACCGCAAGAATCTTAGCTGGCTTTTATTTTTATTTTGTTGTCATCCTATTCTTTCGATAAGAATTCTTAATGGCAATTTTACCATCCTTAAATGTAAATACATCGCAGCCTGTAACTTCAACCTTGGTCCCATCTGATTTAGTGCCTGTAAAAATCCACTCGGATAAACCTCTATTGTCCGAAATGAAATGCTGCGCATTACCCCAATGAGCATCGGGGAATATTGCAAATATGTATGCAAATGCTTTTTTAACCTGTTCTTGTCCGGTAAATTTTTCACCGTCAATATCTGGTCCGGCCGATGCTTCAAACACACACTCATCCGTCATATGAGACATGATAGCCTTAACATCATGTGCATTAAATGCATCAGCAAAAGATTGTAGAAAATCTGCTGTAACTTTTTTATCTGATTGTGCCATAAGCAAAATTGGGAAGAATAATAGAAAAGTCAATGTACTTTTTTTCATACATGTTGTATTGAGAAGTATAAAAATGGAAATGATCCGATTTATTATTCAGCTATTTGTGTAGAAAGTTACTACATTCCAATTTGGGCAACGCACAGTGACCGACGAAGTCGGAAGACCTATGAAAGAAATACCCTTGTATGCTATCTCACTTTAAATTTCAGAAGCCGCATGTTAAGTATATCTCCAACATAAACATTGCCATCTTTATCTACTGATACATCATGAAACCAGGCAACTGCTCTTTTGTTTGTTCCTTCGCCGCTAAATTTTATAAATACTTTTCCGGTTGAATCATACCTGAAAACTGTTGAACCGTTTACAGTTTTATCCTTAAAATCATAATCAACTGCAAATAAATCCTGATTGTTGTCAAGAGTCAATGATGGAATTTGGGTAACCTGCTCATTATTCTTTAATTCTTTTATAAAAGTACCGGCGCCATCAAAAACCTGTATACGGTTATTTTCCCTGTCAGCTACAAAGACGTTGTCTTTATCGTCAAGTGCGATAGCATGAGGGATATTAAATTCACCGGGCTTATTACCATATTTCCCCCATGAGAATAAATATTTACCGACCGCAGAAAATTTTACAACCCGGCTGTTACCATAGCCATCACTTACATAGAATGAGCCATCATTGCAAACAGCAATATCTGTGGGAAGATTAAAATGTAGCGAATCATTACCTGGCACTTTGGGCACTCCCAATTTCATAAGCAATTTGCCGTCATGACTAAATTTAAAAACCTGGTGCAACCCTACATCTGTAAGCCAGACATTATTATTCTTATCCACCGTGAGTCCATGTGGCATGATGAATAGGTTGGCTCCCCAGCTATTTAATATTTTACCTGATGCGTTATCAAGTTCAAGTATTGTTGGCAGCGAGATTGTTGAATCGGGGAATGGCTCTGTCCATCGTCTTCCGGCACGGTGGAAAATAAAAATATGACCGCTGGAATCAATACCAATACCTGTAGGTTGGCCTACACTATAACCCGGTGAAAGCTGTGGCCAGTCTTTAACCAGTTCATAAATTACCTGCGGGGATTCTTTTTTGGTTGAGTCCGTACTATTATTGCATTGCAAAGCAAGGAAAGCTAATACAGAAAATGTAATGAACTTACTAAGTTTGAAATTTTCCACTTTAGTTTATTTATACTGCAAGAATACACTTTTCTGAATTTAGTTATTGCTGCGAATTGTAATGTAGAAAGTTACTAAATTTCAATTGAGGCAATGATGGATGTAAGAATAAATTTTGCAAGCCGTTGTATTGATGAGATTGCTTCGGCGAATTGGCGACCTTTTGCAATTGAAGGGTGTTGCTTGCCTCGCAATGACGAACCTCGTTTGTGATTCGTCATTGCGAGGCCGTTGGTGATGCTACTATGTGAGTGGGATGCTGAACGGCAGAAGCAATCTAAATGGAAGTAAAGGATTTTGTATTTGTCATACCGAGGTTCGAGGTATCTCAGAGATTATCATATTTGTTGGTCGTTTATTGGTTTTTAGTTTGTCACTTTGTTTGTCTTGAAACAAAGAAAATAACCAACGTAAAATTCAAATACAAAAGAATGCTCTCCC
>JBDSUW010000242.1:0-11026 GCA_039927535.1 Chitinophagaceae bacterium | reverse complement strand
TCTAAAACTACAAGGAATGGAAAGAGGAATAAATGACAATGCATATGACAGAGGTATCGTGGTGCATGCGGCTGATTATGTAAATCAGGGGATGGCGAAAGCTCAGGGATGGATAGGACGTAGTTATGGATGTCCGGCTTTACCTACTCCAGTCGCAAAAACTATCATTAATAATATAAAATACGGAACCTGCCTTTTTATTTATCATCCTTCCTACATTAAGAAGTCCGTACTGCTCAGTTAATCAATATTCGAATGGACACACACTCCGGTGGTCAACCTTTATCTTTGCGCCTAATATTTTATTATGCTAAAGATTGGTATATTCGGAGTGGGCCATCTGGGAAAGTTCCATCTTAATAACTGGAAAGAAATTGCTGATATTGAGTTAGTTGGCTTTTACGACCCAAACGATGATACTGCAAAAGAAGTTTCTGAGAAATATCAACTCCCCCGTTTTTTAGATGCCGATGCTTTAATGGATGCCTGCGATGCTATTGATATTGTAGCCCCTACCAATTTTCACTTTGAATGGTGTGAAAAAGCAATTAAAAAAGGCAAGCATGTTTTTGTAGAAAAGCCGTTGGCAAACTCCATGGATGAGGCAAGGCAATTGGTAAAACTCACAAAAGAATCCGATATAAAATTTCAGGTGGGGCATGTAGAACGTTTCAATCCAGCTTTTCTTGCTATAAAAGATATGCCGCTAAATCCGATGTTCATTGAAGTACATCGTCTCGCTCAATTTAACCCAAGGGGCACAGAAGTAAGTGTGATACTTGATCTGATGATACATGATATTGATATCATATTGAGCATTATTAAAAGCGATGTGAAAACAATTTCTGCAAGTGGCGTTGGTGTAATGACTGACACACCTGATATTGCCAATGTAAGAATAGAGTTTCATAATGGATGCGTTGCCAATCTTACCAGCAGCAGGATCTCTATGAAAAAAATGCGGAAGATCAGACTATTTCAAAAAGACTCTTATATTGGTATTGATTTTTTAAATAAGAAAACGGAAATCATTAAATTAAAAGAAGCGAAGGATTCCAACGTATTTGCTTTTGATATTGAAACACCTACCGGTACTAAAACGATCGCCATGGCAAATCCAATTGTACCGGAAGTAAATGCCATTAAAAAGGAATTGGAAGAATTTCGAGATGCCATTTTAAATAATACAAAAACTGTTGTATCAGAAATGGACGGCCTTATGGCAATGGATGTAGCACATCAGATATTGGAAAAAATCGGAAATAATGTGATTACTCATTCATGAAGACTGGTAAACAAATATCCGTTACCTGGTATGCAGTAATTGATTTTATAACTGCATCTTTGGCATGGGCTTGCTTTTTTTTTATCCGGAAATGGGTTTTAAAAGAAACGATAACTGACGAGGGAGAAATCATTGTCAATAACAAATTCTGGCTGGGAATAATTTTTATTCCATTGGGTTGGCTTGCTTTGTACACTTTAGTTGGCTCCTATCGAAAGCTTTATAAAAAATCAAGGCTGTCTGAATTTACTATCACATTTATGTGTAGCCTTATCGGCACATCGGTATTATTCTTTCTTTTTATTCTTGATGATGTAAAAACAAATTATTCTTATTATTATCTGGCCCTCTTCAGTTTATTTACTGTTCATTTTATGTTTACTTTTTTAGGAAGATTAGCATTCTTAAATAAAGTAAAAGGCCAACTGTTAAGTGGAAAAGTATACTTCAACACACTAATGATTGGAAGCCAGGAAACAGCTATGCGGATTTTTAAAGAGACAGAAAAAAATTTACATGATGGCGGCTATCGCTATGCTGGATTTCTAACTCCAGAGAGCAACGGCAAAAACAATATTCATAAACTGATTCCAAAACTGGGAACTGTTAATGAATTAGAAAATATCATAGCAGCAAATAATATCCGACTCGTAGTATTAGCAATGGAAAGATCAGAACATCAGCAAATAGAGGATATTATTAACCGGCTGAGTGAAATTGATGTTGAAATAAAAATTCACCCAAATGCATTAGATATACTTTCGGGTTCGGTAAAGACAAGTAATGTGATGGGTGCTGTATTAATAGATATGCAGACCGGCCTGATGCCCGAGTGGCAACAGAATATCAAACGTCTTATAGATGTTACCGTTTCTATCTTCAGCCTGATCATTTTATCACCTTTATTAATTTTTGCTGCACTTCGGGTAAAGTTTTCTTCAAAAGGTGCGGTATTTTATTCGCAAGAAAGAATTGGTTATAAAGGGCAGCCGTTTTGTATGTATAAATTCAGGTCAATGTTTGATCATGCTGAAAAAGAGGGCCCGGCACTTTCTTCTGATAATGATGATCGAATTACTAACTGGGGGAAGATAATGCGGAAATGGAGAATTGATGAACTACCGCAACTTTTAAATATTCTTCTTGGAGAAATGAGTTTGGTTGGACCAAGACCGGAAAGAAGATTTTATATTGATCAGATAATTGCCATTTCTCCATATTATAAGTACCTTCTCAAAGTAAAACCCGGACTTAGTAGCTGGGGAATGGTTCAGTTTGGTTATGCAGAAAATGTGGAACAAATGGTAGAGAGAAGTAAATATGATCTCTTATATATTGAAAATATCTCGCTGGCCCTCGACTTTAAAATCATGCTACATACTTTGCGAATTATCTTTAAAGGAAAGGGGAAGTAATCATATTTAAATTTAAGATTGTATTTTTGATTAAACTCCAATCTTTTGAGAAAATTCCTATTTTGTCTGTTGCTGTTCCAAAGCTCATTTATCACTGCTTACACTCAATACTGGCAACAGCAGGTTAATTACAACATTGATGTTTCTTTAAATGATAAAGACCATACATTAGATGGCTTTGAAAAAATAGAATACATCAATAACTCACCCGACACTTTGAAGTTCATCTGGTTTCATCTATGGTCCAATGCGTATAAAAATGACAAGACTGCTTTTACCGATCAGGCATTGGAAAATGGCAGCACTAAATTTTATTTTTCCAATACAGAAGATAGAGGCTACATAAACCGGCTCAATTTTAAAGTTGATAACAATACGGCTACAGTTGAAGATCATCCCGAGCATATTGATATTATAAAAATCATTTTGCCTTCTTCACTTCCACCCGGACAAAAAATAACCATCACAACTGCTTTTCATGTAAAGCTTCCATATAATTTTTCCAGAGGCGGGCATGATGGTGAAAGTTATCAGGCTACACAATGGTATCCAAAGCCCGCAGTGTATGATAAAAACGGCTGGCATCCGATGACTTATTTAGATCAAGGAGAGTTCTATAGCGAATTCGGAAGTTTTGATGTAAGCATAACTCTGCCAAAAAACTATGTTGTTGCAGCCACTGGTGAATTGCAAAACGTAGAAGAAAAAAATTGGTTAAAAACCAGAAGCTCTTTTTCCTGGGAATCTGTAAAAGAAAAAGAGAAAACAAAATATGGACAGGTAAAAACGAAGGTTCAACTTTTTCCAGAATCATCGAAGGAAAGCAAAACGCTTCGATACAAACAAAACAATGTTCATGACTTTGCATGGTTTGCCGATAAAAGGTTTATTGTTAATCATGACACCTGCCAATTAGCTTCAGGAAAAATCATTGAAGCATTTACTTTCTATACGCCATCACACAAAGAAGTTTGGAGCAATAGCGTTAAATATGCCAAAGATGCAGTCAGGCATTATTCGAATTTGATTGGCGAATATCCTTACGGTATTGTACAGGTAGTGCAAGGACCTGAAAGTTTCGGAGGCGGAATGGAATATCCCACCATTACCGTTATCTCGCCAAGCGACAATAAAAAATCGCTGGACAATATTATTGCTCATGAAATTGGCCATAACTGGTTTTATGGTATTCTTGGCAGCAATGAAAGAAAGCACCCCTGGATGGATGAAGGCATAAATAGTTTCTATGGTGATAAATACAACGAAATTAAATACGGCAAACAGGCAGATATAACAAGGCTTGCTTTTGAAACAAAAGCTGTAACAAAAACAGATCAACCGATAGAAACATCTTCAGAAAAGTTCAGCGAAGCAAATTATGGATTAGTCGCCTATTACAAAGCTGCTGAATGGATGCGATATCTCGAATCTGAATTAGGTTCAGCAACATTTAATAAGGCAATGCAGGATTATTATAACCGCTGGCAATTCAAACATCCGCAACCGGAAGATTTTAAAAAAACAATAGAAGAAAGCACTGGCAAAAATCTTGATTCGATATTCTCTTACCTTACCAAAACCGGCACATTGCCTAATCAAGAACGTAAAGGAACCACTACTACTTCGATATTTAATTTTAAAAGTTTGAATGAATATGCCAAAAATCCAACTCAGCAATTAATACTTATTGGACCCGCAATTGGTGCCAATTACTACGACAAATTAATGATTGGCGCATTTGTTACAAATATGAAACTCCCGCCTTCAGCTTTTCAGTTTTTAATTGTTCCTATGTATTCGACTGCTGCAAAAAAATTGACAGGTTTGGGTTTAATTAATTATAGTTTTTATCCGAATTCCATATTACAAAAAATTGACGTGGGTGTAAGCGGTTCCACATTTACGGTAGATCAATTTACAAATAGTGATAATAAAAAAACCAATCTTGGCTTTTCCAAAATTGTACCCGGCATCAGGCTTACATTAAAAGAAAAAGATCCAAGAAGCGAACGTCATCGATTTGTGCAGTTTAAATCTTATTTATTTAGAGAAGATGCATTACAGTTTTACCGTGACACAATGATTGTTGGTTTAGATACAACTATTTCTTCTAAAAACAGAACTGTTTCAGATAGCAGAACACTCAACCAATTAAAGTTTGTGATTGAAAATAATAGAGTACTATATCCTTACAGTGGCGAATTTAAAATTGAACAGGGAAAAGATTTTGTAAGAGCTGGTTTTACAGGAAAATATTTCTTTAATTATGCTAAAAAAGGCGGACTTGATGTGAGGTTCTTTGCAGGTAAATTTTTTTATACCAGTTCAAAAACAATTACCAAACAGTTTGCAACAGACAGGTATCATTTAAATATGACCGGAGCAAATGGTTATGAAGATTATACATATAGCGATTACTTTATAGGTCGCAATGAATTTAATGGTTTTATCAGTCAGCAAATAATGGTTCGGGATGGTGCATTTAAAGTAAGAACAGATTTACTGGCCGACAAAGTTGCTAAAACCGATGATTGGTTAATTGCTGCCAACTTTAGCACAACAATTCCTTCAGCCATTAATCCACTCGAGTTGTTGCCCTTCAAAATTCCACTTAAATTCTTTGTTGATATTGGCACTTATGCAGAAGCTTGGAAACAAGGCTCCGATGCAGATCGGTTTTTGTATGATATGGGATTACATATTCCTTTGCTAAAAGAAACAATTAATATTTATATACCCCTTCTGTATAGCAAAGTGTATAAAGATTATATACAGTCCACATCACTCAAAAAAGAAAGATTCTGGAAAAAGATTTCTTTCTCAATTGATATTTCTAACTTCAATTTCAGAAAGATTGACCGTCAACTGAGTTTCTGATGAGCAGCTCTTCCAACATAATTTATCTTAGGCAGTGGCAGATCAATAAAACCAAATGGGATAGTTGTATTGAAGCAGCAGACAATGGCCTCATCTATGGGTATTCGTTTTATCTGGATGCCATGTCAAAAAACTGGGATGCGTTAATCTTAAACGACTATGAAGCCGTAATGCCGTTACCATGGAATAAAAAATACGGTATCGCTTATATATACCAGCCTTTTCTTACAGCACAATTGGGAATATTTGGCAAACAAATTTCTGAAAAGCTTGTTACCGATTTTATTGCATCTATACCTTCTTCGTTCAGGTATATTGATATTGCTTTAAATAAAAAAAATCTTCATGGCATTCCGATAGCTTCTTCAACGTACTATAACAACTATGAACTTGACCTGAATTTTAGTTATGAATATTTGTATGATAACTACAGAGAGAACATTCAACGAAATATAAAAAAGGCATACCAACAAGGTTGCACTGTTCAGAAAAATATTGATGTTGAGAAAATAATTGACCTTGCCATTTTGCAAATGAAAACAAATGGTCATGAATCGAAAGAAAATATAGATCGATTTAGAACTCTCTTTACCGTTTTGCAGAACCAGAATATGACAAGTACTTACGGTATAGTTTCTAAAGAAAATAAACTATTAGCCTCTTGTGTTTTCTTTTTCTCCCACAACAGGGCATTTTATATATTGGTAGGCAATCATCCAGATGGCAAATCATCGGGTGCTTCTCATGCATTAATAGATGCTTTTATTAAAGACAATGCCGGTAAAAGTGTAATACTTGATTTTGAAGGGTCTGATATTCCCACTTTAGCCTTTTTCTATTCCAGCTTCGGAGCAGAAAATGAAGTATATCCGGCAATAAAAATTAACCGGCTTCCTTTTTATCTTAAATGGCTGAAAAAATAATTCAGGCTGTACTTCTTTCTTCCAGTATTGTCTCAGCAATCAGCAAATCAATTGGCCTAGTAATTTTAATATTAGTTTCCTCGCCTTCTACCAACGACACTTTAATTCCATAAGCTTCTGCTACTGATGCCTCATCTGTAAACTTATCTTTATAATCAATCTGGAATGCCGGTAAAATAATTTTACTATGAAATGTTTGAGGTGTTTGAATCAGTTTTACATTCGCTCTGTCAAATGCTTCATTCCCTTCTTCTGTTATTATGCGGATACTATCGCTTGATGTAATGGCAGGAATTGCAGTTCCAGTTTCAACTGCTTGTTCATAACAACGATGGATCAATTCTTTGGAAACAAGGCAACGAACACCATCATGCACAAAAACAATAGCTTCGTCTTTAACTAATGCCAATCCATTTTTTACTGATTGAAAACGGGTATCGCCACCAGCTGCAATACGTATCAGACTTTTATCAAAATAGGCATCAATGATTTCCTGACCCATATCAGTATAATCAAACGGCAACACTAATATTACTTGTACATCAGTATATGAATCGAGAAAAGCTTTGACAGTATAATAAAGAACTGGTTTATTATTGAGCAATATAAATTGCTTAGGAATTGTGTTTCCCATTCGTATTCCTTTTCCTCCGGCCACTATGATTGCATATTTTTTCATGAATTGTAAAATTAAGCAACAGTACTAACATAATTACCTGCTAAAAGAATTGATATATATTTACAGTTAAGTACATTATTTTTATTACATGAAATTAAGACCCATTCTTTTTGCAGGATATTTTTTATTTTCCGGCCTGTTGGTTTTTTGCCAGCCTAAACATGAAAGCGAAAAAGGCAAACTTTTTATCATTGGTGGTGGCGACCGGTCGCCAGAACTTATTAAAACCATGATCGCAACGGCTCAGTTGAATTCCAAAGACCATATCGCCATTTTGCCAATGTCGGGTGGGGAGCCAGATACCTCCTTTCACTATATTAAAATTCAGTTAGAAGAGTTTTGTAACAATACTATTGCCAATCTGAATTTTACGAAAGAATATATTAATAACAAATTTTGGATTGATTCTTTGAAAAAAGCGAAGCTGATTTTTATTACTGGAGGGCAACAAACCCGGTTTATGGAAGCAGTAAACAATACACCTGTTTATGATGCCATACAATTTGCTTATAAGAATGGTGCCACTATTGCCGGAACAAGTGCCGGTGCAGCCGTGATGCCGGAATATATGATAACCGGCGGCGAATTAACTGATACAGTTTCCCGTGCCACTTTCAGAAAAGTACATCCTGAAAATATTGAATTAAAAGCTGGGCTTGGCCTTATTAAATCAGTTATGATTGATCAGCACTTTATTATAAGGAGCCGTTATAACCGTTTATTATCGGCTATTGAAAAATTTCCATCGTACATCTGCATTGGTATAGACGAAGCAACTGCGATTATTATTACTGGTAATAAAGCAACAGTAACAGGAGAAAGTCAAGTAATTGTTATTTCTGACCCTAAAAATTTAAAAGTAAAAAACGGTTTAATAAAATTGAGTGATGTGCGGTTTAGTCTATATACTGCAGGCGATACCTTTAAACTAAAATAACCAGAATCTTATTATTTGTAGATGGAGATTTCATTTTTGCCGGTACTAGCTTTTACTCCCCGATACATTCCCTCGCTGTTAAAAACCATTGAAGCATTTCCTTTTGCATCCACTCCAATCATTCCACCTTCGCCATCAATCTTCATTAATTTATCATGTACCACTACATTCATTGCATCTTCTAATGAAAGTGCTTTGTATTCCATTAAACAGCTTACATCATAAGCTGTAACAGCACGGATAAAAGGTTCGCCATGGCCAGTACAACTGATGGCGCAGGTTTTATTATTGGCATAAGTGCCAGCACCAATAATCGGGCTATCGCCTACCCTCCCATATTGTTTGTTTGTCATTCCACCTGTACTGGTAGCTGCTGCAATATTTCCATGCATATCCATTGCTGCTGCCCCTACTGTTCCAAACTTTTTATCCTTAATAACTATGTTGTGATCTAACGCAGACTCATTACTCCCTTGCATTTGTTTCCACTGCTCATACCGAAATGCTGAATAAAAATATTCATCTTCCTCAATTTGCAGTCCTTGTTCTTTTGCAAAGTCTAATGCACCATTTCCATTAAGCATTACATGCTGGCTTTTATTCATAATAACATACGCCAGTTCAACCGGATTGCGAACATTCCTGACTGCGGATACTGCACCTGCCCTTAAGTTTTTTCCATCCATAATAGAAGCATCCATTTCCTGGCTTCCATCTTTTCCAAACACCGAGCCTTTACCGGCATTAAACAAAATATTATCTTCTAAAGAAATAGTAGCTGCCAGAATTGCTTCAACAGCCGTTTTACCTTTTTCCAATAAAGAATAACCGGCATGCAAGGCTTCGGCTAATCCTTTCCGGTAAGCGGCTTCCAACTCATCCGTCAAATCTTTTTTTAGAATTGTACCGGCTCCACCATGAATCACTAATGTATAAGTTGACATAATTTTTTTTAACTATTTATTTCAACAAGAGTTCACACTCTTTCAATAATTTTTCTTTGTTAATTGCCACTGTACCTACTTCTTCACAAACCAGTCCACCAGCAATATTCGCTATTTCGGCCATCAGTTGAATATCTTTTGTAGCGGCATAAACTACCGAAGCTACTGCAATCACCGTATCGCCTGCACCAGACACATCGGAAACATTACGGATATGCGATGAAATAACACCAGACTTATTTTCCTTTTGATAATAAACTCCATTTTCGGATAATGTGATAAAAGATATTTTATGATTTAGAGTGTCGGCCAACTCCTTATGAATATTTTTTAGCAAAGCTTCATTCACATCATCAAACAACAAATTTAAGCCTTCCTTTACCTCCTTCAGATTAGGTTTAAAAATATCTGCATTCTTATAGGAGAAGAAATTTTTCCGCTTTGGATCAACAGCGGTAATCACACCTTCCTTTTGGCAAACTGCTATTACATCCTGAATGAGCTTTTCTGTAAGTACACCCTTATTGTAATCTTCGAAGATAATTATAGCTGGCTTTTCAGATTCAATATAGGATTGAACTTTTTCAAGCAAAGCATTTTCATCTTTACTGTTGAGATCATCTGTGAACTCCGCATCCAAACGCATCATTTGCTGATTACGGCTGATGATTCTTGTTTTGCTGGTTGTAATTCTTTCAGCACTTTTAAGTAAAAAGGAAGTATCTATTTTCTGATCTTCCAACAAATTGACTAAGCGTTCACTTTCCTCATCATTACCACATACTGAAAGGATTGCTACTGATGCACCCAGCGACCGGCAGTTCAATGCAACATTACCTGCTCCGCCTATCCTGTACTCTTTATGATCAAGTGTTACAACCGGAACAGGTGCTTCTGGCGAAATACGGTCAACTCTTCCCCACATATACTTGTCGAGCATCACATCACCTATTACTCCCACTTTTATCGAAGTGAAAGAATCAAATAGTTTTTTAAAATCTATCATACCCCAAAATAAAGAATAATTATCTGTAAGTCAGGACGAAAAAAAAAAGTCCTTTTGAATTCAAAAGGACGTTCGTCATACATTATTAAGATTATCAGTTCTTTTTAGCTTTAGCTGGTTTATACTTTTCGTTTAAACCCTTTACCAACTCTTTAGTGATGTTATACGCTGTATCCTTATAAAAAAATAACCCTTGCTCATAGGAAACAATGTAGTTATAACCATAATCCTTATTAAAATCTTTACAGAAACTTTCAATTTTCAGCTTTATATCTGTTTCTCTCCTCGTTCTTAAATCGAAGTAATCCTGATCAAGTTGCTTTTGCCTTGCTTTCATATCATCGTCCAATTTTTTGAGTTCTTGACTGGCTGATTCTGAATCAGTTTGGGATAAATTTCCTGCCTGAGCTAAATTCTGATAATACACATATTTCTGCTGAATATTTTTACCCAACCTATCCATCTCTGCTGCAACAGCATCTTCTTTTTTACTCAGTTCTGATTTTACTTCCTTTACCATCTCAAAATTGGCAGCAACAGAATCCATTTCAAAATATGCAATTCTAAACTCATTACTGCCTGAAGAATCTGTTGCATTATTATTGCCCTGCTTTGTTGATTTAAAGTTCTTAGATCCAAAACTAACAATAAGAAGATAACCAGCCACCAGGCTCAGCAACACATTCCATATCAACATTCCATTTTTCATTCAGGTTTCTTTAGTTACAAAACTAAGCATCATGCGGCGGGCAAATATAAGAAATCAATTTACTTTATGATACCCTTAACAGCTTTGGCCTTGCGTAAAAAAGGAGTAAGAAAATCTTACTCCTGATATTTATTATAATTTGCTAATTCAAATTATTCTTCCTCATCAAACGCCATCGCTTCACGGCTTGTTTGCAGCAATTCATATTCTTCTTTGCTACCAACAATCATGTTTTCAAAATCTCTAAGTCC
>JBDSUW010000241.1:0-18333 GCA_039927535.1 Chitinophagaceae bacterium | reverse complement strand
AATATGGAAAAAGGTGTTAAGCTTTGTGATATTGCAATACAAAAAGATCCTTCACTTGCCAACCTGAAGCAAAAGAAGATGATGGCAGGTATGTAAAATATTTAGCAAAGAGAAATATAGAGAAAAGGAGATAAAGAGTGAATTCATATATTCATTGATCTGTCTCCTTTTCTCTTTTCATTCCTTTAAACTCTTAGCTTACATTCTCTCCGGCACTTTAATCCCCAGCAGCCCCATTCCCGAAGCAATTATATTTGAAGACATTTCTGCAATTTGTAAACGTAATTGTTTCTTTTCCGCAGACTCTGCTTTCATTACAGAATGTTCAGTATAGAAACTATTAAATGTTTTAGCAATATTGAAAACATAGATTGCAATCACAGAAGGGTTATGCTCTATCACAGCCTGTTCAATTATTGTTGAGTATTGCTCCAGTAGAATTATCACATCCTTTTCCAATTTTAAAAGACTGTCGCCAATTGGTGCCTTGTCGCTTGTATCTTGTGCCTTACGCAGTATAGACTTTATTCTTGCATGAGTATATTGTACAAAAGGGCCTGTGAATCCATGAAAATCGATTGATTCTTCAGGATTAAATATCATTCTCTTTTTGGGATCAACCCTTAGCAGGAAAAACTTTAAAGCACCAAGTGCAATTGTATCGTACAATTCTTTTAATTCATCTTCCGTAAAGTCTTTTACTTTTCCAAGTTCTTCAGTTTTGTTTTTCGCAACGTTTACCATTTCGGCAATCATATCATCAGCATCTACCACTGTTCCTTCCCGGCTTTTCATTCTTCCGCTTGGCAATTCCACCATGCCATAGCTTAAATGATAAATGCCATCTGCATACGGCTTAGCTGATTTTTGTAAAATTAGTTTCAGCACTTTCATGTGATAATTCTGTTCGTCTGCTATCACATAAATACTCTGGTCGTATTTAAAGTCTTCATATTTTTCCTGTGCTAATCCCAGGTCTTGTGTTATATAAACAGAAGTGCCATCTTTTCTCAATACTAACTTTTCATCCAAACCATCTGCTGTTAAGTCTATCCATACACTACCATCCTCTTTCTTAAAAAAAACTCCGGTTTTCAATCCTTCTTCCACAAATTTCTTTCCGGGGATATAGGTTTCGCTTTCGTAATACATTTTAGCGAAGTCAGAACCTATTCTTTTATACGTCACATCAAATCCTTCATACACCCATCCATTCATTTTTTTCCAAAGCTCAATTACGTCAGGTTTGCCGGCTTCCCAATCCAACAGCATTTGCTGTGTGCCTTTCATTATCGGTGCTTCTTTTTCTGCTAGCTCTTTTGCCATTCCTCCAGTAATCAGTTCTTCTACTTGCTTTTTATATTCATCATTAAATCTTACATAATAATAACCAACAAAATGGTCGCCTTTTATGCCGGTTGATTGAGGCGTAGCACCATTGGCAAACTGTTGCCAGGCTATCATGCTTTTACAAATGTGAATACCTCTGTCATTTACAATACAACTTTTGATTGTTTCGTAGCCGCTTTCTTTTAATATTTGCGCTACACTCCATCCCAGAAAATTATTTCTTAAATGGCCAAGGTGAATAGGTTTGTTGGTATTGGGAGAAGAATATTCCACCATTACTTTTTGACCATTTGCTGGACTGGATCCAAACGTAGGTGCTGCATAATTTTTTTGCAGAAAATCCAACCAATATTTATCGGAAACAGTAAGATTTAAAAATCCTTTGATGGTATTATGCGCTGTGAAAATTTCAGGGTTTGCTTTTAACAAGGCTTCTCCAATTTCACTACCCAATTGCTCAGACGATTTCTTCAATTGTTTTATAAAAGAAAACATCACCAATGTATAATCGCCTTCAAACTCAGGCTTGGTGCTGTTAATGGTTAAATCCTGCTCTGCAACGTCAAACTCATATAAATCCTTTAAAACGGTGGTAACAAATCTTTTTATTTCAATTACAATACTCATCTTATGCATTTCTTTAAATTATCGCAAAAATAAGCACCTGAAAGCAAAGCTCTTTAACTCGTTTTCTCGCTAGGCTTTCACTTTGAAACCAATCACAATAGACTAACACATAGCTATCTGCTTTCCTAAGTTTCTTAAGTGCCTATGTAGTTCATTTTTTCAAACGGAAGAACTACCTTTTTCTCCTTTACACTATCAGCCTTACCTTTGCTTCAATGCGAAAACATATGCATAGTGCCAGGGATTTTGTTCTTCCCATTATTGACTTTTTTTATCCTCCTTTTCGCAGGTTCATGACTATTCAAACCTTCCGTTATGCAGCGGCTGGTGGCGGAAATACTTTAATGGGTCTTATTGTTTACTATATCAGTTTCAAATATGTGTTTGGTGAAAAGATGTTTCACTTTGGGTTTTATGCCTTTGAAGGACATATAGCGGCTTTGTTCTTTTCCTTTTGTGTTACTTTTCCGGTGGGTTTTTTTATGGCAAAGTATGTAGTGTTCAGCGATTCGAATATGAAAGGAAGAATACAATTGTTCCGCTACTTCTTGGTTTGTATGTTCAATCTGTTTATCAATTACTTGTTGCTGAAGATACTGGTAGAAAAATTTTATGTGTATCCCGTATTTGCACAAATAATAACCATTTCAATTGTTATTCTCTTTAGTTATATGGCGCAACGGAATTTTTCCTTCAAGGTAAGTCTGCCGGATGAATATACAGAAGAGACTAAAGACTAAAATCAATCGACTCCACCTTTACTGCCAGACTTCCAGTACAATTACTACGGATGACCAAATGCTCCTGCATTGGAAATACTTTAATCAATTTTATGTCTTTGATATTTCCTGCACTGCGAATGCCCGGCATCAGTTCCTGATTTAATTGCTGGTTGATATTTATTTTGGCAGAGTCAATATAGTCCTTCAATTCAAAACGGGCATACTTGCTTATCTCTTTCGTTATTTTTTTATCAAACAACCAATCGGCTGAGCCTAACAAAATATTCTTTGACTTGATATCGAAATCAATATCTGCTATTTCAATTACTTTTTTATCATCATCATAAACGGGTTTTCCAGTAAGGTAAACAACTCCATCATTGGTACCTGAAAAAATAACTTTGATGATCATTTTATCAAATCCGCCACCATAGATGCTGCAATCATCGATAACGAATTTCTTTTTAATAAACCCTTTTTTGAAAGTAAACTCTTTCCCTTTTATCTGGCTATTCATGATCCAGCCAAGTGAATCATAATTCAACCTTGCATCTAAAAAGATGGAAAAGCCCTGTTTCTTACTGAAGCCAGCAAGGTTTGGCATCGTCGTAATTTTATCAGCGGGTTGTTCAAAGCTGATTACAGGTTTTGCGGTGAGGCCCAGAAACACATTTAGTGAATCATTATTAATAAATAAATTATTGATGCGGAACTTTTGCGGATTTATCTGCAGCCAACCTAAGTTGTAAAGATTATAATTCAGGTTTAGCCTGTCCCACACTTGTTTGAAATACGGTTTCAGGTCAACAGAGCCATAAGTTTTCTCCATTTCTTTTTTAGAAACATCGAGTTCTTCGGTCAGTCCTTTTATCACTTGTTTTGTAATGTCTTGCCCCCAAAAACAAACCTCACATTTATCCAATGGCTTAGGCTCATTTCTTTTTACCGACATCTTTACTTTGTAATCCGGCGATACCATTAACGAGTTAGAGAAAGAAACATCCACTCTTCGTTCGGGTTCTTTTCCAAAACCACAAGTGCAGGCAGGTGTCCAAGGAGAAATAACAGCGCCGCTCACACATACTCTTGTAGAGCCGATGATTCTGTAATAGCCGGTAAACCCAATATTGAGTGAACTTCCGGCACCTGTTATTTTTAACGGACTACGGCGAAACTCATATTTGAATCTTGAATCGCAACCATCCTGTATCCATTTGTCTGGATAGCCAGGAGAATTAAAAACTGTATCGACACTTTTATCTGCCATCACATACATGGGCTTCAGGTTGATCTGTATGGGAATATTTATTTCGGATTCTGGTAAAGAATCCAATTTAAAATTTCCGGAAGAAAGATCTGGATTGGACGGATTTATTTTTTGAGCATGAGTATTGCAAATAGAAAATAAGAATAACAATAAAACGAAACCTTTTTCTTTCATACTTATAAAATTTTGCCGGGAAGTAAATAAGACGGGAATGTTTCTTAAAAGGTTCCCGTCTTACCGACTAAATAATAAGTAAATGTAAATAAAGAAAGGAAAAGGAATTGTGAAGATATAAGCTAAGAGATTAAAGGAGGGAAAGAGAAAAGAGAAGAATATTTTATGTGAAAAATACTCTTTGTCTCCTTTTCTCTTTTTAACTCTTAGCTCATTTCCTTAGGCTGCGTCATACTAAACCAATTGCCACAACCATCAAACACTACTGCTTCAATGCCATAAAACTGTTCTTTTGGCTCTCCTTTAAACTGAACTCCTTTTGCTTTTAATTCTTCGTAAGATGCCTTACAGTCTGTAGTATGCAATACACCAGCACCCATAATTCCTTTTTCGAGCAAGAGCTTAAATGCTGCAATTGATTCTGCATCCATGCCATCCGGGCTTGTTTCACTTTTCAGCATACTTGGATGGAGGATAGGCATCAGCACTACTTCTAGGTCAGGTTGTTCCGGTGGATTAAGCGTAAGCCAGCGATAACCATTTTCCATAACAGCATCGGTATTTACTTTAAAACCAAGTTTATTTACATAGAAGTCGAATGCTTTGTCCTGATCCAGCACAAATAAAGTGGTGTGAGAGAATTTTGTTATCATGGTTTTTGTTTTAGAAATTAAAAGTAGGCAGAATAGGGGATAGCCTTTTATCGAATCTTGCTTTTTTAAAAATTGCAATATTATTTATCAAGCTTGTACTGCTCAAAAAAACAATGTGGTATAAATTTCTTTGGTTGTTCTTTCGAAAGTTTCTTTTTTAGCCAGGCAATGTTCCGGTAGTACTGCGGGGAGTAACCACTTTGTCTGCGAAACAAATTGCTGAATGAAGCAAGGCTTTCAAAACCAATTTCATTACAAACATCGGTAATGCTGATACCTTCTTTTGCCAATAGAAGTTTTGCCGCTTCAAGTCTTGTTGCGGTAAGGTATTGATGCGGCGTTTTTTTGTAGATATGGGTAAATAATCGATGGAAATGAAATCGGGAAAGAAAAGCCTGTTTGGATATTTGTTCAAGGTCAATATTATCCTGATAGTTTTCGTCAATAAAGATCTTAGCGGATATGATTCGTTGGTATATTTCGGGAGTAAGGTTCATTGGTATAAAGTTAACCTCTTAGCTTAATTATTCATCGGGTTCTTCCATTTTTTCTCCAATCTCTCCATCGTTCCTTCCACTCGTTTCATTTTTGTTTCTTCTTTTTTGGCGGTTACTATCCATTCAATATATTCTTTTTTATGAGAGAAGGCCAGCGAATGAAAATAGTTGGATAGTTTTTTATTGTTCTTTAAAGCAACTGTTAATTCATCCGGCAATCTTACTTCTTTTGTTGTTGAGTTTACCCAATTAAAAATTTCTCTTTCAACAGGCTTCGCTTCTTTCTTTTTATCAGCATTTGTTTTTGCACGGAAACCAAAAACAGACCATGTATTGTTAAACGAAATGAGGTTGATCCATTTTAGTTTATCACTCTCTGCCATTAAGCAATCCCATCCTTTATCTCTTGTAAGGTCCGTTTGTATTTTTGATGTGCCTTTTGGATAATATACCCACACTATTATTTCTGGTTTTACCAGCTTCATTACTTTGCTCATTTGTTTTTCGAGCTGTGCTTTGTTGAGTACAAACCAATGCACCTGATTGTAGTCTTTGCCTGTGGTTACAATCTTTACTCCTGCAGGTAATCCTGTCAACCCTTTTTTAAAATCAATTTGAGCATTTACAGTGAGTAGCGTTTCTTTCTCTTTTATCCTTAATTTTTGTGCAATAGTATTTGCCATAAAAAAAATGTTGAAATATATTTTAAAAACTCAAACATTATTTTTTGACCCTTGCTTTAAATACTGGCAATAACGTAATACAAAAACATAAAACAAATTACCAGTTTCAAAAACGAACCCAGCAGAAAACCAACAAATGATCCTACGGCAGCTTTAAATGATCGTCGTGAGTTTTGACCAGCAATTGTTTCTCCTACAAAGGCGCCAATAAAAGGACCGATAATAATTCCCCATGGACCCATCCAAAAGGCCAATAAAAAACCAATGGTGCATCCCCATACGCCATATTTTGTCCCGCCAAATTTTTTGGTACCCCATATGGGGATCAAAAAATCGAGTATGAGTGACACTACCACGATACCGGCCCATATCAATAAAAATTTACTGGTAAAAGGATCCGGTTCTCTAAATTGCTGCATCCACAATCCTGCAAAAGCAATAGGCGGACCTGGTAGTAAGGGAAGTAGACTGCCTGCTATTCCTACAATAACTAAAATTATTCCTAATGTAATCCACAACCAATCCATATGACATTCGTTTTATTCTTGGTAGTAAAGATATTTGTAAGTTTGTAATGATGAAGCCCTATTGTAAAATAACATTACTTATTATTTTCACTATTTTTTCTTTTGCAGCTACTGCACAAACTCCTCCTAAGCAAAATTCTAAAGAGTATAAGGAAGCAATGGAAAAAGCAGAAAAAGATGCAAAGGAAAAAGCTGAAGAAGAAGCCAAGGCAAAAGCCAAGGAGAAAGAGAGACTAAGAAAGCTGATGGAGCAGCAAGCAAAGTCCGAAGGCAGTCAGACAAAGATGAGTGAATCAACAGCTGCAGCTGTAAATGCAAAAGCGGAAGCGTTTTATGCTACCGCCATGAGCCAGATAAACAGCAAACATGTTGCCTGGATAAAACAGAATGCAAAAAAAATATTTGTAGACAAAATGGATGACCTGGCTTTTAAAGTAATGGCCAGATTTTATGGAAAAAATGAAGGTATAAGTGAGGAGGGTATTGAAGGGTTACTGGTGTTGTTGCTAAGAGAAGTATATATACTGGAGAATAAAGCATATAATATGCAAAGTAAGATGGTACAGGTCTTAAATGATAAAAAGACTAATTTAATGTTAGCCGGGGAAATGCTGGCAGATAGTAGTTATCAGGTAAGTGATGCTCAACTTGACTCCATCAACATGCTTGTCAACGGCAAGAGTACGACGGTAGCAGAAACTGCGAAAGAAGAAAAATCAGTACCAGACCAATCTAAGAAGATGCCGGAGAAAAAAGCGGATAATAGTGCTCCATCGAATCTTCATCTTACTAAGCTGAAACTTGCTGAAAGCATCAATAGTTTATCTGAGGCGCAAAGCCAGCAGGAGAAACAGATGTTGGAAATCAAACAACATCAGCAAAAGATTACTTCCATGCTTTCTAAAATGGTGAATCAGGTTACTGAACAACAGGAATCAATAATAAAGAATCTGAGGTAAGCTAATCTTCTCTGTGTTTCAGTGCCTCTGTGGCAATAATCGGTTGCTTTATATTCTTTTTATTCCAAAAGAGAGGGAACTTTAAATACCTAAACCTTATAACATGAAACCAATACTTGTAAGCAGTTTGCTTTTCTTGTTTGCCATTTCATCTGCAGTTGCACAGGAAAAATCTTCTATCGAAATGGAAACATTTTATCAAAATGTAATGTCGAAAATGAATGTTCGACATGTTGGTTGGGTAAAGAGCATTGCTAAAGAAGCCAACGAAAAAAAATTGTCCATTGATGATATCAGAAACAAAGCTGCTGCTTATACATCAACACAAAACCTTTCCGAACCTGCAATGGAATTTCTGATAGGATTAGCTGGTAAACTGGCTCAAGGAGGTCAAAAGAATCAAATTTCCCAATTACAATCTTCACTGAATACGCTCAAAGACCAAAAGAAAAAATTGATAAATACGATAGCTCAACTAGAGGATAAGCTTAAACCAGTAACAAAGGTTCAGCTCGATTCAGTTAGACTTTTATCAGTACAGAGTAGGGAATTTGTTGCTAAAATTAATTCAAACACAAGTGAACCTGCAAAGGTTGTGAGCCGGGATAAAATAAGAGTGGCAAAGACTGAAAGTGTGAATCAACAGGTTACTCAGAGAGCAATAGACGGCCAAGTATTTGAATTGAAAAATGACATTGATTCCCTGAGTGAAACGGGAGAGATGATATCTCTCAGGTTACAAATGTATATGGATAGGCATACTAAGTTTATGACAACCATTACAAACATCTTTAAAAAATTCAGCGACACATCAAGTGCATTAATTCAGAATTTGAAGTAAATAGCATTTTTGATTGCCTGATATTCTCTGTGTTTCAGTGCCTCTGTGGCAATAAACCCCTGCTTTAAATACTATTTATTCCAAAAAGGACGGAACTTTAAATAACTAAACCTTATAACATGAAACCTATACTTGTAAGCATTCTTCTTTTACTGTTTGCCATTTCATCCACCATTGCACAGAACAGCCCTTCTCCAGAAGCAGAAGCATTTTTTAAAAAAGCAATGTCAGCAATAAATCCACGGCATGTGGCATGGATCAAAGCAACAGCAAAGAAGGTGCATGAAAAAAATATGACGGATGCAGATGTGAAAATTGAAGCTACAAACTGGGCTGTGTTAGGGAATATTAGTAACGGCGATATAGAAGCAATGTGTTTTCTTGTATTAATGCAGGCATCTAAAAGTGCACAGGAAGATTTGAAAACAATCATGGCTAAAGTAAAATCCATCAATCAGCAAAAGCAGCAACAACGAGAGATGTTATCAAAAATGCAAAAGCAGCATTCAATAAATTCCATTCAGCTAGATTCCTTTAAATTATTAAGAAGCAAAACCATTGCATTGCAAAAACATCAGAATCCTGATACAGTGAAATTCATCAGGTCTGCCATTGTCAATAAGCAGCCTTCAAAAAGTGATATTGCCGCAATGATTGAACAAACGAAAAACGATCTCGATTCCATGAGTGAAATGAGTGAGATGGAATCCCTCAGACTACAAATGGCGATGGACAAAATGAGTAAGATGATGTCAACCCTTTCCAACCTCTTAAAAAAGATCAGCGTCACCGCAAATCAAATAATTCAGAATCTGAAATAGATGCATAGCGGACCGAACCCTGAACACTTCGATACACTCAGTGCAGGCTGTGCGTCGCAACGTCAGCTCAATCAGGGCACTAAAGCTGGCAAACGAACGAAAAAAACCTGCCAATTTTGCACTTTTTCTCCTGTCGGCATAATGATTGACTATTTATAGCGAATCATTAAAAAATACACACATGGGAAAAATAATAGGAATTGACTTAGGAACAACCAATAGTTGCGTTGCCGTAATGGAAAATGGCGAGCCGGTGGTAATTGCCAACGACGAGGGTCGCCGTACAACCCCGTCCATTGTAGCTTTTCTTAAAAACGGTGAACGTAAAGTGGGAGATCCTGCCAAAAGACAGGCTATCACTAACCCGCAGAATACTATCGCTTCAGTAAAGCGTTTTATGGGTCGTCAGTTCGACGAAGTAACCGAAGAAATAAGCCATTGGAGCTATAAAGTGGCAAAAGGTGACAATAATACCGTTCGTATTGACATAGATGGCAGACTTTATACGCCACAGGAAATCAGTGCTATGGTGCTGCAAAAAATGAAAAAAACTGCCGAAGATTATCTTGGGTATGAAGTAACAGAAGCGGTTATTACCGTGCCTGCTTATTTCAACGATTCGCAGCGTCAGGCTACCAAAGAAGCTGGCGAAATTGCCGGCCTTACTGTAAAAAGAATTGTGAACGAACCAACCGCAGCCGCATTGGCGTATGGTTTGGATAAAGGAAAACATGACCAGAAGATTGCTGTGTTTGATCTTGGCGGTGGTACGTTTGATATCTCCGTACTTGAATTGGGCGATGGTGTATTCGAAGTAAAATCTACCAACGGTGATACGCATTTAGGTGGTGATGACTTTGATAAAGTAATCATGGATTGGCTGGCTGATGAATTTAAAAAAGAAGAAGCAATTGATCTGCGCAAAGACCCGATGGCTTTGCAGCGTTTGAAAGAAGCAGCAGAAAAAGCAAAAGTGGAATTAAGTTCTTCTTCAGAAACGGAAATTAATCTTCCTTACATCACAGCCGTTGATGGAGTGCCGAAGCACTTGGTGAAGAAATTGACCCGTGCAAAATTTGAAAGTCTTGCCGATGATTTATTTAATCGTTGCCTGAAGCCTTGTGAAATAGCTATGAAAGATGCAGGATTATCGACCTCACAAATTGATGAAGTGATAATGGTTGGAGGAAGTAGCCGTATTCCAAAAGTATTAGAGATTGTAGAAAAGTTCTTTGGCAAAAAACCAAACCGTGGTGTAAACCCCGATGAGGTTGTAGCCGTAGGTGCTGCCATACAAGGTGCAGTAATGACCGGTGATATTAAAGATGTATTGTTACTCGACGTTACACCGTTGTCACTTGGTATTGAAACAATGGGTGGAGTAATGACCCCGTTGATTCCTTCTAACACTACGATACCAACCAAAAAATCAGAAGTGTTTTCTACCGCCAGCGATAACCAGCCGGGTGTGCAGATACATGTGTTGCAGGGAGAAAGAAGTATGAGTAAGGACAACAAGAGCCTTGGTACTTTCAACCTTGATAATATTCCACCGGCGCCAAGAGGTGTTCCGCAGATCGAAGTAATATTTGATATAGATGCCAACGGTATTTTACATGTTACTGCAAAAGATAAAGGCACTGGTAAAGAACAGAAGATACATATTGAAGCAGGCAGCGGCTTAAGCAAAGAAGAAGTGGAGAAAATGAAAGCCGAAGCAAAAGCCAATGAACAAACAGATAAAGTAGAAAAAGAAAAAGTGGAGAAGATGAATCAGGCGGATAGCCTTATCTTCCAGACAGAAAAACAATTGAAAGAATACGGCGAAAAAATTCCTGCTGAAAAGAAAACAGCGATTGAAACAGCAGCAGAAAAATTAAAGGAAGCACATAAAGGACAAGACCTTGCAGCAATAGATACTTCAATGACGGAATTGAATGCTGCATGGACAGCCGCCAGTGAGGATATGTATAAGAATACGCAGGAAGGTGCTCCGGGAGCAGAAGGACAACCTGGCCCTGATGCAGGTGGTGAACAAACTGCCGATGCAACAGCTGGTGGTGATGATGTAACTGACGTTCCTTATGAAGAAGTAAAATAAAGGATGCCTGCCCGAACTGCAAAGCAGGGCGGGTGCCGTATGAGGAAGTGAAGTAAAGGATGCCTGCCCGAACTGCAAATCAGGGCGGGTGCCGTATGAGGAAGTGAAATAGATCGCTGATTAAGTTGATTAAAATGATTTTAATGATAAAGCCCTTACTGAAATAGTAGGGGTTTTTGTTAGCCGTTTACATTACTACTATTATATTCCGTGGTCGCATTCTTAAGAATTGGAAATTTGAAATGAAGGGTTTTAGTGTCGTATATTTATGTTTTGTGCGTCCTTACTATTGAGCTCCCAACTTATATGAAGATTATATCATGGAATTGCAACATGGCTTTTAGAAAAAAAGCTGCTTTTATACTGACACACAAGCCAGACATTCTTATTATCATCGAATGCGAGCATCCTGATAAATTATTATTTACAACTGACCGGCCAAAACCAAAAGACACTTTATGGTTTGGAAAGAATCAACACAAAGGGCTTGCAATATTTTCATATGGGGACTATCGTTTTAAAGTTCTTGAGAGCCATAACGACAACTTTAAAATGATAATCCCAATTGCGGTTACAGGAGGACACTTTGACTTTAATTTATTTCTAATATGGGCATACAATCCAGATGATAGAGATGGAAGATACATTACGCAAGTTTGGAAAGCTGTTAGTCACTATGATGAATTGTTAACTAACCGACCAACTTTGCTTATTGGCGATTTTAACAGCAATACAATTTGGGATTATAAAAAGCATAGACTTGGTAGCCATGCTGGTGTTGTAAAACAATTAGACGACAAGAAAATTTCCAGCACTTATCATCTTTACTACAACCAGATGCAAGGAACAGAAAAACATCCTACTTTTTATATGTATCGGCACAAAGACAAACCATATCACATTGACTATTGTTTTGCGTCAGCTGATATGATAGAAAAACTTCAATCCGTTGAAGTTGGTGAATATGACTCTTGGATAAAATATAGCGACCATGTTCCTCTTATTGTTACGTTTGAAAATAACTAGGTTCGAAGTGGGGCGAACCTTAGTTGTCCCGAGTCTCCGGTTATTTTTCGCCATTGCAGGAATTCAAAAAAAACACATCGCAGCTGTTATGCTTTCAGCAGTTAAATAAATTGTGTCTTCCCGCTTAGTGCGGGACTAGAAATGTGTAAGTTTAGCAAGGCAGGCAAGGGACCAACAGCATAGCGGTAAGGGAAAATACTAAAGGATAAAAAAGTATATAAAATAAAGTCTTTGCGATTCCTTCCCGAAATTATCGGGATAGGCGGTTCCTCTGAATGACTAAAAATCCAATAATGTAATAACATTTCGAACTTTAAAAACTCTTGTCTTTCCGACTAAGGAGGCATCTCAGAGACTTAGCCTCTGCAATTCTTTCCCTGAAGACGTTTAAGCAATCTTTGCCATTGACGGTATTCAACAAAAACTCCACGCCGCTGTTATGCCTTCGGCAGATAAATTGTGTCTTGAGTGTAGGTAAAGCTGTGCAGGCAAGAGACCAACAGCATAACGGTAAGAAAAGATATAAACTATAGGATTGAAAAATGAAAATAAATCTTAATTTGCAGAAAATTCTCCTCATTTAAAATTTTTAGCAATGAAAAAAATATATTTACTCGTTGTCATTTGCATCGTTATATTTTCCAATACTTCTTCTGCACAGTTAACAGATACCAAATGGAAGGGAACTTTTTATATACCCGATGCATATGAATGTCATATGGATTTTAAAAAAGATACGCTTAATCTGGTAATAGCAGCATCTGGAGATATTATAGAAACTATGAAGTATTCGCTTGCAGGAGATACGCTTACGATCATTAAACTAAATGGAAGCAGCCCTTGTGGTGATGAAGTCGGTATTTATACCTTTAAAATTAATGGAGATAAATTAAAAATTACCCTTGTGAAAGATAATTGTGGAGATCGTTCTTCTGCCGGTTTTGGAAATGAATTAACAAGAGTTCCTGAATCGGGTGCAATGAAAAAGAATGATTAGTTTTAAATCTTACTCTCTTACTTTCTTCCCGGCATAAATAAAAATGGCAACTTTAATCCATGACAGAAATCGTTATAGATAAAAAGAAATATGTGTCGGTTCTGGAAAAAGAATACCAGGATTTACAGTTGAAAGCAGCATTAAAATCAACCAAAAAACTCTCTCTTGCTGTTGGTAAAAAGCTTACAAAAAAACTAATAAAAAAATGGGCAAAAGAAAAGTGAGTAGTGAAGTATAGTACTCACTCTCTCATCTTTGTATGTTTCAATCGGTGAATAACAATATGTTCTTTTTTAATAGAGTAGATAAGCATATAGTGGCGGGTCACCAAGGTTTTTCTGAACTGGGAATATTGGCTGCTCTTAAAACCCAGTTTAGGTTGTCGTTGTAGTAAAGCAGCTTTTCTAAAAAGCACATCCTGAAAACGATCCAGTACTTTTTCCGGCCAGCTCGATTTAAGATAAGATACAATTTCCCAGAAGTCGTTTTGAGCAATCGCTGTCCATACTATTTCTTTTTCCATTCTTCAAAGCGTTGCATTAACTCACGGTGGTTTACAAATTCTCCTTTGTTATACTGGTTCTCAGACTCCATAACAAGGCTTTTGTCTGTCTCAGAAAGTTCATTCCACCAGTCTTTATCAGATTGTAATAATTCTCTTGCTTCTTCCAGCAGCAATTCATTGTCACATTTATCAACAAGCTGGTGTAAGTCTTGTTTTATTGAATCGTTCATAGCGATAAATTTTGTTTTATTGAAGCTCATCTAGCAATTGAAGAAATGATTTTGCGTTTGTCTTACCTGTTTTATAATTGCTTACAAAATCAACCGACTTGTCAAGATTAGCAAGAAATTCCTTTACGGCTTTTTCCTGCTTCTTTGTCTTTGGTTTTACAATCATTTTCATAAATCAAAAATACTATTTCTTTTTCCATTCTTCAAAGCGTTGCATTAACTCACGGTAGTTTACAAATTCGCCTTTGTTATATTGGCTCTCCGACTTCTTCCCGTCCGAGTCTTCTTTAGCACTTTATAGTCGACCCCGCCTTTGGTCGGAACAAATTTTATCAGACGAGTCATTGTGTTGGGGCTCCCGTATTTTGGCGGGACAAGTTGTGGCACTCGGCATAGCAATAAAAAACAGATAAAATAAAGTCTTTGCGATTCCTCCTTCGTCGGAATGACAAAGACTCCGATAGTGTAATAACATTTCGAACTTTAAAACTCTTGTCCTGCCGACGAAGAAGGCATCTCAGTGACTTAGCTTGGTACGGGACAATTACTATGTAGGCAAAGCAATGCAGGTAAGAGAACAACAACCTAACTTGTCCAGAAACTTCGGGGAATTATAAAAAAACTCCTTCTTAATAAGTATGAACTAACTTATTCATATTTTCGCCTTTGCTGGTGTTCAACAAAAAGCACCACGCCGCTGTCATCTTTCGGCAGATAAATTGAGTCTTCCAGCTTAATGCGGGACAAGTAGTTTGTAAGCAAAGCAGGGCAGGCAAGAGGCCAACAGCATAAAATCTTACCATCTTACTTTCTTCCCGGCATAAAAAAATCTCAACCGTTATTACTGTTCATCAATCAACTCATACTGCTTTAAAGTTAGCACACTAACTACATGAAAATTAAAATTCTTGATAAGTAAACCAACTTTTCCTTGTTATAATACACTAAAATATAAAACAAAAATCAGCATTACTTTACACAAGTTGGTGAATATAATGCCTATCTTACAAAGTATTTTGTAAGTTATAAATTGCTGACTATTTATTTAAACATCTTGTAATCATCTTTTTTCCCTCTTATTTAATCAAAAATGCGTTTAGGGGGCAAATATATAGTATGGCATAGTTATTTATTATAGTAAGAAAAAAATTATTATGAAGTTTAAACAAATTTTTTCGCTGTTAGCCTTAAGTACAGTTTTATTTTTCGCTTCTTGTAAAGAAAACGAAAGTGAATACGCTAAAAAAATAGCTTCCATGAAAGTGGGTGATAAAATGGTCATTACCCGGGATGAAGTTCCTAATGACATAATCGTAGTTGCAGAAAAAAAATATCCGGAAAACAAAAAAGTTGTCTATACCGTAGAAAGAGTACCTAATAAAAGCAATACAGATACAACTTACCAGTATCATTACTATTTTGATTATGATGAAAACGATAATCATTATCATTATGTGTATGATCATACAGGGAATGAAGTGGTTGTTGAAAAAGAAATGGATTATCCAAGAATTGCCGGGTTGCCCGATGCTATCAGCAAATCAGTGGCTGTAAATTTTCCCGGTTATACGGTAGTAGAGATGGATAAGGAAAATGATAAGGACATAGAAATGTATGAGCTGGAATTACATAAGGGAGAAGAGAAAAAGAAAGTAAAAATATTAATGGACGGTACATTATATAAAGTAAAATAGTTTTTTCAACTGTTTTAAATTCATGCTGGCTCTCTGCAGCATGAATTTTTTTATGCAGTAATGTATAAAGTTTCTTCCCGAACGAGTCTGCATTGGTTCTCGGTGAAGCAATAAAGAGTATAGCTCCATATTCACCGTCTAAACAATCTTCGCCTTGCAGTTAACAATTTATCGCCATCAAAAATAATCCTACACTTCTTTTATTAATTCTTTATTTGCTGATTTTACCAAATTAGTAACAACCACAGTATAGAATAGGCGTACATTTGCAGTTCAAATCTGAGTACTTAAGCACACTTGCCGTTGACCCTGAAAATTCAACACTTCTTCTAACGATTCCTGATTACTGCTCGGAAAATAAATCGTAATTATTTAAACCATAATATCATGAAAATTGATGCGAGTCCATCTATTGTACAGATGGAGCCAGAAGTGTTAAACAACCTGGTAAGAGAAGTAAGAGAAACATTGGCAACAGACATTCATCTGCCTGAAGCAAAGCAACCGTTGTTCACTATTACAGACCTGTGGAATATCCGCAGGAATGCAAAAACAGCAAGAGGAAGTTTTAGAGGGTAATAGTAAATAGCTTTACTTTCCAATTAATCGAAATGCCGGTTTTACAAATTGTAATGGCCGGCATTTTTTTTCCATCCGTATTTTCAATTATCAAACTTCCATGCGAAACCTTAACTATATATATTCTCAAAAGAAATCAATATTTTAATTTGGTAACTAATCTATTACTCTTTACTCACTCTTCAATCCATGCAATAATCCGTAACGGCCCACCACTTCCATCTTTAATTTTCATTGGCAAAGCAAAGATATAGGCACCTTTTACAGGTAATTTATCAAGATTGGCAACGTTTTCAAATCCTAAAATATTTTCTGCATACAGCAACTGGTGTGTTTTAAAATCTTTTGACTGCCCATAATCCACACTTGGCGTATCTACACCCACTGCTTTTATTTTCCTGTTCTTAAGTAACCATGTGGCCAGATCTGGAAGAATAGATGGGAAATGAAGATCGGCGATTGCTGCTTCGCCTTTTTCAGCAGTGCCCAGGTATTTTGATGGGTCATGATAAAATTTACCCCAACCTGTCCTGAATAGAACAATGGCATTATCCGGTATTTCGCCATTTTGGTTTTCCCATTCTGTTATATCTGCAACTGAAACCTGGTAATCGGGCTTATCTTTCGTTTTTTCTGAAACATCAATTATTACAGCAACTCCGGTAAGTTGTTCCAGTGGAATTTGATCAACACTCCATTTCCCTCTTGCAAAATGGACCGGTGCATCTAAATGGGTGCCGCCATGCTCTGGAGTAAAAAATGCATTGGATGAATAATAAAAACCAGCAGGCGTCATGCCATTAAACTGTGTATCCAATTTAAATCCAGTAGGATTATTGGGCCAGTAAATTGTTTCCTCTGAAAAGTCGTAGCTGAGATCAATCCATTTGCCGGTTGCTAATAGTTCTGGTAGTGTTATTTTTTTGGATGTTTGCTGGCAGGAAGTAATGAATAATAAAAAAAGAAAAATAGTACTTTTCATACTGATAAGTTTCTTTTAAAAGTACTACAAATATTATTTGTAATATTTGCTGATTAAGGATGTCAATAATAGTAGTGTGTATTATTGGCTTTTAAAAGAAAAGTTTTAAAATCAAACTTTGGGGGTATTATAAAAACTGTTGTTTAAATATTCAACTTGGCTTGTCTCTTTCACTAAATTTGTAAAAAACAACAAATGAAAAGTCTTGCCGACTTGATAACTGAGTTAGAAAATGCAATGCCATTTATAGAAAAGAAGAATACCGCTGTTTCACAAGTAGCAGTCGGATGGCATATTGAACATAGTTTACTGGCCTTGGTAAAAATGATTAGTGCCACAGAGCAGTCTAACTCTTCAGAATTTAAAAAAACTTTCAACTGGAAACGTTCATTGGTTTTAGCAATGGGAAAAATTCCACGAGGCAAAGCAAGAGTACCCAGCTCCGTAAAACCAGGTGATCAAATAAGCGAGGCGACTATAAAGCCGCTGTTGGAAAAAGCTAAAGAAAAGGCAGAATTGTTCGAAACATTAAACAGCGACAAATATTTTACCCATCCTGTTTTTGGAGATGTAAAAGTAAATAAGGCCAGAAGGGTTATCGCCATTCACACAATTCATCATATCAAGATCATCAACGAAATAGTAGCTGCAAATAATATTAAAAACTAAATCCTAAACTCACGCCGCCCCAGCGGTGGTATCTGCCCGTACGGAATTCTTTGGTAAGAAATGATTGTGTGTAAGAAAGATAAAGTTTCGGAAAATTTACAATGATTCCTGCATCAGCCTGAAAGGTAACTCTTGATACATCCGATGGAGAAATGGTGTAAACACTTTTTCTGTTAAACAATCCGCCTTGCATCAAAGCATCATAGCCAATAAAATTTATTCTACTTTGTCCGTACAAGTAATAACTAAACTTTCTTCTTTTATCTGTTTGATATGGGTTTGTAAAATGTCCGGCCATAAAATTAAAGCCGCCACTTACCCGGTTATGCATTGTTCCGATCCTTGTTTCAGCAGTAGTGTTTAGTAAAAACCCATTACCAACAGTGGCAATTTGCTTTTCATAATTCAGTTGATAGTTTAGAATGATGT
>JBDSUW010000240.1:0-3696 GCA_039927535.1 Chitinophagaceae bacterium | reverse complement strand
TTTCTTTTCCAAACCTACCACTCAATCAGCCATTGGTCTTTACATTGTAATAGTAGGAATTGTGTATAGTGTGGCGTTGCGTAAAATTTGGAACCCCGAGGGTTTACAATTGATAGCTGACCGTCTTTTGCATGATTTGATTCCGCTTCTATATCTTATTTATTGGTTGTTATTTACTCCGAAAAAAGTTTTACAATGGAAACATATTGGTTCCTGGGTCATTTTCCCAGCTATATATCTTATTTATAGTTTGGCAAGAGGTGCTGTAGTAAACTGGTATCCATATTACTTCATCAATGCGCAGGAATTAGGTTATGGGAAAGTAGCAATAACTGCATTATTGGTGCTCGCAGCTTTCATTCTATTAGGATTGCTATTAGTCTTTATCAACCGACTTGGAAAAACTGAACGTTAAAAAAATCTGAAAGATTTAAAAGGTACAACGAATTGGTATGAATTTGCGACTTTTGTGTAGTTATATGAAATGAGCCATAAAATTTTCGAGGTAAATTTAAATAACCGAATAAAATTTTATGGCGAATTACAAGTGCCAAAATTCTAAAACTAAAATAATCACTTGAAAAAATATCTACTCCTTATTTTTATTGCAGCATTTACAAGCCCATTGCTGGCGCAAAAAGTTGACAGCATTTATTTCCATTTATATACTGATAGCCTGAAAAAAGGACAGCATAATTACATCAATATAGATGCAAAACTCTCCAACGGCCGTTGGCAGCCCATGACGGCAAAAGACATTAATTTTTCCTGCAGCAACGCTACTTTCTCTGGCAACGAATTAATTATTCCAGAAGATTTCAGTCATGAAAAAGTTATGGTAAAAGCAGTGCTTAAATCAAACCCCTCCGTTTGGATTGAGAGAACAATCTGGATTAAAACAAAACCAGATGGAGACTTGCCTACAAAAGAAGAAATAATGAGAGGTATTCCCCCGGCAAGAAAGACGAAAGGGAAAAATAAATAATCCGTCTTTCACTTTATTTTCTCTGAATCAGCCAATAAAAAACACAGCTATACCCTTATCTTTGCGACGGCAGGTCTTACACGACCAGCTCCTGCTGAACCCTCCCAGGGCCGGAAGGCAGCAAGAGTAGGTGGTTGAGCGGTGCGATGTAATAAGCCTGCCATTTTTTTACCCCCATCCCCTAAAGGGGAGTTCTAAAAATACCATTTTATGAAATTTTTCATTGATACTGCTAATCTCGATCAGATCAAAGAAGCGAACGAACTTGGAATTCTTGACGGTGTAACGACCAACCCATCTTTGATGGCAAAAGAAGGCATTAAAGGTCAGGAAGCTATCATGAATCATTACAAAGCTATTTGTGAATTAGTGGATGGCGATATCAGTGCAGAGGTTATCAGCACAGAATTCAACGCTATTGTTGAGGAAGGAAAAAAACTGGCAGACATTCATCCAAATATTGTAGTGAAAGTGCCAATGATAAAAGACGGTATTAAAGCTATCAAATGGTTTTCGGATAACGGTATCAGAACCAATTGCACATTGGTTTTTTCTGCGGGCCAGGCAATATTGGCTGCAAAAGCAGGAGCAACATATCTTTCTCCTTTTATAGGAAGAATTGATGATAGTAGCTGGGATGGTGTTGAACTGATTGCACAGATATCTCATATCTATACAATACAAGGATATAAAACAGAAATTCTTGCGGCTTCTATCCGCAGTGCATTGCATATTGTAAAGTGTGCAGAAGCAGGAGCTGATGTTTGTACCTGTCCATTGGATTCAATTCTTGGTTTATTAAAACATCCACTAACTGATATTGGCCTTGCCAAGTTTTTAGAAGATGCGAAGAAGACGCAATAAGCAATTGCCAATAGACTACGTTTGCAAATAATTTTCAGTACTATACCCATTTATTGATTCAAGAAAATCTGCACAGCTCCCCTGTCTGCCGACAGGCAGGCTTTAGGGAGTCAAGAATATTAATTTGTAATACTATATACGGGGTTTTATCGCTGAAATGGTGAGTTGATTCTTGTAAATCCTACCAGCTCATCTGCTCTTGCACCAAATTGACGGAAGTACACCAATACCATATACCCATTTTCTGTTCCCCAAAAATTCCCTTCTGTATTTTCATAAGAAGGTTGCAGGCCTTTTTGTTTTTTGTCCGGAACAGTAACGTAAGAGTAATTATAATAACCTTGTTTCAGGTATAATGTTTTTTCATACACACCTTTCTCTTCATTAAAAATCATTTGAGAATTCTCATCCTGTTCATAATTAGTAAGTTCTCCAAACACATAAATATTACTTCCGGCATAAGCTCGGTTTCCCGGAGGCGAAAAGGTAAAATGCACCCATGCATAGTCACTTTGCCAGAGGGCATTGGAGTTATCCCTGTTCTCAACAGTATATATTCCATTAAAGTCACTATAATAAATATATTGTACTTCACGGCGTTCACCATCCGGTTTTACATAAATATCCACTCTACTATTTGAATCATTATCTTTTATTGAAGTCATTCTATCACTTAAAAGCCGCAAACTACGCAGATCAAGCCAACGCCATTCTTTGCCCGCAGGAAAAGTAGTATTCGCTTCATCACTATATTCGTAATAATTACCACGGAAAATTGTCGGCCTGTCAATTACTGAAGCGTTAGCCCATATATTATTTTGCACCACCACAACTTTTAAATCTTGTGGCGAAAAGGCGTTTAGCTGTCCCGTGCCTGTACTTACATTAGCTTGTATTCGTTGATGGGATCTGAACAGGTTGGCATTAAACGGCTGTGTAATTGTTGCAGACACAGCAGCTTTTGTACTAACGATCAGCATTCTTTTTGTAAATACCAATTTGGAAGTATCGTCATTTAAAAAAACTTTTAGCAGATAATTACCTGCCTTTGTTGGTGCTGAATTTCTTTCTGGTAAAAATGCCTGATAGTGAGTGTATCTTGTTTGTACAATAGAAGATGAACGGTAATTGGTGATTCGGTTAGTAGTAAATCCACGGATATAATCAAATACCTGAATATTGGCCTGAGTCCAGTCTGCATTGCACAATTGGAAAGAGTAATAGTAATATTTAACATCTGCATCAAAATCGTCGAAATGCAATTCTAATTGTTCATTAGTACCCAAAGAAAGTACCGGGTAGCTATACATATCTCCAGCCTTATACAATTTTACTGTTTTGACATTTGACTTATATACATGATCAGGAATCTGACCGTAAGCAGAAAATACTATAAGGAGGAAAAAAAAAGTACAAAGCTTATTTTTCATAATTGTCTAATGCTGAATTCGTTCAAATATTGCTTAAAATACGATAAAAAGAAAGAGAAATCTTTAGAAGCCCCTTATTTTTGGGGAAGACAAATAATTTAATTTGAAGGTTGCAGGTTTTATAGCAAACAGGATAGCATTTAATCAACAGAAATCCTTTTCCCGTTTCATCATTCGGTTATCTACTGTGGCCACAGCTATCAGTGTGGCAGTTATGATAATTACTGTTTCCCTCGCAAATGGCTTCCAGGAAACAGTTAGCCAGAAAGTTTTCAGCTTTCTTGGCCATATACGCATAAATGAAAAGCAACCCGACAAGGCCATTATTTCTGAGGAAACTCCCATTGAAAAAAGCGATCTGCTGACGAATGTTATTAAACAAGATCCGCAAGTAAAAAGCATCCATCCTTTTGCTAC
>JBDSUW010000239.1:0-40912 GCA_039927535.1 Chitinophagaceae bacterium | reverse complement strand
TTAGCAGCTTCATACTGCATCATTCTGTTCAATCTTTCAGAATTAAAGATAAAAGATAGCGGAAGGTCTGCAGCTGTTTCAGCAGGCGTTAACACATCGAAAGCAAGACCAGTTCTTTTCTTAAACAGTTCTCGGGAAAAGTCATAACCTGCAGGCCGCGGCGGAATTAATTGTGCTATTCTTTCCGGCAGTTGCAGCATTTTTGGATTAATACAATCAATCAATGCATTCAATGCTTTTCGTTGTTCTTCTTTTGTCAAAGGCTTGGTTACTGTTTGTCCATCGCCCCGCAAAGCATAGGTATAATACATACCGCCCACCATTTTCGAAACTGCTTCTACTTGATAGCGATGTGCAAAATAAACTGGCACTAGCACATCTTCCAGCATGGCCATTGGCATTCCCGGTCTTATGTTTTTTTCACCGAAATTTGATAGTGCCACATTGCGAACTTTCATCACTTCCTTTAACTCTGTTACAGCATCGCTTCCATTGTCCCACAAATGTGCCTGCGGATGTAAACCTCCCGGACTTCTTGCATCCTGATCAGAAATAAACTGTAGCCCTTTTGCAGCAGCATCTGTCAGTATTTTATTCAATGCAACCGATTCGTTTGTTCCTTTTGGAAAATCACTATAACCAAAAGCGATAGCCGCTTTATCCCAATCACCAATTTGCTGATCATACGCATTACTCAAATCAATTTTTCCTGCTGCATTCACTCTTACCAATGGTGACGGATAATCCATTACACTGGCACGGTTACTTACACTGGCTGCATAGTTATGCATTAACCCGATTGTATGCCCTACTTCATGTGCCGAAAGTTGTCTTAATCTTTCCACTGCCATCTTCAGCATTTTATCGCCCCCATCCCCTAAAGGGGAGTTAGTTTCATAAGGTGCTAATAAACCGGTAGCAATTAAATAATCCTGTCTTACTCTTAATGAACCTAATGATACATGACCTTTAATTATTTCTCCTGTTCTTGGATCAGAAATAGATGCACCATAGCTCCAACCTCTTGTAGAACGATGAACCCAGTTAATAACATTATATCGTACATCCATCGGATCAGCATCTTCTGGTAAAAGTTTTACCTGAAAAGCATTTCTGTAACCAGCAGCTTCAAAAGCCTGGTTCCACCAACTGGCGACTTCTATCAAAGCACTTCGAATTGGTTCTGGCGTTCCGTTATCTACATAATAAACAATGGGCTTAACCGGATCGCTTATTGCAGCAGACGGATCTTTCTTTTTTAACCGATGCCGCATAATAAACATTTTTTCTATCGGCTCTGAAATCGGAGTACTATAATCATAATATGAAATGGGATTAAAACTGCTTCGTGGATCAAAAACTCTTGGCTGGTAATCATTATCCGGCAATTGCACAAAGGAATGGTGCATTCGCAAAGTAATTGCTTCTGAAGAAGGTGTTACTGAATTTACATAATTACCTGTTGTACCATCACTATTTACAAAAGTAATAATGGTTTCAAATTCAGAATTCTGTGGAAAATTTTTTGTTCTTGGCAAATAAATTACCGATCTGCTTCTATCAACCGAAAAACTGCCTTGCTGATTACTTCTTAAACGATTTGCAACCCGCATCGCATCTCTTAGTAAGAAATCTGTTGCATCTACTAAGAACCTGTTTCCTGTTTCTGCTTCTACAGTAAATCCCCAAATAGTTGACTGTGCAAATGATTGCTCCACCGCTCTTCGTTCTGCTACATCATTTGTAATGGCCCTGAAATTATAATTCGGTTGTATTAAAAGAATTTTTCTTCCTGTTCTTGAAAACTTCACGATGCGTTCCCCACCAAGTAAACCTCTGTCAAGACCAATATCATTAGAGCCTAATCCTACTGGTAACGACGTAACGTATAATACTTCTGAATCCAGTTTGTCTACTTCAAGAAATATTTTACCAGCATTTTCATCCCAATAAAAATTCATAAAGCCTTCATATTTTTTCAGGTCTTTTGTTTTTTCTTCTATGGAAGGCAGTTTTTGTGCTGCAAGAAATAGTGGAGCCAGTGTAAAAAGAAGGAGAAATTTTTTCATAAACAATGATTTATATCCTCAGGGAATATAAAGGAATAATTAAATATTAATGATACTGTGAACTTTCTATATTGCTAATCTTTAAAATTATTTTTCTTTCAATAAAAACTAAAATTAATATTAAAATAATTTCTGCTACAAAATACAATAAACCTAACAAAGTAAGATTCGAATATTGATAAATAATCAGCCCAATTGTAACGGAACAATATAACAAGTTTGCAAGGCTAATAACAGAAAGATAGAAAGCCCATTTTTTTGTAATAAAATAAGCACAAATCAAAGAGTACAAGGCAAAAACAAATGGTGGAATCGCAATAAGAAGAAGAGTATTCCCAGGCATTCCAACATATTGCTGAAAAGGGATAAGTATACAACTGATAAAAAAGAGTGATATAAGAGCTCCAATACTATCCACAAGAAATACTCTTTTGGGGTTTGCGGTCAGTATGTTCAGTATCTTTTCACTATTTAACACTTGCGACAATAGTTTTTTTTGGGCAAACTATAATAAATCTAACATTTAAAATACTCCTGCCTATTAAATGTCTTTATTATTCTTCCACCAGCGATAGCCAATGAAACCAACAATGGCAAATGGAGCAAATGCCAGATAGAGAATACCGGAATTCATTCCTTGTGCAGGTTTTTCACCTAATTGTTGAGTGGTTTTAGTACAAATAGAGCATTGTGCAGAGGAGGACGTTACTGACCCAAGCATTAAGCCTGCAATAAAGAAAATCAAAACCCACTTTTTCATACTGGAATGCTTTGCTGCAAAGTTACGGCATAGCAGAAATTAAACGGAATGATTTTAATCAATCAAATGATAACTCTAATCCAGCATCTCATTGTTACAAACGATATTTTCTCCTTTTTCGACCCAGGAAAATTGATATTTATTCAAAGCTGAAAAAACCGCAGCAGAACAGCCCGGCACCATTCTTTCATGCAATTCAATTACCAATACTCTTGTAAAAGGAAGCCAGCTTTCAAAATCGCTTTCAAAAACTATTTTTTCAGACCCCTCAATATCCATTTTCAAAAAGTCTATCTGATGCCAGCCATTTTGTTGCATTATAGCTGCTATTGAAAAGGCCTTTATTGTGCTTTCATTTTCTGCCGACACTTCTTCAACGGTAAAAGCATTGTTTCCTCCACCATTATCTTTTATTACGAGAAATGCTTTTTTATTCCAAACACCAGCTTTTACGGGTTTTATATTTTCATATTTAGCAGCATTCTGAGCAAGTATTTGGAAATTTTCATTTTCCGGCTCCAAGGATACAATTTTGGCCGTTGGATATTTGCTTGCCAGATAAACAGAGGTTAAGCCAATATTGGCTCCTGCATCAATAATTGTTTTTGGTGTAAAGCCCAGATCGAGGTTATAATCTTCCCGCAATAACACTTCTTCAAATGTGGCGTAATCGTAAGGATTATTTCTTAATGAGAAAGGAAAGTATAATTTTTTTAACTTCCAGTTATTCCATTGCCCTGTTTTCATTTTTGTATAAATAAAAAATGCTTCTTTCAGACTAAGATGCTTTTTTAAGGTAGAAAATCTGGACATTTGAATAAGTATATTGATAAAAATAGATCTACCAAAAATATTAAATTGATTTATGAACAGAGAAGAAAATATTCCACGGTTAGATGATTGGCAAGTTAACAGTAAGCATCCTCATTATATTCATCTTTATTTTTTAATTAATGACATAAAAAAAGCTCTTGAAACACATGCAAGCGGAGTCTTTCTTGATTTAGGTTGTGGCAATAAACCTTACGCATCTTTATATACACCTTACACAACTTCTCAAACTGGATGTGATATAATACAAAGTGATAAAAACAGAGTAGATGTAATATGTCCGGTTACCGACTTAAAATTTGAACAAAACACTTTTGATTGTATTTTATGCACTCAGGTATTAGAACATGTATATGAACATCAGCTTATGTTGAAAGAAATACATCGTGTATTAAAGCCCGGAGGCACTATTATATTGACGGTACCATTTGCCTGGGAATTACATGAAGAACCTTTTGACTTCTTCCGGTATACCAAACATGCCCTAAAAGAACTTTTTGAAAAAAATAATTTTCAAATTGAATATATAAAACCAAATGGAGGAAAATGGGCCGCTATTTATCAGTTAAGAAACAATGCTCTTTATCAATCATTTAAAAGAAAAACCTTTCTAAATAAAATAAAGAAACTATTCTATAATGAACTCCGTGTAATACAACTTCGGAATAAATTTGCAATTTGGCTTGATGAGAAATATAAAGACGAGATATTTACCTTGAACTATATTGTTGTAGCAAGAAAAAAAGAAGAACTTTTATGAAGTCAATTCTTTTTTTATCAGTGATGAATGGCTCGGCCTGGGGTGGCAGTGAAGAACAGTGGTTTAGGCTTGTATTGTGGATGGCAAAAGAAAAATATGATGTTACAGTCAGTTGTTTTGATTGGCCTGAAAAAACAGAAAAATTAACCGCATTACAAAATGAAGGAATAAAATTTTTCCTGCTGCCATCAAAGAGCAAAGGAGTTTTTGCCAAATGGCAACTGCAACTACTGGTAAATAAAATTCCTTTTGAAAACTATGACCTTGTTTTTATTAATCAGGGGGGCTTTGAAGATATAACTCATGCTCCCTTTAAAATAATTTATAAACGCTGTAAAAAATATGTGATAAGCTCCCACAATTACGATGAAAACGGGCAATTATCACTGGGAAGAACTAATTTATTAAAAAAATGGTTTTTAAATGCTTCCTTAAATATTGGCGCCTCACAAAAGATCTTTGATACCCTTAAAAATAAATTTCGGTTATTTGTTAACAATCCAAAAATAATTTACAGCCCAATAAATTTCGATGTACCCTTTGCTGAGGAAATTTATCCTTCGTCAGTTAACGACCTGATTATTTTTACAATGCTGGCAGCATTTGATGTAAATAGAAAAGCACAAGATGTATTAATCAAAACATTTAATTCTGAAAAATGGAAAACCCGGAACTGGCAATTACATCTTTATGGGCAGGGAAAAGATTTGACTTTATTAGAAACAATAATAAATGAAAATGCATTACAGGAAAAGGTGCTACTAAAAGGACATACAGCTGATGTTAAAAAAGCATTGTTAGCAACACATATGTATTTACAAATTACAAGACTTGACGCTATGCCGATTAGTGTAATGGAAGCAATGGCAATGGCGAGGCCATGTATTGTAAGCAACGTTGGCGATATGCCCGTATGGGTAAAACATGAAGACAACGGATATATAAGTTCGTCGGTAACGGTAGAAGCTATTGATGAAGTTCTGGAGCTTGCATGGCATCAAAAAGAACAGTGGAACGAAATGGGAAAAAAATCTTTTAAAAAATTTCAGGAATTGTACCCACATCCTTACGAAGAAAAAATTATTTCTCTTTTAAAATCATTATAAAGAGTTTGTTCGAATACTTCTTTATCTAATATTTGACTTCCCGGTTTTATCAGTAAACACTTCTTGATTGAATAAATATGATTTGCTGATAAAAGCATTTAGTTCTCCTTTTAATATCAATGCAGTTAACAAATTATCAGCTCTGTATTTTACAGGAGTTTGAGTTACAATCATTTTTTTAGCTCCGGCTTCACTTATTGCATATGCATGGGTGCAATCATGAAAGCCGGCTTTTAACAATAATGGACTGAATTTTTGAGGCAGGCTTCTTTTGATCATTGATACCGGTATGCGGCTTAAACCAAACTGACCCATTATTTTATACCAAAATTGTTTTAGCCTTTTTCCAATAGTTAACTGCTCATTTTTAAGATACCCGAGATAAAACAATTCCCAATCTTCAGGCAATTCATCTATTGCATCTGATATCATTGGAAGTTTCTCAAAGTCAGGCACTACATCATCTTCAAAGACCAATACTCGTTTCCACTCATTATCTACAATAGCCTGGTAAATATTCCGGTGAGAAAGTGAACAGGCAATTTCGCCTTTATTTAACGGGGGAAAATATTGTCTGACAGCCAGTGTATTTTGCTTATCAAACAAATAATTATCACTAATAAAGCTATCATTTAAATCATTCTTATCGGTTCCGTAGAAAAACTCAAAGTCTATTCCTTTCAACCTTTCTTTTACTTTCTCCTGCCTGTCTTTAAAACGGGGAACAGTAAGCACTAATACTTTGTCAAAGTATTGCTGCAACACATTGTTTATTTCAGAAACAGATGTATTCATTTAGCAAATGTAAAAACAAACAGCAAATACCGAGGTGGTATTTGCTGTTATTAAAGTAAGGATCAATTAAATATATTTAAACTGCTTGTGCTTCCATTTTCTTCTGCACCTTCTTCCTTTCATCTTCATTTAAAATAACTTTGCGCATACGGATGAAGTTAGGAGTTACCTCTATGCACTCATCCTGCTGAATGTACTCCATACATTCTTCCAATGTCATCAACGTTTTAGGTTGAATGCGGGTAGCATCATCACTTCCGCTTGCACGGTGGTTGGTCAGTTTCTTAGGCTCCGTAGCATTTACTACCAAATCACCTGGTTTAATGTTCTCTGCAATAATTTGTCCTGCGTATACTTCTTCTGCAGCTTCTACAAAGAAACTTCCTCTATCCTGTAATTTATCAATTGAATAGCCGGTTGTTTTGTCTGTATTTTTAGAAAGCAATACACCATTACCTCTTCCGGGAATTGGGCCTTTCCAGGGTTTATATTCTGTAAAGCGATGCGCCATTACAGCCTCACCAGTTGTTGCCGTTAGCATTTGTGTACGCAAACCAATCAAACCTCTTGAAGGAATTTCAAATTCAAGATGCTGCATATCACCTTTGGTTTCCATGATCAGCATTTCACCTTTCTTACGACTTACCAGGTCAATTACTTTACTGGCAAATTCCTGCGGCACATCTACCACCAGGTTTTCATAAGGCTCACATTTAACACCGTTCACTTCTTTTACTATTACCTGAGGCTGCCCAACTGTTAACTCATATCCTTCACGACGCATGGTTTCTATCAATATTCCAAGGTGCAAAATACCACGACCGTATACCATCAGGCTATCACCTTCTCCACTATCTTCTACTTTTAATGCAAGATTCTTCTCTGTTTCTTTCATCAGTCTGTCTCGCAGATGTCTTGATGTAACAAATTTTCCATCTTTACCAAAGAATGGTGAATTGTTTACCGAGAACAACATGTTCATCGTTGGCTCATCCACACTTATTACTGGTAATGCTTCCTGTGTTTCTGTATCAGAAATTGTATCTCCGATATTAAAATCATCTATTCCCACTACTGCACACAAATCGCCTGCAATAACTTCTGTTACTTTTTTCTTACCCATTCCTTCAAACACATACAACTCTCTCACTTTTGTTTTCTTAACACTGCCATCAGCTTGCATTAACACCACATTCTGTGCTTCTTTCAAAACACCACGGCTTACTTTACCTACTGCAATACGACCAAGGAAAGAAGAATAATCCAATGAAGTAATCTGCATTTGCACAGGCCCTTCATTTACTTTTGGTGGCGGCACATACTTTACAATACCATCCAGCAAAGGATTGATATTATCAATCTGCTCTAATGAATCATTAAACCAGCCATTTTTTCCTGAACCATAAAAAGTAGGGAAATCCAATTGAGCTTCTGTGGCATCTAAGTTGAAGAACAACTCAAATATCGCATCATGCACTTCATCAGGACGGCAATTCGGCTTATCAACTTTATTAATAATTACAAGCGGTTTCAGATTTAACTGCAATGCCTTTTGTAAAACAAATCTTGTTTGTGGCATTGGTCCTTCGAATGCATCAACTAACAAACAAACGCCGTCGGCCATCTTTAATACTCTTTCCACTTCACCACCAAAATCGGCGTGACCCGGGGTATCAATTACATTTATTTTTACTCCCTTATAAACAACGGAAGCATTTTTACTAAAAATAGTAATTCCTCTTTCCCTTTCCAGGTCGTTACTATCCATTATCAGCTCACCTGTTTCCTGGTTATCCCGGAACACTTTTGTAGCATGTAAAATTTTATCAACCAATGTAGTTTTACCGTGGTCAACGTGGGCAATAATTGCAATATTTCTTATCTCCATAATACTTTTTTCAAACGAGCGGCGAAGGTACACAAATTAGGCGGTGGCAGCAAACGAAAAGGCAATTAATAAAGGCCTAACCCCGTTTAAAACAGAGATTTATATTAGTTTTATCAAAATCACCGATATGAAATTTCTCAAATGGTTAGGCATCATCATTTTAGTGCTGATTATTGTCTATTTCTTAGGACCAAGACCCGCCCCCCCAAAATACAATAAAGACCTTCCTTCTCTGCCATCCGAATCGTTGGCTTTAGAAAAATATATTCGGGATAATGAAGCAAAGCATAAAGTGAAACAACATAATGAAGCAAGAATTTTATGGCTGAATGATTCGCTGAAAAATCAAACTGAGTATGCCGTTGTTTATTTACATGGCTTTTCGGCCAGTCAGGAAGAGGGCGATCCGTTACATTTTGAGTTTGCGCAAAAGTTTGGATGCAATTTATTTTTGAGCCGGTTAGATGCTCATGGCATTGATACAACAGAACCTTTATTAAGTTTTACAGCTGATGGTGTGTGGAACTCTGCCAAAGAAGCCTATGCCATCGGGAAAAAACTGGGAAAGAAAGTGATACTGATGGCTACATCAACAGGCGGAACATTGGCATTAAAACTGGCAGCAGAGTATCCTGATATTGCAGGACTCATATTGCTTTCTCCAAATATTGAAATTAATGATTCAAAAGCATGGATGTTAAACAATCATTGGGGTTTGCAGATTGCTAAAGCTGTTGTAGGCAATTATAGGAGGTCTTCTGATACGACCGCAGTATATGCTCAATATTGGAATAATAAATATAGGATTGAATCAACGGTTCAATTGGAAGAGCTATTGGAAAGCACCATGAAGAAATCAACTTTTGAAAAAGTAACTCAGCCAACCTTGCTTTTATATTATTATAAAGATGAGGAACATCAGGATGATATAGTAAAAGTTTCAGCAATGAAAAGAATGTTTTCTCAGTTAAGCACACCAGATAGTTTAAAAAGAGAAGTGGCACTGCCAAATACTGGCGATCATGTCATTGGTTCTTATATTAAATCAAAAGATATAAAATCTGTTGTGAATGAAACGGAAAAGTTTGCCAGAGATATTCTTCATATGAATGAGGATTAAAAGAATTAAATATATAGCACTACCGTAACCGTTTCAAACGAAACAGTTTCGAATCCCTCACATTTCCTATCTTACCCGTCCGAACGGTGTCATCCGGCGGGCTTACTTAATTGCCTGATATGAAAAGAAGTATAATTGCCGGAATTGGCAAATACGTTCCCTCCAATGTGGTAACCAACAACGATTTGCTAAAATATATGGATACCAGCGATGAATGGATTCAGGAACGAACTGGAATAAAAGAAAGACGATATGCTCATCGCACCGAAGAAACAACAACGACAATGGGTGTTGAGGCTGCGAAAATTGCCATTGAAAGAGCAGGCATTACACCACAGGATATTGATTTTATCATTTTTGCTACGCTAAGTCCTGATTATTATTTCCCCGGTTGCGGTGTTCTATTACAACGGGCCATGAAGATGAGAGAGATTGGTGCATTGGATGTAAGAAACCAATGTTCTGGTTTTGTTTATGCTATAACTGTTGCTGATCAATTTATTAAAACAGGTATGTATAAAAACATATTGGTTGTTGGTGCAGAAAAACATTCCTTCGGACTTGACTTTAGTACAAGAGGCAGAAATGTGTCTGTAATATTTGGTGATGGAGCAGGGGCTGTGGTGCTACAACCGACTGAAGATGCAAACCGTGGCATTCTTAGCAACCATCTTCATAGCGATGGTGAAAGTGCAGAAATACTGGCGATGTATAATCCCGGTACACATGCCAACCATTGGATGCCGGAGAAATACGCCAATTTTGATGAAGCAGAGATTGGGCAAATGTTTTTCAGTCATAAAATGATTGATGATGAACAGGTGTTTCCTAATATGGATGGGCCTGCCGTATTTAAAAAAGCGATAGTAAAATTTCCTGAAGTTATTATGGAAGCATTGGAAGCAAACAATCTGCAAACAACAGATATTAATTTACTGATCCCACATCAGGCAAATTTGCGGATAGCACAATTTGTGCAACAGAAACTGAAATTGACAGACGATCAGGTGTATAATAATATTCAGCAATATGGTAACACCACCGCAGCTTCTGTTCCTATTGCACTTTGTGAAGCATGGGAAAAAGGAAAGATAAAAGAAGGATATCTTGTTTGTCTTGCTGCATTTGGTAGCGGATTTACCTGGGCAAGCACATTGATGCGTTGGTAACAGCCTTTGCAACGATAAATGAATGTGACCGTCCATTAAACAGAAAAAAAAGAAGACATGAAAATAATATTATTTGCGTTAATTTTTATTTCTACAATAAATACAAATGCCCAAATGGGAACCTGGAAGATAAAACTAAACACCAAAGAAATAGTTTCAACGGCTAAAGAAGACATGCAGACAAACTGGAAAAAACTCGAAAGCTCCGTATGGGGAAACCCAGGCACTCTTGAAATCAGTTTTAAGGAAAATGATCCTGATGCATGGCTTCGAACCTTCTTGTTTTATGATGAATATGATAAGAGTATATTCAGTACAGACAGCACAACCAAATTTTCAATTAGTCTCGAAAAACTAAGATCTCTCTACAAAGGCAAAAAGTCGATGATAATATATACCGTCGTTTCTCCAACAGATCCAAACATTGCGATTCGAATGCGAAGAGTACATTTGTACACATTCAAGCTACCATAAAATGCCCCGCAACTTTATTTATATTATAAATCCTATTTCAGGTACAAAAACGAAAAAAGATGTACAGGAGTTAATTGAGAAAAAAACAAAGGAGCAAAACATTTCTTTTCAAATATTTCCATCGGTTGCGAGTGGCGACTACAGTTTCCTTTACCCAATCATAGAAGAACAAAAAGTTACAGATATAATAATAGCCGGTGGTGATGGAACAGTAAATCAGGTAATCAATAGTCTGCTGGCTTATGATGTTAACTTTGGCATTATTCCCTGTGGTTCTGGTAATGGCTTAGCCCTTACCGCAAAAATTCCAAAACAGCCTGCCAAAGCTTTAGCTGTGGTATTTAATGGTAAGCCTGTTGCAACGGATGCTTTTTATATTAACAATGATTTTGCCTGTATGCTGTGCGGATTAGGATTTGATGCCAAAGTAGCACATGATTTTGCCCACCAATCTAAGCGAGGATTAATAACCTATATAAAGGAAGTAGTTAAAAATTTTCTTACTGCAAAAACGTATTTGTTTGATATAATAATCAATAACAAGCAATTTTCTACTGACGCTTTTTTTATCAGCATTGCCAATAGCAACCAGTTTGGCAATAATTTTAAAATAGCTCCCAAAGCCAGCTTAAGTGATGGATTATTAGATATTGTAATTGTACCCAAGCAAAATAAACTAAGCCTTGTAGTACAAACGCTAAAACAAATAACTGGCAACAACAAACTGCAAACAAAAACGATTGAAGAAAAGAATAAAGGAATTATTTATTTTCAAACAAAAAAAATAACTATTCTGAATAAATCCGAAGCTCCGCTGCACATTGATGGGGACCCTGCGGAAACTTCGGCCAGTCTTGAAATTATCGTAAAAGCAAAATGTTTCCGCCTTTATCAACCGGTATAGAATTCGCTAATCCTGATTTTTCAAATATTTCCATAAGCCTTTTAAAACTTTGTTGATTAAATATAGAACTTACAGCATTTACAATATCTTTTTCTTCCCGCTTGGTAAGATGAAAATTTAATGCCGCTTTATTTTCTTCTTTATCTGCCGCATATTGAAAAGCTACCTTATAAACAGGGCTTCCACTCTGGCTTACATAATAATTCAACATATCATTTTGAAAAAATTCCATCATTTTAAACCAGTTATGTTGCAATAACAAAAATGGTTTTGTTGCATGATCAGTAATATCGTCTGACACATAGGGTGCTTCCCAGCCACCAGCCAGGCGGTCTCTTATCTGAATAATTAAAACTCCACCCGTATTCTCCTTTATCCAGTCTTCAAAAGAAATTAAAAACCGAAGGGTGGTTTCCTGTCCGTAATTATCCCGCAAGCCGGCATCCATTACATCTATTACCGGATTGGAAGGCAGCCAAACATTGGGTAAAATAATCGGAAAGGTGGCATTCATCCGCATGGCGGATAACATCCGGATGTTATATGGATCTTGCTTTGCAAAAAAAGTAACGAAGTCAACAGCATCTGGAACTACTACAGGAGTATTCACCGTATCCTGCGGAGCCTGCATCATAAATCTTACCGGCTGAGTGCTGATAATCATTTTACGACTATCTCTTGTTACCACCGAATTAAAAAACATCAAAGGAATATTAGCAGCTTTCTCATCGGCCACATAATCTTTTAATTGTTTATCTAAAAAGCCATGCGTATTCGCATTCAGCTTTTGTTCAAAGGCGTAACCCCGGTCTTTTACATAAGAGTAAGGCCCTACTTTAAATTTCTGTGCCGGAGAAATAAGATCTCTTGCAAAAAAAGAAGTGAAAACAGGATTAAGTAAATCACCAGCAATATCGTCCACATATTGTTTATCCTGCAAGTGGATATTATTTCCTTGTTGTTTTCTTAAATACAATTCCCGGAAATAAGCCGCACCGATCATTCCCCCCGATGCCCCATTTATTAAAAATGTTTTCTGTAATATTTTTCCATTGGTTATACTATCGAGATACTGTAAAACACTCATGGTAAATGTGGCACTACGGTGTCCTCCTCCGCTGGTGTTTATAAATACCAACAGCGGTTTTTCACTGTCTTGCTTTTTCTTCCAGGTATCCAGAATACCTCTCATATTTTTTTTATCGGCTTCTACATTCTCAGGCTTACATAATTCTTCCAGTCCTTCTCTGGTATATGTAGGACGTTCGGTTTTATTCCAATAATTTATTCCATAAGCTTTGTTTCGTGGGTCAATCCAGTCCTGCTTATAAAATATATTTAAAATAAGTACCAGCACCAATAAGTAGGGAATGCTCCAGCTTTGCAGAAAGTAAGTAATACTTGCGGCCACGCCGATCAAAATAGAAAAGAAAATAGTGATACTTGCCGCAGCAGGCAGCTGAAAAAAAGCATAGTCAAGAAAAAAACCAATGATCAGTAAAAAAATAAATGCTGCCAATACTGAAAGTATGGCTGCAAAATGATGTCGCTTGAAAATAGTTTCAACAAACTCGTCTGTGTAATGAGAAACATCCCTTACAGCTTTTAAACGAACAGGAGTTTCAAAATAAACTTCCACTTTTATTAATGGCGCACCATGAAATACTTCTTTTATCGGTTTAAGATGAGTGATATAAGATTGAGGATTGCTGATTACCGGCATCAACCTTCTTAAAATGGAACGGTCGGCACGGAAAAAATAAATCATTGAAACTGCCAGAATAAATATCAAGCCGCAAAAAAAACCTCCAAATAAGAAAAGTATTTCCGTTGGACTAATTAATTCTTTATACTGATCGAAATGATATGCTTTGAAAAAATAAAATATCAAAAAAAGAATTGGTATTATAGCATTATTAATACAGTATTTCAGAAAAGGATTAGTAGTGGCCGACAAAAAGCGAAAATACCGGCTGAATAAAATAAACGTAGCAATATTCCAGCTCATAATAAACATGCCGATGGAAGCACCAACGATTGCCATGCTAAATGCATTTACGTTGCCAAGATATTCTGGTCCAAGAAAAAGAGAATCAGCGCCAAAAGTTTTCATGAATGAGCCATTCACCACACTGAAAAGGATAAACCAAAACACCAACAGCACCTGATATTTTCTGAGGTGCAGCAAAAGCAGTTGAATGGGGAATGAATAAATAAATCCACGAAACCAGGCCTTCATGCGACAATTAAATGGTTAGTTCTAAAATTAGTGATAATTAGCTGCTATGTCAAATGATCAGGAAGGAGAATAACTTTTCTTTCGTACCAAGTACAGTATCCAGATAAGGGATAAGAGTAAACACATCGCAACTAATTGGTGAAACTGTGCCATCCATTCAAATAGTCCCCAATGATTGGGCACAATTTTCAAACTCAGCAAAACAGAGGTAATCCCGAGAATAATCTGTGCTGTAACCAACAACAACGGCCACCATCTTGTTTTATATAAAAGTGATGAGCCTACGATTTTATAAATACGGATAGTTAATAGTATTATAAGTATTAACAAAAGGTAAGCAAGGCCACGATGAATAAAGTGAATGGTAATTTTATTATCTATCAGGTTTAGCAGGCCTTCATTATTGCCCCCGTCCATACCGGCACGGGCGGACATCATTCCCGGAGGAATTACATGACCGTTTATATCTGGCCAGGTTGGCGCAGCAGTAGCTGCTTTATGTCCCGCCATAAATGCACCATACACTAATTGCAAAACCAACACTGATAATATGCCGATGTTTAACTTTCTAATTACCGGATTTGAAACGATTTTTTCTTTTGGAACTAATAATTCCAATGCAAACCAAAATGTGTAACACAATAATCCCATTGCAAAAATAAAATGCAAAGCAAGTTTTGTTGGCTTTACATAAATTGCATCACCTTCCAATCCGCTGGCAACCATTATCCATCCAATTGCACCTTGCAATGCTCCCAATAAAAAAAGGATAAGCATCGGTTTTATCATAGAAGGGCGAAACCGTTTCTGAATTAAAAAAATAATAAAAGGAATAGCGAACACAACGCCAATCAGTCTTGCCCAGAATCGGTGAAACCATTCCCAGAAAAAAATATGTTTGAAGTCTTGCAAGGTAAAATCAAAATTCAGGAGATTAAATTGTGGTGTTGCTTTATATTTTTCAAATTCCAAAAGCCACTGTTGATTATTGGTTGGCGGAAAAGCCCCTGTTACCACATTCCATTCTGTAATTGATAAACCAGAACCAGTTAATCTTGTAATACCGCCCAACAATATCTGAACGATTATCATTCCCACCCCTATCAAAAGCCAGATGGCAATTGGTTTAGAAGAACGTTGTGTAAGCTCTTTTGTCATGGTGGGTGCAAAGTTAGCAGGTGAATAGTGTGAGAAATACTTTTTGTTTAGTAATTTTGCAGCAGGCATGTTTACATATCATACAATATTAAAAGAAATTAAAGACCTTCCCGAAAGCCGGCTGGAGGAGTTGTATGAATTTGTTCATTCTTTAGGGCATTCCTCAAAAAAAGAAATGAACGGTAAAAAAATCCTGTCATTTGCCGGAAGTTTTGCTTCTTTAAACAAGAAAGATTATGCTGCCTTTGTCGCTGATACTAAGAAGACAAGAAAAAACCTTTTTAACAGAAAAGGGGTTTAATGAAAACAGCTTTGATTGATACTGATATTTTATCAGCATTTTTGCGGGGCGAAGAAGTAGTTATTGAAAATGCAGATAAGTATTTAGAAGAATTTGGCCGTTTCAATATCAGCATCATTACTTATTACGAAATTTTAAACGGATTGTTATATAAAGATGCGAATAAGCAACTTAAGAGCTTCAGAGCATTTATTAAATTAAATAAAATTTGCCCTTTAACCATTCTCTCTGTAAAAATCTCTGCAAAAATTCAGGCAGATTTAAGAAAAACCGGTGCAGAAATAGGACATACAGATACACTTATTGCTGGTGTAGCCATTGCAAATAAAATGGAATTAATAACCAATAATACCAGGCATTTTTCCAGAATAAAAGGCCTTAAAGTTGCGAATTGGAAAAAATAATTTGAGAATGTTTTATGTTGCATCCGTTTTTTCAAAATAAACTGATTGAAGCTGGTTGCGATGAAGCCGGAAGAGGTTGCTATGCTGGACCGGTTTTCGCAGCCGCAGTTATTCTACCAAAAGATTTTCATCACCCATTTTTGAATGATTCCAAACAGCTTTCAGAAAAACAACGGGATGAGTTAAGACCTGTGATAGAAAGAGAAGCCATTTCATTTGCAGTAGCATCTGTAAGCAATGAAGAGATAGATCAGATAAATATTTTAAAAGCTTCTTTCAAAGCCATGCACCTTGCGTTGGATAGCTTACATAAGGAACCAGCGTTATTACTGATCGATGGGAATCGCTTTGTTACTTACAAACAAACATCACATCATTGCATCATAAAGGGTGATGGTATTTATGCTTCCATAGCAGCGGCCAGTATTCTTGCCAAAACATACCGGGATGAATACATGCTGCAGTTACATAAACAATTCCCACATTATTCATGGCAAAGCAATAAAGGATATGGAACGTTGGCACATCGCCAGGCAATTGAAGAGTTTGGACTGTGCGAATATCACCGGAAAAGTTTTAGTATTCTTCCACGGGATCATTTCCTGGAAAAGTAGAGGGTATATTACTGGGCAGGCTTCTCAAGCAACATGCAACATTAAAAAATAGCAATAGACCTGAACAAAAGAATTAGCCATGTTTTCCTAATCTTAGTAAAGCTTTGTAAATTAGACAATGAAGAAAACCACCTTTCTACTTATCACATTCTTTTTATTTGTTTTTTCAGCACAATCGCAATCCTCAAATACTGATTCATTGCTTAGTGAGCTTAAAAAAGCAAAGGAAGATACAATTAAGGTAAATCTCTTAAGAGAGATAGGGATTTCATTGATCTACCAGCGTCCACCAGAAGCAATAACTTATTTCAAACAAGCCTATATACTTGCAAAAAAATTAGCATTCAATCCGGGCCTGGAGCGGAACTATGCAGCAACATCAACAGCTTACGCCTTCAATGCTAAATATGACTCCGCTAAAATTTACATTGATACTGCTATTTTTTATGCATTGAAAGTCGGCGATATAAATCGTCTGGCATTAGTTTATCTAAACAGGGCTGATGCTTATGAAAATCTGCAGGAGTATACTGCTGCATTAAAAGATTGTGACACAGCAATGAAATATGCAGAGCAATCAGGTAATAAGGACAGGCTTGCACGGATATACAATATCATCAGTGATATTTATGAACAGCAAAACCAATATTCTGTTTCACTTAATTATCTTAACAAAGCAGAGGTTCTGCATAAAGAGATGAACAATATCCAAATGGTTGGGCAGGCATTTTTTGACAGGGCACAGCTTTACCATAAAATGAATGAGCCATTAAAAGCAATTGAATCTTATTACCGTGCTATAGAGATTGCTGAAAGCGTAAAAGATATTAATAATCTTTCTGCTTACTATGGCGAACTTGCAAATACATTGATTACAGAAAAAAGATACAGGGAAGCGGAACCATTGGCCCGGAAGGCATTGCAATATGCAAAACAGGTTGGTAACATACGGCAGGAAGCTGTTATTCATGGAGTGTTTTATAATCTATATTATGAGCAGAAAGATTATAATAATGCAATTACTTCCGGATTGGCCGGATATAACATTCTTAAAGAAATAAAAGACCTTGACCGGGAACAGCTAATTGCAGCATCACTTGCAGAGGCATATTTAAAAACAGGTAATACAAAAGAGGCTTATATTTTTTTAAAGATCAGTAAGGACCTGAATGATAGTCTTGTAAAACAGCGATTCAATGATGAAACGGCTAAACTGCAAACTACTTTTAATGTAAAACAAAAAGATAAAGAGATACAACTGCTGAATAAGGATAAAGAACTCCAGTCCCAAATACTTTCACGCCAAAGATTTTTAATGGCAGGTTCTGTTGCATTGGTTTTACTTTTAGTGGTTGGTATTGGCCTTTTGATAAACCGCAACCGTCTTCGCCAGCAAATGAAAGAACTGGAACTACGCAACCAGATTGCAGCCGATCTACATGATGAAGTTGGGAGCTCACTCAGTAGTATTCATATGCTAAGCCAGATAGCCAACAAAAAACAAGGCAGTACCGATGCATCACAGAAAGAGATATTAGACCGGATGAGTGTGAATGCCAAAGAAACGATGGACAAGATGGGTGATATTGTATGGATGATAAAACCGGGTGAAAGTGAAGGTAGCAGTCTAAAAAACAGAATGGAACGGTTTGCACAGGAAATATGCAGCAGCAAAAATATTTCGTTGGAAATGGAAATTGAAAAATTAGAAACAATAAAACTTTCAATGCCACAACGCAAAAATCTTTACCTCATTTTTAAAGAAGCAATCAATAATGCGGTGAAATATTCCGGCACAGAAAAGATCATTATCAAGGCGTACGAACAAAATAAAAAGTTACGCTTTTTAGTACAGGATTTTGGAAAAGGCTTTGATGTATCCATTGTAAAAAAGGGAAATGGGTTAGATAATATGCAAAACAGGGCGAAAGAACTGAATGGCAAACTTAGTATAGAATCGTTACCGGGTAATGGTACCAGCATCAATCTAACAATGCCTGTTTAAGATTCACCCATATTCGCTATTTCAAAATAGAAAAGATGTGCAAACTTTGTAAAAAATAATTAGCTTGATAAGAGTCGCTGTTTTTGAAGACAATAAACACCTTCGGGAAACCTTTGAGTTGATCTTAAATTCAACCGAAGGCTTTAGCTGTGCAGGTGCATGGCCCGATTGCAGTGACCTGTTGGAAAATCTTACCGGCAGTCCTTGTGATGTGGTGCTGATGGATATTGAAATGCCAGGCATGAGCGGCATTGAAGCCACTAAGATTATAAAAGAGCATTTTCCAGGTATTCACATTCTAATACAAACTGTTTTCTTTGAAGATGAATATATTTTCAATGCCATCTGCGCCGGGGCATCAGGTTATATTTTAAAATCCACCACACCAGACGGCTATCTGGAAGCAATTAAAGATGTGAAGGCCGGTGGCTCACCAATGACAGCGGGTATTGCCCGAAAAGTATTGGAATTGTTTAAAAACAATTTACAGCCAATTGCACAAGCAACAGATTATAATTTGACAAACCAGGAAAAAAAAGTATTACAGTTATTAGTGGAAGGAAAAAGTTATAAAATGATTGCATCAGAATTGTTTGTTGCAGTAGACACCATTAAATCTCATATCCGGAATATGTATGCAAAGTTACATGTGCATTCGGGCACTGAAGCTGTATCCCTGGCCATCAGGGATAAAATTGTTTAACTTATGAACTGGCTATATTTTCTTTTAATCGTTGTGGTTTTTCTTCCCTTCTTGGTGGTATTGTATAGAATAAAGAAGTTGAAACGATGGAGAAAAACCTGCGTTGCCACATCTGCAACCGTTGTGAAAATTCCCTTGGGGTTTTACAACAGGATAAATTCCAGTACTATTCAATACAGCATAAAAGAAACCGGACAGAAAATAGAAAAATAAATAATCGTGGGCGGCAATCCGTACACAATTGGGCAGCAATTATCGTTATTGCATAAAAAAGAAAATCCACATAAATCAATACTTGATTCCGAAAAAAGCTTTACCATAATGATCATATTTACCATAATCATTGCCGTAGTAATCATAGCAGCCGCTTTTATGATGCGTAAATCTATTGCTGAAGGACTAATATAATCTCAGCACTCTCTCTCAATCTCACCTTATTTCGCTATTGTCTACTCTTACTTAGTTATTCATCTTTGAGTTGAAATCAAACAGCTCAAAAATGAAAAAAATACTTTCAGCTTTATTAGCATTTGGCATTTATCAATCTGTAGTTGCACAAAATGTTGGTATCGGCACCACTAGTCCTAACAGCAGTGCAGCATTGGATGTAAGAAGCACCACCAAAGGTATGCTGATACCCAGAATGACAACTACACAGCGTAATGACATTACTACACCTGCGGATGGTTTACTGATTTATAACACAACAACTGATGAACTGAATCAACGGCAAAACAACTTTTGGAGAATAATTATTGATGACAAATACTGGGCCGGTGGCGGCAGTGGTCAAATGTATAATATCGGAGACAATGTTGGTATAAACACATCGCTTCCGACCGAACGTTTAGATGTTAATGGAAATATCCGCACTAACAACTCTGTCATTATTGATGATGCTTCTGCTATTTTGCAATTAAAAAGTGGCAATGTCAATAAAGGATTTATACAACTCTCTGGCGACAACCTGAGATTGGGTACGAATAGTGGTAATGTAGATGGAGATATTATTCTTAGAATGAATAATACCGATATGGTTAGTTTTAGAAAAATAGGGAGCGGCGGCACTTTTATACAGATGAATACAAATGGGGTATCTGCCGGAGTGTTACAAACAACCGGCGACGGCAACGTTTCTCTTAGTGCTGTTAATGCCAATAAGCTGGTACAATTAGGTGGAGAAGTGTTTATTGATAATACCGCCAATCGTACAGGTATTGGCACTTCAACTCCTACAGAAAGATTACATGTAAATGGCAATGCAATAATTGGCGGAGGAAGGATAACCGCAACCGGAACCGGATCTGCTTACAACCTTTTGCCACTAGCATATGGCAGGGTAAATGATAATGGTTCAAGAGCCGGAGGCACACCCAATTTTTCTTGTTTCAAGGTTTCAGATGGTATATATAAAGTAACAGTTACTGGTAGCACTTCTTCCTCTGTTATTGTTATTACACCGGGAAATTCCAGAATAACCAGAGCCAGATACATAGGATCTGAAGTGTTTGAAATTTTTACTACAACACATGAAGGTGAAGTATTTGATTCAGAGTTTCATTTTATTATTTATAATCCTTAATTATCAAATTTCATTAACCATTAAAACTTAAAATTATGAAAAAAAAATTTATGGCACTTCCTGCAATTTTCGTTGGGCTTTTTTTTACTTTCTCCAACTTTAATGCCGCAGCACAAAAAATTGAAAAAAGAAAAATTACTCCCGAAGAATTAAAAGAATGGAACAATACAACAGTTGCTGAAAATGTGCTTTCAAAAATATCTGTTGCCGAAAGAAGTAAAACAAATGATGAGGCACATGCTATTGCTGCATATGTATTAAAAGCTATGCTCCACCGGATAGATCCGCTAACATATCCCATTGATGACAAACCGGGATCAGTTGAAAAAATAGCTTTGGAGGCAATTGATAAATTTTCACCATCAACATTAAAAAAAGCCAAAGCAAGAACCAACATCTTGATGGCAAATGTTCAAAAAAAGAGCAAGTTGCTCGGAAAGTTAAAAGATCTGGACTTTAAAAAGAAGTTGATTACGCCTGAAATTAAAAGGATTAGTAAAATTGAATTTAAACCCGTCATACGGACTGTGCAAGACGGAGCTTTCTTAAATACCGATCAATCAAATGTTCAGTTTATTGGTGTTGGCGGTTCTTCTTCCGGAAATTATGAAAATAACAATGTGCCTGTATTTAATAAACTTGACCTGGTACTTAGAAAAGTACATTGTGTAGATGAAACCGAACCTGAAGGTGGGGATGATGATATGGTAATCGGCGGGTTACTGGTTGGTGCCAGCGGAAACACAAATTCTGCTAATTCATTTGCAAGTGGACATTATGATGATGGGGAAGTTACCAACCATGGATCCTACCCTTTTGGCACATATAGTCTTAAATCAACCTCCGGTTATCCGAAAGTTTTTTATTGCATACTTCAACTAATAGAAGTAGATACTGATGAGGCAGATGCTGCTAAGGTATTAACTGATGTAATGACTCTCGTAGGTGCCATGGTCTCAACCGTTAACCCGGTAATAGGTGGATTGGTTGTAGCAGTAGCTCAGGTTGTTCAAATATTTACCAGCTGGTTGATTGATGATGACCCTTTTTATCCTTACGGCGTTAGCTTAAATCTTAATAGTCCGAATATTTTTGGTGCTGACGGTAGAAGTAGTGATTGGCATACGGGTAATATTTCCGATCATGGAGGAACATATCGGGCAGGATTTTATTGGCAATTAAAAAATTAACAGTGCTTTTTCATTATTGAACATTTTTTGGAATATGAAAAAAATTATTATTATTGGTTTGCTGTTCTCCGGTATTCAACTGAATGCTCAACTCTACATCAATAACAGTGCAGAAATAAAACTTGCATCCGGTGGATTGCTTACCATTAATGAGATGGATCTGGTAAACAACGGAACCTTTAATCAAACCACTGGTACGGTGCGATTTATCGGAAATACAAATACCAGTATAAGTGGTACACAAACACCCGTATTCAATATTTTAGAAATGGCAAAGGGAACCAATAATCGGTTGCTCTTGCAACGTACTATCAATGTAGGTAATCAAATAAATTTTGTTACCGGCTATTTAGACCTTAACGGAAATATTATTTTATTGCAACCCACAGCCTTTTTAAATGCAGAGGATGAAACAAGCCGCATCACTGGTACTACCGGCGGCTATGTAGAAATCACCAATACATTGAATGCACCAACCAATGCCAATCCAGGTAATCTTGGCACTACTATTACTTCGGCAGCTAATCTGGGCAGCACTATCATCCGTCGTGGGCATCAGTCGCAAAGTAATGGTACCAGCGGCAACAGTGTAAATAGATATTTTGATATACTACCCACCAACAATACGGCATTAAATGCCACTCTCAATGTCAAATATTTTGATGCAGAGCTAAATGGATTAACAGAATCATCACTCTCCCTTTGGAAAAGTGCAGACAATATCAGCTGGACCAACCAGGGTTTTGACCAGCGTAGTGCCGTTACCAACTATGTAGAAAAAAATAGTATTGCTGATTTCTCCCGGTGGACATTATCTACTCTGGGCAATGCATTGCCGGTACAGTTTCTTTTATTCAATGTAAAATGCAATGGCAACACAACAATTATTAACTGGAAAACCGCCACAGAAATAAACAGCAGCCATTTTGAAGTGCAGCGCATCAGCAATGCTATTAACTGGACAAGCATTGGCACTGTGCCGGCAGCAGGTAACAGCAGCACCGAAAGAAGCTATACTTACACGGATAATAATCCTTTAGTGTCTTCTTTTTATCGCATTGCAGAGTACGATATAGATGGCCGTACACAATACACCAGCATTATTAAAAACAATTGCGGGCAGGCTGATAATATGCAGTTGTGGCCAAATCCTGTCACTACTATACTATTTGCAAATATTAATGTAGCAGATCCTTCTGCCGCTACTATCAGCGTTTATGATTCAAAAGGTGCGTTGGTAAAGCAACTACAAAATGCATTGCTGAGCGGCAGCAACCAGGTACCTATTGATATGAGCCGATTTACAAATGGCATGTATCAGGTGGTGGCAAGCTGGAATAACGGGAAGCAACAAAAATCATTCAAAATAATGAAACAATAATCGCTGCTGCTTAATTAAATATTGTAACTTTTAAATTATAATCTGTACCTGGCTCAAAAGGCTGGGTATAGTTTTAAAACAAACACATGAAATACTTTTGCTCTATTCTTATTACGGCAATTATTCTTTATGCATGTAACGATATAAGGAAAGAAACGAAATCTACAGCACCTGTATCTGACCTGTGCCATATTGACCTGATTGTTGATACCGCAACATGGTTTGCTATTAAAAATGATTCTTTTTTTCAAAAAGAGTTTGCGGTGCTGGAATCAGATACTGCTTACTACGGAGGCAAACCCAGTTATGATCTATATATGCTGGGGCAGCTTGATTTTTTACATATTAGTCAGGCAAAGGGCTTTTGGGCCAATCAAGAGGGAAGCGGTGTATTGGTCTTTCAAACGCAAAAGCCGGGTATGAAAGATTCAGTAGTAGCTGCCTGGAAACAGTTCTATAAAGATTCTTTATATGAACATACCTATAAAGGCTCCGACTTTACATTGGAAGAAGTTATGCCCTGGCATAAATCTGATTCAACAAAACTTAAGGAACCGAGCATTTTCCCAAATCTTACCAGTTATTCTGCGGATGCCTATAAAAACTGGGGCATTACCGATTCAATAATAAATGCAGGTTTGTCTATGAAACAATTTATGGCGAATTGGGGTGGAAAAGAACTGGAATCAAAATTGTATGATGCTATTACAGAACTGCACTTGACAATTAATGCGAAAGAATTTACTGAAATGAGATCGGCGTTGCTCGCCACAGGATATACAGAAAACAATAAAATATTTACCCACTCATTTAATCCAGCAGTTTACATAACCATTTTAGAAGAAAAAGGGAAACCAAAATATTCGAAGGTTAAATTAAAGCTCACCCGATCGGTTGAAGAAAAAGAAATTATTTTCAGCCCAACAATGACGTTAAAACTGAACGGAAATGAAGGCTGGCTTATATTGAACTGATAAAAATTTATGTTTGTTGCTTGACTTCAGCCGGGCACATTGGTGGTGAACAAAGAATGAAAAAAAGTTTTTTATAAATACGCATAATAATATTCAAAACTATGCCCCAATCACCATCTCCCATATTACAAAATGAAAGATCAGAGATACTGGATATACTCCGTGGCCTTGCCTTGCTTGGTGTTTTATTAGACAACTTATTTGGATTTACCGGCTGGGGCTTTTTAACACAACCGCAGCGGGAGGCACTTGCTACCTGGCCTGCTGATGGAATACTCGGTATAATCGAATTTAGTTTCATCAATGGAAAATTTTACAGTTTGTTTTCTTTGTTGTTTGGCATCGGGTTCTCCATCATTTTAACTCGTAATGAAAAAAGAGGAATTAATCCTTTCAAAATATTTTATCGCCGATTATTTATTTTATTACTGATTGGTGCAGGCCATTTATTTTTGCTTTGGGAAGGCGATATCCTTTTTTTGTATGCACTGATTGGAATGTTATTGCCTTTGTTTAGAAAATGTTCTGATAAAACGTTACTCACTTTAGTGGTTATTCTAATTGCTTCTCCTTTGTTGTTTGATATATTGAGTGTACTATTTAATTATACAAACGGAAGTTTTCTGGAAGACATGGCAAAAGTGATTGATAAAAAAACAGGCCTGCCGTTGGATGATAGTTTTAATCAATACTTATATACCAAAAATGACGCATGGCAGCATTGGAGAAACTGGCAGGCGTCCGGTTTTTTATACCGCTATTCATACATTCTCGACAGTAACCGCATACCAAAAGTGTTGGGCATATTCCTGCTTGGTTTTTATGCAGGCAGAAAAATGATGTATGCACAATTAGAAAACTATATTTCACTTTTTAAAAAAATCCGACGCTGGGGATTTATCATTGGTATTCCTGCAGCCCTTGCCTGCACCTATTTTGAACTTTTCGGAAAAGGGATACCACATCCATTGGGAATAGCACATACTTTTTTCTATGCCATTAGTGTAGTACCGCTGAGCCTGGCCTATGTATCTGTAGTTTGTTTACACTGGATAAATAAAAAAGGCAACAGTCATTTAAAAATTTTAGCGCCCATGGGAAGAATGGCATTAACCAATTACCTGATGCAAACAATTTTAGGCATTTCCTTTTATTACAGTGTTGGCTTGGGATTAGGCGGGCAAATTGGACCGGCAATTTTTATACCTGTTGGTTTAGCAGTATATGCATTTCAGATTGTGTACAGTAACTGGTGGTTGAAACATTTTAACTACGGACCAATTGAATGGATATGGAGACAATTAACTTACTGGAAAAAATTACCACTACGGAAATCTTAATAAGTTATGATTCGGAAAATTTTAACTGCTATTTTCTGGCTCTTGTTTTTCGAATTCTTTTTATATAAAATACTCCCAATTATGAGTACCTGATAGAAGGCATTCCGGTGTTTATGGAAAAGAAACCTGCATTTAGAAAAATCATTTTTGGCTTGCCTATATTTCAGGTATTGTTGTTTATTGTACGGCAATACTCCAGTTCACTCCAACTATACGGAACAAATACATTTTATTTCACCGTAGAACCGGCAAATTGTGTATCACCGCTTCATTGGTCTGTATTACTGCCTTCTATTTCATAATACCTCTGGGGCTTTGTGCTCCCTGCCGGCCTTCTCATTATATGGTTACCAGTTTATGGTTACTATTTGTATCGCTGGCCTATTATTTTATCCGGCAAAGAAAAATTGGCAACACCAGCGTATGATGATACGGAGTTTCATTTGTGCTGACTATTTTGTTACTGTAAGGATAATTGATCAGTTTGGCATGATCATATTTAATGCTGCATTCAAGGATGAATTAAGAGCATTGTTGACTTCAGATTTTTTGGTTTGGTGGGTATCATGCTTTTATTTGAATTTTACTGGTGACTTATTCAACAAAAAATAGAATTATTCAATAAACAATTCATCTACTCTCCCATTTCAGCCAAACGAAAGAACAATTATTGTTGATATAATCCTTGACTTTGCATTACCCGGATTCCATTTTCGCTATCCTGGAGGGTTTAAAACTTTTGCATTGCCTGGGGCACAGGTGGTTCTTATGACAACTACAGCTGCAGATAAGATTATGGGGCATTTTCTGATATTTTTTGTAGATTATAAATTCATTATCTCTGCCACTCACCCAACCCTTCTCTTACCAATACCGGTTCATCACCTGTAAAGTCAACTATTGTGGACGGTGTGGTGCCACCAATACCGCCATCCACCACAAAGTCAACTTCATTTCTAAAATTTTCATACATCACTTCGGGATCTGTATAGTCTTCCACCATTTCGCCGGGCAGCGAAGCACTGAGTATGGGCCGCCCCAGTTCTTTTACAATCGCCATGGCAATATTATTATTTGGAATTCGTAAGCCGATCGTATCCTTTTTGCTTTGTAAAATTTTAGGCACCAGTTTACTTGCCTGCAAAATAAAAGTGTAAGGACCCGGCAAATACTCTTTTAATATCCTGTAAACCGGATTGGAAATCGGCTTTGTATAATCGCTAAGATGTGAAAGGTCGCTACAAACAAAAGAAAGCTGTGCCTTTTTAGCCTCCACCTGCTTAATCCTGCAAATTCTTTCTACTGCTTTTTGCTGTAAAATATCGCAGCCCAGACCATAAACGGTATCGGTAGGATAAATGATAATTCCACCTTTCTGAAGGGCTTCAACTATCTGTTTTATCAATCTAGGCTGGGGATCCACGGGATGAACATGTAATATCATAACGGTCAATTGCTTTAAAAATACTATGTTTTTGCAAAACATTTTTTTACCTGCCGTCATTTAACAGGCAATTTGTATTTTCACCCCCTGTTATCTTTGTAAAACAAAAAAACATCCATGCAGTTAAAGCCGGTAGCCACTTTTGATTCTCTTGATCCGGAAGTGTTTAAAAAAGAATATTATAACCCCGGTGTGCCTGTGGTTATCAAAAATCTTGCTAAAGAATGGCCGGCTTACAATAAATGGAGCTGGGAATACTTCAAACAGCTGGTTGGTGATAAAAAAGTGCCACTTTATAATAATGTAAAAAGTGACGCCTACACACCTATTAATACTGCCGACGATTATAAAACCTTTGGCGAATACATAGACATGATAAGTGCCGGCCCTGCTGCCTGGCGCATTTTTCTATTCAATATTTTTGACCATGCACCTTCGCTAATCAATGATTTTACCTGGCCGGAACATATGATGAAGGGGTTTATAAAAAAATACCCCATGCTTTTTACCGGTGGCGCCGGCAGCATTACGCATATGCATTACGATATTGATCTTTCTCATATACTGCATACACAGTTTGTTGGCAGAAAAAGAGTGTTGATGTTTCCCCATGGGGAACAACGTAAACTGTATCGGAAACCTTTTGAAGTATTAAGCCTGGCTGATTTTTCTCATTATTACGAACAAAACGGCTCACCGGATTACGATAAATTCCCGGCACTTAAATTAGCCGAAGGTTTTGATTTTATTATGGAACCCGGCGATACTTTGTTTATGCCTGCCGGTTACTGGCATCATATGGAATACCTTGAAAGCGGATTTGCCATGAGCCTCCGTGCCTTACAGCCATCTTTAGCTGGCAAATTAAAAGGAGCCTGGAGCCTGGTAGGTATGCGTAATATAGATACTTTGATGAAAAAGACCATGCCGAAGTGGTGGTACAAAAGAAAAGAGAGAAAGGTGTATGCGAATGCGGCAAGGGTGTTGACGGGGAGTTAGTTTTTCTTTGAATTAATTCAACTGCATATATGATTGAAGCTTATGAAAAAATTCTTTCTGTTGATATTGGAGGTTCCAGTATAAAAGCTGCTTCGCTTAACAGGGATGGTAAAATAGTTACGGATTACAAGAAACTTCCTACACCTTCTAAGGCCACACCCGATGCAGTTTTATTTACAATACAAAAACTATCTAAAGAGTTTGAATATGATAAAGTTGCTGCTGGATTTCCCGGATATATAAAAAACGGGATAGTTCATACAGCTCCTAATCTTGGTACAAAAAGCTGGGCAGGCATCAATCTTGCTGAAAAATTAAAAGAAACATTACAAAAACCTGCCCGGGTAATTAATGATGCCGATATGCAAGGCCTTGGGCTCATAAGCGGCAAAGGATTTGAAATGGTGGTAACATTGGGTACAGGATTTGGTACTGCCTTTTTTAAAAATGGAATGTTGTTGCCGCACCTTGAAATTGCACATCACCCCATTAAAAAAGATAAAACATATGATGAATACATTGGAAAGACCGCATTAAAAAAATGTGGCAAAAAAAAATGGAATAAGAGAATTCAATTTATTCTTTCTGTATTAAAAACTGTTTTTAATTATGACACCTTATATATTGGGGGTGGCAATGCAAAAAAAATAGATTTCAGGCTGGAAGACAATATTAAAAATGTTGCCAATATAGACGGTATAGATGGCGGAGCCAGATTATGGATGCAGGAAGAAGGTGTTTAAGCAATCGTCCAAACCTCATTTCCTCTAAGCAACTTATCTAAATCAGCAGGTTTTCTAGATTTTGCTTCTTCCAGTTGTGCTGCCATTACATCTTCATAACAAGCCCTGTTGGTTTGATAGAAAACTCCGAATGGCCTTGGTAAATGGCCTTCTATTTTCGGATTATCAAATATGCGGGTTAATATTTGTGCTTTGTAAATATCATGTTCGTCATGTATCCAAAGGTCATCTTTGCTATTACCTTCGTTCAGATCAACAACAACCGGTTTAAAACCATCTAATTTTATTCCTTTGTCTTTGTTGACCCCAAATACCAAGGGTTGATCTTGCTCCAAAAACAATGTTTCTGTTGGTTTGCTGCTTTTTTCGGTAAAAATTTCAAAAGCCCCGTCGTTAAAAATGTTGCAGTTCTGGTATATCTCAAGAAAAGATGCGCCTTTGTGTTGTTGTGTTCTTATCAGCGATGCCTGTAAGTGTTTTGGGTCACGGTCCATTGTTCTGGCAACAAATGTTGCATCTGCGCCCAATGCCAATGCCAATGGATTGAACGGATGATCAATACTTCCCATCGGTGTGCTCTTGGTTATTTTATTTTCTTCGGATGTAGGAGAATACTGCCCTTTTGTTAATCCATAGATCTGGTTGTTGAACAACATGATATTGACATCAAAATTTCTGCGTAGCAAATGAATAGTATGATTGCCACCAATACTTAATCCATCACCATCACCCGTTACGATCCATACACTTAAATCGGGACGGCTGGCTTTTAATCCGGAAGCAACCGCTGTTGCCCTTCCATGAATGGAATGCATGCCATACGTATTCATATAATAGGGGAACCTGCTACTGCAACCAATACCAGATATAATTGCAATTTTTTCTTTAGGTATGCCCAGCGTTGGCATTACTTTCTGTACCTGGGCAAGAATAGAATAGTCGCCACAACCGGGGCACCAGCGTACTTCCTGGTCGGTTGAAAAATCTTTAGCTGTCAATACGGGAGCCGTCGTTGTTTCACTCATAATTTAGGGATTGATACAAATTTAATTAAAGAAATGCTCAATAATCAATACTCAATGCTCAATTTTCAAGTCTGGTGCTATTTTTCCTTATTTTTCTGAGCTGTTGATATGCTTTTTCCAATAATTGCAATAAGCTCCTCTGTTTTTTTTAAGATTGAATCTACTTTTCCCAGCGGTATTATCATTTGCCTTTTGATAATGATTTTTAACGCAGTTCTGCATTACATCGTTCATCCGGCTTCTGTAGTATTAAAATTTGTAACTAAAAAGAAGGTTGATAATAGGTTAACCTTTATAAAAACTGAAAAAAACGTTATTCCTGAACATCATTCTTTCAATTATTCTAACTTACAGGATAATATTAGTAACTTATTTAGCATGAACAACCCCTCATTTGAATTTGGCATGATAGGTCTTGGTGTAATGGGCCGGAATTTATTATTAAATATGGCAGACAATGGTTTTGCAACTATTGGCTTCGATAAAGATGCTGCCAAGTGTACATTACTGGAATCATCTGCATCGCCTGATACCACAGTGAAAGGCGCTGCTACACTTTCAGAAATGGTTCAACAGTTAAAAAAACCACGGAAGCTGATGATGCTGGTTCCGGCAGGGCCTATTGTTGATAGTGTAATTAATGATTTATTGCCGCTACTGGAAACAGGCGATATAATAATTGATGGTGGCAACTCTTTTTATAAAGACACACTTCGCAGAATTACTTCTTTGAAAGAAAAAAAATTACATTTTATTGGAATGGGAGTAAGCGGAGGTGAAGAAGGAGCAAGAAAAGGTCCAAGTATAATGCCCGGTGGCGATTGGGAAGCCTGGCAAAACCTGAAGCCTGTTTTAGAGGCGATAGCTGCTAAAGTTCCATCCGCCGATGAAAAAAAAGCGGATGAACCATGTGTTGCCTATATGGGTAAAGGAGCTGCGGGGCATTATGTAAAAATGGTACATAATGGAATTGAATATGCCATCATGCAATTGATTAGTGAAGTGTACAGCATATTAAAAAATGTAGTTGGGCTAAACAATAATGAATTGCATACTGTTTTTAAAAAATGGAACGAAGGCGAAATGCAATCATTTTTGATTGAAATAACAAAAGATATTTTTCTACAAAAAGATGATCTCACAAATAATTCGCTGGTGGATATGATTCTTGACAAAGCAGGATCGAAAGGCACCGGCAAATGGACTTCGCAAGAAGCAATGGATTTACCAATTCCTCTTCCAACTATTGATATGGCTGTTGCTATGCGGGATATGTCTGTTTACAAGGAGGAAAGAACAGCCGCTGCAGCATTATATAAACCTAATATCAAAGCCTTCACCGGTGATAAAGAAAAACTGATGCAGCAATTACATGATGCATTGTATTGTGCTACTATTTTATCCTATGCACAAGGGCTGGCCATGCTTCACAAAGCATCAGCTAGTTTAGAAATGGAAATTCCTTTGCAAGATGTGGTTCGCATCTGGCGGGGCGGTTGTATTATCCGTTCTACTTCATTGGAAATATTTACAACTGCATTCAAAAGAGATAAAAACTTAAGCAATATTCTACTGAATAAAAAAGTGGCTGCAATTATTAAAAAGAAGCAAACGGCATTACGAAAAATCGTTCAAATAAGTGCCAATGCAAAAGTGCCTGTGGCCGGGCTTATGAGTGCATTATCTTACTTAGATGCTTTTACTACAGAAAAAATGCCAACCAATCTTATTCAAGCACAAAGAGATTATTTTGGAGCACATACCTACCAGCGAACGGATAAAGAAGGAAGTTTTCATACGGATTGGAATGGATAAAAATAACTGCTATTAAAAAATATATAACTTTCGTCTATGGCAAAAGAAAAAAAATTATCGCCAACCATTCTTTTCATTTTTGGAGGAAGTGGCGATTTAACAAACAGAAAACTTATTCCTGCACTTTATAATTTATATATTGACAATTATTTGCCGGAAAAATTTGTAGTCATTGGTGTAGGCCGCACTTCTTTTACTTCTGATGATGCTTACCGAGATAAATTACTGGAAGGTGTACAACAATTTTCAAGACGTAAAGAAAATTTAACAGAGAAATGGACTTCGTTTTCCACCATGATTTCATATCATGAACTCGATTTAATGGAAGATGCTACTTATGGTGATATCAATAACTGGATCACCGATAAGACAACCGAGTGGGATGAAAAACCAACTGTTATTTATTATTTATCGGTAGCTCCTAAACTGGCACCCATTATAGCTCAAAAATTATCTGACAATAAACTTTGCGAAGATGATGCTATTACCCGTATGGTTTTTGAAAAACCATTTGGTCATGATTTGAAAAGTGCTGTAGCATTGAATCAATTACTAAGTAAAATGTTTAAGGAAGATCAGATATACAGAATAGATCATTACCTCGGCAAAGAAACGGTGCAAAACATACTGGCATTTCGTTTCGCCAATGCATTATTCGAGCCAGTATGGAATAATAAGTTTATCGATCACATTCAGATTACTGCTGCTGAAACAGTAGGTGTGGAAGACAGAGGTGGTTATTACGAACAGGCAGGCGCATTAAGAGATATGGTGCAGAATCATATACTGCAATTGCTTTGTATGATTGCGATGGAACCACCGGTATCGTTTGATGCCAACGAGATCAGAAATAAAAAAGTTGATGTACTTAATTCGCTTCGTAAAATTGATAATGAAGAAGTGCATCAATATGCCGTAAGGGGACAATATTCCGCTGGATGGATAAAAGCTGAAAAAGCACAGGCCTACCGACAGGAAAAAAATGTAAACCCACAGTCTGGCGTAGAAACTTTTGCTGCAGTTAAATTCTTTGTTGACAACTGGCGGTGGGAAAACGTCCCTTTCTATGTACGTACAGGAAAATTCATGCATGAAAAAACAACATTAATAACCATCCAATTTAAGCAGGCACCAAATTATTCATTTCCAAAAGAGGCTGCTGAAACATGGAGACCAAACCGGTTAACTTTCAGTATTCAACCCCAAATGGATATCCGTATTCGTTTTCAGGCAAAAAAACCGGGACCTGAAATGATATTGACTCCTGTAGATATGACTTTTAATTATGCAGAAGCATATAATGGTGATGAACCAGAAGCCTATGAAACATTACTGGAAGATATAATAGAAGGAAACCCCACCTTATTTATGCGATCAGATCAGATAGAAGCAGCCTGGCAGGTAATAACTCCGATATTGGAAGCATGGCAGTCAAGGCCGCCTGTAGATTTCCCAAATTATGCACCAGACAGTTGGGGACCGGAAGATGCTGAAGCATTGATTGCCAGAGACGGGTTCAATTGGATAACCTTACCCATAAAGGAAAAAATAAATGCTGAATGAAATTAATAATAAAAAGTAGGGATGAATTAGCGCAGCAACTGGCCAGGTGGTTAGCTGATCATATCAACCAAAAATTAAAACAACAGGATAGTTTTACTTTTCTTTTGGCAGGAGGCAACACTCCGAAAAAATTATACCGCTTATTAGCTGCAGCGCCTTTAAAAAATGAAATTAACTGGAACAGGATACACTTTTTTTGGGGAGATGAAAGATATGTGCCTTTTAACGATGAAGATAATAATGCCAGAATGGTTTTTGATAATTTATTAACGCATGTACCAGTAATTAAAGAAAATGTTCATATTATAAGAACTGATATACCTGCGGAAGAATCAGCTTCTGCATATGAAACATTACTTCATCATTATTTTCCTGATAAGAATAAAACTTTTGACTTAGTGCTATTAGGGATTGGAGATAATGCTCATACCCTTTCTCTTTTTCCGGGATATGATCAGGTGAATGAAAAAGAAAAATGGGTATGTTCTTTTTATCTTGAAGAACAAAAAATGATACGCATCACTTTAACGGCACCCGTTATAAATGCAGCAGCATGTGTAATTTTTCTGGTTGAGGGTACCAATAAAGCCGGGGCCGTTTTTCAAATTCTGGAAGAAGCGCATAATCCGGACTTATATCCTGCCCAGATAATACAACCCTATAGAAGTGAATTGCAGTGGTGGATAGATGAAGGAGCCGCTACAGACCTTAGCTAAAATTTGAGAACTGGCAAACCAATAAAGTTATTTTTTCGTCTGGTAAAAAATAAACAATGACTATTAGTAGAAAATTTATTACAACCTTTATTCTTTTAATCAGTGTGGTTGCCTGCGTTGCTGCCATTAAGGGACAGCAAATCAAAGAAAGAAATCTCAAGGTTTTACCCAAAGATATTAGTGATGCAAAACTTGATAGTATTATGCAGACCTATAATATTGCATTAGGTGTAAAATGTAATTTCTGCCATGTGCCCATGAAAAGTATTCCTGATAGCCTGGATTATAACTCCGATGCAGATCCGATGAAAGAAAATGCCCGCAAAATGATGGAAATGGTTATAGATATCAATAAAAAGAATTTCAACTTTTATCCTGAAGTAAGACCAGAATACCTGAACACAGTTAGCTGCAAAACTTGTCATCGGGGCGAACATTTTCCACCGGAAGATTAACCCTCAGAAACAGCTTTAAAGAATTAATATTTCAAAGAAGATGCGAAGGTGGATTAATCATCTTTTTCTTTGCAGGACTTTAACCAATCTTTTATACCTTCTACTACTTGCTTTGCCACCTGTTTATGAAATTCAGGATCTAAAATCAATTTTTCATCATCCCTGTTACTTAAAAATGCTACTTCCAATAAACAGTTGGGATAATCTGTTGGACCACTTAAGGCAAAATTAAAACTGCCTATATTACCAAAATCTTCAAGCCCTTCGATTTTTATCATACTTTCCTGAATATATTGTGTCAATGGTCTGAATCCGATATATCTGTAATAAGTACTTACACCTTTTACTTCCTGCCTTACAGAAGAATTCAAATGTACACTAATCATAAAATCAGGATCCTCAGCTCCAATCATTTCTTCTCTTTCATACATGCTAAGGCTCATGTCACTCCTTCTTGTCATATATACTTTAGCTTCTTTTTCTAACAAAGCATTTTCAATTTGTTTTGCGATAAGCAACGTATAATTTTTTTCTCCGATTTTAGTAGCAATTCCTGCTGCGCCGGGATTGTTTCCACCATGTCCGGCATCAATGGCAATTTTCATATTATCCAGGCTAAGGTCTTCGGGCTGCCGCTTTACTTTTATAAATAATTTCTTTCCTTCATAATAAATGCTATAGCCCCAATGTTGTTTATGCTTCAATTCTATAATTACCCGGAACACATCATCCTCTAGCTGTTCATGATAAACATTTTTAATTTCTTTTGCAGATGTACGATGTGTTACCCAGTTTGTATTACTAGTAGCACCGAAAATATCAATTACAATTCTGGATGGATTTATTTGCTGAATACTTGTATAAGGTAATTTTTCATCAAGACTTAAGGAAATGAAGTCATATTTATCATCTCCGTTAACTAAAAAACTACCAGTAAGATAGTATGGTGCAGGTTTTAAGGAAATTTCCTGCTGAAAGTTTGCTTTTGGCAACCAGGCTGATCGGTTTTTTGATAGTTGGATTTTATAACGGCCAATTGTACTGTCAACAGCCTGAACTAAAATACCTGTATCGAGGTTGGTCATTTTTGCACCACCCAGCCGATCACCACCTAATCCGTAATCTAGATATGGTTGCTTGCCAATAGTCTTTCCAACTAAAATTTTATTCTCATCAAAATTTTGAGACTCAGCTGAAAGGCTGAAAAGCAAACAAATAGCTATAATAATACGTATCATCACAGCAAGTTAGTAAAAAACACCCTACTGCCATTTTCGTAGTTATACGAAAATAATTTTCGCTTTTACTGAATATTAGGATAAACACTTAAGGACAAACACTTTTAAACTTTGTATGCCGTTAGTTTTACTTAAGGCATTGCAACCAGGCGAGGCCGGTATTAAACCTTTATCCTAAAACCACGAACGATGACCTGGAATACAATAATGGGCTTTGTTTCTTCTTTCGCCCTTTTTATACCGATAGCACTTATCCTGCTATTAAAACTTGGAAGCTACCGCAGTTTTGCGGCACTTCTAATTTATTATACCTCTGTAATTATTTTCAATCTCATGTCCGAAGGTTATATTCATATAAACAGAAACGTAAATTATTTCTGGGGAATTGCTAATAACATGCTTGATGTTCCTTTAATGCTTACGTTCCTTACCTACTTTAGCCCATCTAAAAAATATACTCAAAGAATGAAAATACTGGCAGTTGCTTTTATTTTATTCGAACTAATCGTTATGATTGTTACACGATTTAGCATAAATGGATTAACAATTATACTTGGACCGGGACTTATCATTATTTCAGGGCTATGCCTGCATTTTTTCATTCGTTATGCCACCATGGCTATTGAACATGGAAAAGCTACCGGCAAGGCTTTTATTGCCGGCTCAATGCTTTTTGCTTATGGATGTTTCAGTATTCTTTATGTGATGTATTACATTATTAAAACAGAACATAAAGAAGCGGCGTATCTTATATTTTTTATTGCAACATCTATTTCAGCCTTATTAATGAGTGCCGGCTTGATTATTGAATGGAGGAGAATTAAAAAGATTAAAGAGTTAAAGATTACCCGTAAAGAACTCTCAGAGATGTATAAAGACACAAATATGGCTGCCCCGAAAAGAACAGCCATGTTAGATTTAGATTTTGATAAAGAAGTCTGGAACTAGAAACAATACTTCTTTTCTTCTATCATTTTATTCGCAATCCTTCTTCTGGCATCTTTACAGTTGAAAGATTCTGCTTTTGTAAAACGTTTCAATCCCATCAATATCATTCGCTGCTCATCACCATCGGTAAAAGCATTGATAGCATCTTTACCTGACTTGTTCACTTTATCAGCCGCATCATATAAATATGTTCGCATAATATCAAGGTTCAGTTGACTGGCAGCTTCGCCTTTTTGTTCCACCATTTTCATTACTCTTAGCAATACACTTTCTGCATTGAAAGTTTCGATGGCCATATCTGCTATATTCATCAGCACTTCTTGTTCGGTATCAATCTTCATCATCAGTTTTTGTACGGCTGCGCCAGAAGTCATCAATATTGCTTTCTTAAGATTAGCAACCAGTTTTCTTTCCTTTGTAAAAGGAGCATCATCCTCCGCACTAAAATCAGGAATACTCATTAATTCTTTTTGAACTGACATTGCCGGACCCATCATATCTAATCTGCCACCCATTGCTCTTTTTAATGTCATATCCAATATTAGCAAACGGTTGATCTCATTCGTTCCCTCATAAATTCTGTTGATGCGGCTATCACGGTAAGCTCTTGAAATATTATACTCGGCGCTGAAGCCATTACCGCCATGCACCTGCACACCTTCGTCCACTACAAAATCCAAAACCTCACTACCATAGACTTTCAGCATAGCACATTCAATGGCATATTCTTCTGCACCGCCCAGCAATGCTTCATTAAAAGGTTTGCCTTCAGAAAGTAATTCTGCTTCTTTTTCATCAATCCATTTTGCAGTGCGGTACAAAGATGATTCGCCAACAAAAACCCGTATTGCCATTTCCGCCAATTTATGTTTGATGGCACCAAAGTTTGAAATGGGTTGTTTGAATTGTTCTCTGGTAATTGCATATTCTACAGTATTAGATAATGCTCTTCTAGCACCGCCCAACGCTGCTGCACATAATTTCAACCGGCCAATATTTAAAATATTGAAAGCAATTTTATGTCCTTTACCAATCTCACCGAGTAAATTTTCAACCGGCACCTTGGCATCCTGGAAATAAAGCTGAACGGTAGAAGAACCTTTGATACCCATCTTATGCTCTTCAGGGCCTTGTGTAAATCCTTCCGTTCCTCTTTCAACAATAAAAGCGGAGAATTTATCTCCGTCTACTTTTGCGAATACAGTATACACCTGTGCAAAACCACCATTGGTAATCCAGCATTTTTGTCCGTTGAGTAAATAATATTTCCCATCCTCACTAAGTTTGGCAGATGTCTTTGCACCTAATGCATCACTTCCACTGTTCGGCTCCGTGAGACCGTAAGCACCAGCCCATTCGCCGCTGATCAATTTTGGAATGTATTTTTCTTTTTGTTCCGGTGTGCCGAAATACAATATGGGTAATGTACCAATGCCAGTATGCGCAGCAATTGCAACAGAAAATGAATGGCCTGCACCAAGGTATTCATTGATAATAGTTGAAGTAACAAAATCTTTACCCAATCCTCCATACTCTTCGGGAAACGAAGTGGCCAGCAAACCTTGCTCACCAGCTTTTGTAACCAGCGACTTCATCAATCCCGGTTCCAAATCATCAATACGATCAAGATTCGGGTATATTTCTGTATCCAGAAACTGATTACACATATCCCTTATCATCAATTGTTCTTCACTAAAATCTTCTCTAGTAAATGTTTCAGAAGGTATAGATTCTTTTATAAGCCATTCGCCACCTTTTATGGCTGCCTGCCTGCCGGTAGGCATGACTCTTGTTGCTGTTTCGGTACTCATTTTATTTAAGTTTAATTTTATAATCTTATTTAGTCATTTTACTCACCGTAATTTTATTCTCGTACTCCGTAGCTTTAGCGAAGGAGTATGGTGGTGAGCTGAAGTGCTACTCTGATCGTTCCTTGGTCGCACTCTTGAACTGCATCAATTCTATTCATTAAATATTTCACCACAACGGGGTTCTAAAACATTCTTCGTTTTCATTTCTCCGGGTTGAAACCCAGGGCTACTAAACTTCCTGCCGGTAGGCAGGTATGTCGCCCCTACGGGGCTATAAAAACGAAACTCCTACACTGTTAAAAGCATTCCTTCATATTATAATACCTCACTTATCCTCTTTGAATGCATTCACAAAATCAGACTCTTGAAGCCCCTCTTTCGGAGGTTCCCTGAAAGGGAACGAACGTAGTTCAAGGGGAGGCATTAACTATTTCAAATTATCATACACAATTTGCAAAACTTCTTTACAGATGTCAATCTTATCCGTTGGTACTTTTTCCAAAGCCTCATTCAATGTCTCATCTGCAATGGCCATTGTTTCTTCTTGTAATTTTTGTGCATCTTTTGTCAGGTAAATCAGATTGATACGTCTGTCGTTTTGTGAAGCCACTCTTTTTACAAGATTTAATTTTTCAAGATTATCTACCAACCGGGTAATGCTTGGTTTATCCCTGAATGTTGCATTACAGATTTCCTGTTGGCTAATTCCCTCTTTCTTCCATAAATGATATAACACACTCCATTGTTCGATGGTAATATTCAAACCGGCATTATTAAATTTCTTCTGTAATCGCCTTGCGATAGCAGTAGAAGCTTGACCGGTAATAAAGCTGTATAATTCTCCTCTTTTAAAATGGTTGTTTGGCATATAGTTGTTTGTGCAACTATTCAAAATTAGTATTATATTTGAAATAGCCAAGATTATTTTCGCCAAAATTTTCGAAGCAATTACTGCAATGGAACACAAACAGCTCATTTATAGAAACTCTACTATCAGTTATTACAGGTTTGGATATGGTCCACAAATAGCGGTTTGCTTTCATGGATATGGCGAAGAGGCGGCTGCTTTTGAGTTTTTGGCGAAATATGCTAGTAATCAGTTTATTTTTTACGCAATTGACTTGCCCTTTCATGGGAAAACGGACTGGAAAGACGGATTTAATTTTGATCCCTTAGACCTTCTTCAAATCGTTGAACAAATTATTGAAAATGACAATCGGAAATCAGAAATCGGAAATCGGAAATTCTCTCTCCTCGGTTTCAGCCTCGGTGGTCGCATTGCATTAAGCCTTTATCAAACCATCCCTGAAAAAATTGAAAAGTTGGTTTTACTTGCTCCAGATGGATTAAAAATTAATTGCTGGTATTGGCTTGCCACACAAACCTGGCTGGGAAACAGATTTTTTAAACTGACCATGAAAAAGCCCTGTTGGTTCTTTGGATTTTTAAAATTGCTGAACAAACTGAAACTGGTAAATGCAAGCATCTTCAAATTCGTTAACTATTATATAGGTGATGCGGAAGTTCGACGTTTGCTTTATGCCCGTTGGACGACTTTGAGAAAAATAAAACCTAATATCTCACTAATCAAAAAAAATATATTGAAAAATAAAACTCCCGTTCGGTTAGTTTACGGAAAACATGATCGTATCATTCTTTCGTCCGTTGGCAAAAAATTCAAGAAAGGAATTAAAGAGCATTGTTCTATTTCCGTTATCAATGCGGGTCATCAAGTGCTGCATGAAAAACATGCGGAAGAAATACTTACAGCGTTGCTCCATTGATTAGCTTTGTTTAAAGCATGATATTTCTTTACATCATCATAGCACTATTTATTATTTACAGTCTTATAATAATTTATTATTGGCAGTCGTGGAATGCTATACCTGAATTCAAGTCATCGAACAATAATCCAACTACAAAAATCAGTGTAATTATTCCTGCCCGGGATGAAGAGCAGAATATTGGACAATTATTGCAAGCATTGCAAAACCAATCTTATCCGGCTGATTTATTTGAAGTAATTGTAATCGACGATCATTCAACAGATGAAACAGCAGCGATTGTTCAGCAATTCCCATCGGTGAAGTTGATTCAACTCAAAGAAGATAACATTAATTCCTATAAAAAGAAAGCCATTGAAACAGGAATAGCTACGGCAACAGGAGATTTGATTGTTACAACCGATGCTGATTGTTTACCAGAAAGTAATTGGATAGCAACCATCGCTTTATTTAAAACAGAAAGCCAATCTGCATTTATTGCAGCACCTGTTGTTTTTGAAAACAATAATTCATTATTGCAAATTTTTCAAACACTGGATTTTTTAGTGTTGCAAGGTATCACTGGGGCATCTGTTTATAAAAATGCTCATTCAATGTGCAACGG
>JBDSUW010000238.1:0-7802 GCA_039927535.1 Chitinophagaceae bacterium | reverse complement strand
AACTATTATTTTTGATGTTTCTTTAGCAGCATATTCTCTGCAGTGGTTCGTGTCTTCACGAACCATTTTTATTTGGTTAATTCGGTTCGTGGAGACACGAACCGGGGCCTTAGAACTGGAAAAGCCGGGAAGAGATCCCCGTTCGCCGATTGAAGAGTTTCGATTTGCAGATGGAGTGAGTACGATGGAAGACCTGAAACCTGGCATGAAAATTCCAGCCATCATTACCAATGTAACCAACTTGGAGCATTTGCAGATGTGGGAGTAAAGCAGGACGGACTAATTCATATTTCACATTTAGCCAATCGTTTTGTCAGCAATCTAAATGAAGCGGTGAAGCTGGGGCAGAAAGTAATGGCAACAGTATTAGAAGTTGATATTGCAAGAAAGAGAATTGCGTTGTCGTTGAAAGATGGAGGAGCGGTTAGCCGGGAAGAGGGTAAGACGGAAAGAAAAATTGCTGTTAAACCTGCTAAGCCTTCTCCACCCTTAAATCCTTTTCAGGCAAATCTGGCGGAGTTGAAGAAGAATCTTAAGGAATAAATTATCTGATAAAATAAATTTGTAATGTTTTTTTTTCGCAAACTATTTTTTAGAAGCAACCTGTTAGTGAATCATGTAAATAAATATCCTCAGTAGAGGATAAGCAATTGCTTAATCTTTTGTATTAATGTAATCTAAAGCGGCTTCAATTACTTCGTCTCTGCCTTCCTGAAGTCCTTTACTTGTTGGTCTAACTTTAATGTCAATTTTTATTCCTCTACGCTGCGTTACAACTCCATTTGGATAGTAAATACCTAGTCCGGAAAATCTGGTGAAAAGACCACCCGGCAGCCAAATCGGATAAGTTACGTCACCATCCTTTCCTGCGGTTGTATTACCTATTGTTATTGTCTGTGCAGCCGCCTGCAAACCCATAGCACTATATTCCGCATGACTTACTGAGCTTTCGTCCACGAGCAAAATAACTTTCCCCGTATAAGGATTTTTATTCTCTTTACCATACAAAGGATTTGCAAACAAGAAAACACCGGGATAATCCAAATCCGGGTAAGCAATTTTCGCCATTGCAAATGGATGAGCACTCAAATAATTCGCAATGAGAGGCCATGTGTCATGCGGATAGTTTCTTATATCAAAGACAATTGCTTTTGTGTGACGTAATGCATTCATCATTTTATCAACCTCAATTTTTGGCAGGACACCCATGTCTACATAACCAATAGAGTCAGGTAATACCTGCCAGGCTTTATCGGCAGAAATTGCTTTATTATTAAACTGGGAAAGTTGTATTGTTTCTGTAATTTCCTTTTCTCCTCTTATCTTTTTAATTATAAATATGCTATCCTTTGCACGGAATAAAAAGCTTGCTGCAAAAGTCATTGCTCTTGAATCATCATTAGATGCAATTACATAGGGTTTTATCATATGGTACAGTTTAATGGCTTTTTTGCCGTTAACCTCTTTAATAATATCGCCTTTTTTTATATTGAGAGAAGCGGCAGCTGAATCATTCAATATACTGCTAACCACAAATTGATCTTTTAGTCGCATACATAAAAAGGGAACCGTATATCTTTTTCCCAGAAAATCATCTAAGACTGCACTGTACACTGTAGAATGACCATCATTTAAACTATTGATTAGCCTTACATATTCCAATTGATAAGTAAGCTTATCCTTTGCTGTATAAAATGCCGGTATCTTACTTTCCAACAGCTTGTTCCAGACTTGTCCGTTAAGATATTTGTAAGGAGAAAAATAATTTACAATATTCCAGTACCGGAAAAGAAGCAATAAGCGATAAGCCGCATCGGGATAAAGAAAAGCAGGTTCGTTGTATATTTTTTCATGAATAAAATTGACCAACCTTCTCCGGGTCTTATCGTATTCTACATAGTATGAATTACCTGTATTTCTGTTGGCCTTTATGTAGTTTAATTTGTCGATAACAGCTGCTTCAAAAGTGTTTTTATTGATCCAACTGAAATCCAGATTATAAGCAATACTATCGGGCACATGCTGGTAACAATTGCTACAAAGATTTACCTGCCCTAATTCCAGTATCCACTCTTTGGTAAGTTTACTAACTGACTTTTTATCTTTTGCTTTGAGATAAAAAGGTATTTTGGCAATCAAAACACTATCCCAATCCCATTTCCCTTTTGCTGCAGCGGGATGATAATATTTAAGAAAACCCCATATCTCACCAAGTGTTGTAAGCGATTTGACTTGTTGCTTTGATAAATTCGTTTGCCCAATGCAAAACGTTGAAGACAAAAAAAATAATATGATACTGAAAAGCTTTACCATTTAAAGGTTTGGAATGTTGCTGCCAACTTATAAATTTACCTTACTAACCGCACATTTACATGTTGATTATCAAGAATATTTTCAACAAACTGTAGTTTTATTTTCCATAACAAGTCTAATTTCGATAATCCTCTCTCACCGGATTAAACACATCAATCACTTTGCAATCAGTTGTAGCAATAGCAGAGTGTACCACATTGGATGGAATGACATAATACATGCCAGCAGAAAGTGGACAAGATATTCCATCAATGGTCATATCTAAATTTCCTTCCAGTATATAAGTAATTTGCTCCTGCACATGATGATGGGCGGGTAACTTGCTTCCGGCTTTTATTTCTACCAAGCCAAAGGTCATAGATGTACCATGTGCATAATAACCAGTAAGGCCAGGTGCTAATTCTTTTGCAGGTAATTCTTTTATTTGTTGCATATAAAAAGTAATTTAAAATCTTCGGAGTATAAAGTCCCCCTTCGGGGGACCTGTCTGCCGACAGGCAGGTTTAGTGGGCCTCAAAATAACAAAAATTACCACCCACCCATTCCTTATCCTTATTATATCGTACACCAATCATTTTTCCTTTGCTTAACCTTCCCAGATTATTTACAGCAACAGGTCTTGGTTCGCCTTCTTTCCAGAAATAGAACATTCTAATTTCTGCTTTGGCAGGCACATCAGGAGTTAGTATTACATCTGCATACTTCACTTTCTTTTGTAGTATCCAGTTCTCGGGGACTTTTACATTGTCTATATCTTCCTGTGTAATATCTATCACTACACCTTGCCCGGCGAAAGAGAAAAGAGGTTTCAATACATAATTTTCCAGATCAGCAGGCAATTGCTTTATTTCATTCAGGTAAAAAGTTTGAGGTACATATGGATGATTGATCAAAGGCAATGTGAATTTGCTAATACGATAAAACCAATCAGGGTGCGGGCACCATTCAACATCCAACTCTTCAAAAAATAGTTTTCCTTTTTCCTGCACTTCGGTAGATTGCTGATGCAGGTCATCAAAGATGACACGGTTGTAAATTCTTTTTACTTCAGTTTTCTTCCCGTCGTTCAGGTAATATAATTTCTTGTCCTCTTTTATCAGTTCCGTAAGGCAAACCATTTTGATACCGAGATAATCCTCAGTGCAATAAAAATCTATTCTTGTTTTTTGTTGGCGGGGAAATATTTCAAGCAGTATCACATTCTCCGGTGCATGCTTATCAACAATAATTTCTTTTAATAGTTTGATGTAGGATTCTCTATCATGCCCGTTCAAGTAGCAACTAAAATTTTCCGGTACCGGAAAATGATTACGAAATGTATCATCAATTAATACTTCGTAAGCAAACAGGGTAGGGAAGCCCTGCATCTCTATCAGTTGCGGTTCATATTCACCTGCTTCATTAATGCAGATACCAAAATCAAAAGCTATGAATTGAGTATGTCCATTTCTTCCCGGCGTTTTTACATTTTCCGGAATTGATTTATCAGTTAGTTTGATGAATTTCGGGTCAACAATAATATCAACAATACTTTCGCAGACATCCAATATTTTTTTAGTAAAATCTTTGGGGACAAATATGGGAGTTTCCGCCACCCGGAAATCTAACTCACCAGGATGCGCCGCATGTAATTCTTTCAGAAAGGCTTGATATTTTTCTTGTGAAAACGATTCGTTATACTCCTTGCGAATAGCTGGTATCATATTGCCTGTTTTTTGTACCGGAAGGTAGTAAATGCAGGGCGGGCAGCAAAAAAGTTAACGAAGTTTAAGCCATTACTTCCTGTAACTGCTCAACAGACTGATTCAGAAAATTAGGAATGATATGCGAATAAGTCCAGGATATTTTATCCGGATCACTCAGGTGTTCCAGCATACTGTTCAATTTAGCTTCGCCATGATTTTCAATAACTGATTGTCTTTTTTCTTCTGTTTGCAAATGTATGCTCATACCAATAGGATCAGCTTCGGGATGAAACTGTGTGCCGATCATATATTCATTAAAGCGGATGCCCATTACTGCTCTTTCGTACGGAATATGTGGACGGATTTTTTCTATACAAAGAATCTTTGCACCCATTTCATTCAGCAATTGATGGTTAGGTTGTATTACCTGGAAGTCACGGCTGTCCACACCATAAAAAGGGTCTTTTAATCCATTGAGAACAGCTTCATCTTTTCCTGCATCTAACATATGCATCGGAAACACACCAAAGGAATTCGATTTTCTTTTGCAAACAATGCCTGCGTTGAAATAGCGGCAGGCCAATTGAAATGAATGGCAGATGAAAAAGATATGTTTCTTTTGAGATGTGTCGGGATTTTTATTCCATCTTTCTATACTATCCAGCCAACGGATCCAGGCAATATCCCAATCTTCGAAGCGGCTTTCCAGCGGATCGCCAGGACCGCCACTCGAAATATAAAAGTCAAAAGAAGTATCAGGCAATTCGTCTTTTTGACGTACATCAAATTCGGTACATTGCACATCCAATTCATTCACCTCAGCCCATTCTTTTAGAATAGAACGGATACAACGCATGCCCTGATTGGCATAACCATCATAGAGATCGAGGATTGCTACTTTTACAGACCTTTTTTCCATCCAACTCATTTAACAAACATAATGATTTTTTAACGCACGGTTCAGTCATTTGTTTGACAGAATTACCCACAATTGTGGATTAAATGATTGTGATTATGGATGATTATAAGGAATTATTACTTAAAGTTTTTTTTGTTGCCAGCTGTAGTGCTACTATAATCGTCCCTTGCATCGCACTCTTGTACTCCAAATCTTTACTCAGCTTTTTACCACATAGACACAGTAGAAACATAGAATCTACACACATAGAGTATTCCTATGTGAAATCTTATGTAAATATGTTTCTATCCCGAAATGATCCTATTGTGTGGACACTAGTTTTTTTGCACACGGATGACACAGATCGGACGGATAAACACGGATTTTTTATTCTCCGAAGCAGAATAAATCTGTGTTTATCCTTTACTCACTCAAATAGGTGCTTAAATCTCAGAATAAATAAAGAAAACAGTGAAAATCTGTTCAATCTGTGTCATCCGTGTTCTATTTTTTCGACACAAAAGAAGTGTCCACACGGTAGGAAATAATCGGGACAGGTTATGGTTCAAATTACTTATTTCAACTCATACACTTTCTCTCCACCCAAAAAAGTCTTCAATACTTTTACTTCCAGTATTTTTTCAGGAGCTACTTTCATCAAATCTGCATCGAGTATTACAAAATCTGCAAACTTTCCTTTTTCCAAACTTCCTTTTTCATTTTCTTCAAAGTTGGATTTAGCGGCCCAAATTGTCATTCCTTTTAATGTTTCTTCACGGCTCAATGCATTTTCCATCTGGTAACCATTCTCCGGCCAGCCTTTTGCATCTTTTCTTACTACAGCTGCGTAAAATGTTTTGAAAGTTGAAATATCTTCTACTGGGAAATCGGTACCCAATGGCAACCAACCATTTTCGTTTAGTAATTGTTTATAAGCATAGGCTCCGGTTATTCTTATATTACCAACTCTGTCGCCAGCCCAGTACATATCTGAAATAGCATGTGTAGGTTGCACAGAAGGAATGATTGAGTTTGCGCCAAACAAATTAAAATCATAACGGTTAACTATCTGTGCATGTTCAATTCTCCAGCGCAGATCATTTTTGCCTTTTAAGTATTTCGCATAAATGTTCAGCATAGTTCTGTTGCCGCTGTCACCGATAGCATGAGCACACATTTGCCATCCTTTATCATAAATCCAGTTGGCAACTGAATCAAAATGCGACGGATTGCTTAACAAGAATCCATAATGACTAATTCTATCACTATATGGCTCAAGTAAACAAGCACCTCTTGATCCCAATGCGCCGTCACCATATACTTTTATACTTCTCACATTCAGCTTATCCGTTTTTATCATTCCGTTCCTTGCTGCATAGTCATAATTTTCTTTGTTATCACTCAGCATTACATACAATCTCATTTTTAATTCACCTGCTTCTTGTAATTTTTTTATACTTTCCACAGTTTCAAAACCAAGACCGCAATCATCAATCGTTGTCAATCCCATCGCAAAACAATTCTGTTGGGCGGCAAGTAATCCTTTTGTATATTGTTTTTCTGTTGTCGCAGGAATTTTTTTGGAAACAAGATCTTTTGCATTGTCAATAAGAATTCCGGTGAGTGTTCCTTCCATTTCTTCAATTTCTCCTCCGATTAAATTATCGCCTGCTTTTATCCCTGCAATATCTAATGCGTATTTATTGGCAATCGCCGCATGTCCATCTATTCTTGTTAGGAACACGGGTCGGTCTGGAAACAATTCATTCAGTTTTAAATTGCCAGGAAATTCTTTTACTTCCCAATCATTCTGATCCCATCCACGACCAGTTATCCAGCCTTCCGGATTTTCTGCTGCAAACTGTTTTACTTTTTCAATGGCTTCATTCCAGCTATTGGTACCAACAAGACTTACTTTTGTTAAATTCATTGCGTAGCCCACAAAATGAGCATGTGCATCAATAAATCCCGGGTAAATGAATTTTCCTTCTGCATCAATCTTTTCTTTTGCAGTATATATTTTTTCCAGTTCAACAGTTGTTCCGGTAGCAATTATTTTCCCGTCTTTTACAACCATAGCTTCAGCGGTTGAGAACAATGAATCAACGGTATAGATTGTTGCATTAAAAACTAACAGGTCTGCTTTTTCTTTTGAACTGCAGGAAAATAAGAATGTAACGAGAAGTACAAAAATAAAATTCTTCATTAGCAAGATTTAAAAATTAATTACTAAATAAGGCAGGATGTTTCTTATTATGATCTGTTTTATCCTGGAATGCTTTAGCGGCTGCTAAGATAGTGGCTTCATCATATAAATTTCCGATCAATGTGATACTTGTTGGTGTACCATCTTTATTAAATCCCATTGGCATACAAACAACAGGATGACCGGTAAGATTAGTCATAGATAATTGCCTTCCGGCAAAGGTGGGAACAATCACCACATCATAATTTTTCATGAAACCGTTAAAGCCTTTGCATAATTGTGAACGATAACGGTTGGCATTGATATATTCCACGGCAGGTATAGTTCTTGCAGCACGGAAGGAGTTTGGCCAGAAGCTCTTATCCTGTCTTTCAATCAGATCATCCCTGTTCGTTCTTGTCAGTTCATCAAAAGCAGCAGCACTTTCTGCATTTAAAATTAAACTGATGTAATTAACGGGATATAAACTTGAATCCGGAAACACAACTGGTTTTAATTTTGCCCCCAATGATTTATATACTTCCAGTACTTTCCATTCATCAGCTTCTTTTGGCAGTCTTTTAAAATAATTTTCTGCATAAGCGATACGTATTTTCGTCCAGTCAACTTTTCCGTTATAATTAAAAGCATGTTTTATAGCAGACGGATCATTGCCATCTGTACCATTAATGGCAGCATAAACGATGGCTGCATCTTCTGC
>JBDSUW010000237.1:0-54858 GCA_039927535.1 Chitinophagaceae bacterium | reverse complement strand
ATGGGTTACAGTATACATGCAGGTATGGTGATTGTTGCCGATGGTACAGATGATGCTGAAGCTAGATTAAAAAGAGTTTTACGAAACGACCCCGGCATTGGAGTGATACGACATGCGGATGCCGGCTATGAACTAGCAAAACAAACATTGAAGGATAATGACCTTGATTTTAAAGAAAACCTATAAATCATCAATAACGAATCTAAAACTCTAAACGACCAAAAGCCCTCCTTCGGAGGGTTGGGAGGCTAAATCATGATCAACTGGGGCATCATCGGCTGTGGCGACGTAACAGAAATTAAAAGCGGACCGGCTTTCAACAATGTAACCGGTTCCAAACTCTTAGCAGTAATGCGGCGCAATGCAGACAAAGCAGCCGACTATGCCAGGCGGCATGGCGTACCCAAGTGGTATGCAAATGCAGATGAACTCATCAACGATCCCGACATCAACGCCATATATATAGCCACACCACCATCATCGCATCAGGAGTATGCATTGGCAGCTATCAAAGCAGGCAAATCTGTCTATGTAGAAAAGCCAATGGCACTTAACTATGCAGCAGCAAAAAGCATAGCAACTGCGGCAGAGCAAGCAGGCGTCAAACTAACCGTAGCACATTACCGGCGGCAATGGCCTTTGTTCCAAAAACTAAAAGAACTGTTGGCGCTGCAAACAATAGGAGAGCTGCGGCTTGTTCGTTTGCATCTTTACAAACAGGCACCCACTGCTGCAGAAATGGCCGATGAAAAAAATGCATGGCGTACCAACCCCGCCATTTCTGGGGGCGGACTCTTTCACGACTTGGCACCACATCAATTAGATATTATGTATTACCTATTCGGCGCCGCCAACAAAATATCCGGCATGGCTGCCAACCAAGGTAATCACTATGCGGCAGATGATATTGTAACAGGGCATATACAGTTTGCCAATGGCATTCTCTTTAGTGGGGCATGGTGTTTTACCGCTCCGGAAGCCAGCGACCATTGCGAATTCATTGGAAGCAGTGGCACACTCAGCTTTAGCTTTTTTAATAGCAATCAATTATTGCAAACCATCAACGGGCAAACTACCAAATTCGATTTTCCGCTTTTGCCACATGTGCAACAACCCATGATTGCACAAACCGTAAACTATTTCTCCGGCACAGCACCCAACCCATGTACTGGCGAAGAAGGAGCAGAGATAATGCGGTGGATGGGGGAGATGACTAACTGATTTTGGCATCCTGACACTTACAATTGTTATGCCGGGGAACAGCTCGTCCCTTAAGACGGGAAGGCATATAGTTTTATTAACCAAGCACCAGTACTACTATAATTCCCGCCTGATCATATTATTAATAAATATTGTAGTCGGGCGGGTCTTTTGCACAGCTTCCTGAGGAACGAAGGACATTCTTCTACTATTGAAATTCTATTCAGCAATTTGCAATATACTTTCTATCAGTAATAAGTTTCACCTAAAAGCAGTATGCCGCTTTGTCTTCCCGTCTGTTGCGCAACAAGTTGTGTGCTAGCAATATTGCAGAGCAAAGAGAACAACGGTATAAAGTATAGGAAAAGTGTTTTGCTAAATTCGTTTGTTGCTGACTGTCTGCCAGCAAGCAGGTCTTGCTATTGAAGAACGCCATTTCGCACCGCCAACAAACGTTCTATTTTCTCCTATTTGAATTAATGGCATAATTTTTTAGGTATTAACAGTATCTTCCCTTGATTAATTAATATCAATTATTATGAAATATTTATTTGTTCTTATAATATCAATTATATTTTTTCAATGCAGTCCTAAACTATCTCCTGATGCCAGTTGGGGAAATCAGCGATGGATAGTCACAGAAATGAAAGGAGTTCCGGTACAGCAGAGCGAAAGCCGCAGAGATGCCTATATTAATTTCGATGTTGCGAATAAAAAATTTAGCGGTAATGGCGGCTGCAACCAGATTAATGGCAATTACACAATCGATAACAGGACTATTAATTTTGGCGAAATAATCAGTACTAAAATGAGTTGTATTGATATAGAATTTGAAAATGTTTTCCTGACCACTCTTAGCAGTGTAGATCATTTCGAAATAAGCGGTGATGATATGTTATTAAAAAGAAAAAAGGAAACTGTCCTTAAATTGCGATCCAGGTAATACCGATTATAAAATCAATTGACTGAAGTTTTAAATGACTTTTCTTCCCAGCAATTTTTCCTAAAAAGGATATTGCGTTTTCAGTCTTTACTTCTTTGTGTACCTGCCTGCCGGTAGGCTGGTTTGCGAGAAAAAACTTAATGTAAAGGAAAAGCTTTTTTTGATTTCGTTTGTGGGTGCTTGCCGGTAGGGGGTCTTTGCTTTTGCTCAAGGCTATTATGCAACATCATCAAAGGTCGTTTACAGTTTTTAGAACACATGCAAAGTCGAAAAAGGAGTATTACGAAACATGCTGAAGCAGGTTAAGATATTGCAAAGGAAACATAGTAGCAAAAAGATCTGAATTTTAAAATCGTTTATAAACCAATACTCGACATGATTGCAATTTTCTTTTGCAGCGCATATTCCACTTCTGAAGATTGCCTAGGGAAGACATAGTAATAAATAATTTACTTATGAATAAAAATCTGACTATAGAAAGGAACGAACTACTGAAATCGGTAGAAAAACTGCTGGAAGGGCCGATGATTTTTCTCGGCTTTGTGTGGTTAATTCTACTGATTGTGGAATTGATATGGGGTTTGCGACCCATGCTGGAATATTTAAGCATTACTATCTGGATCATTTTTATTATTGATTTTGTTATCAAACTAATACTGGCCCCTGAAAAAAAACTGTTTATGAAGAAGAACTGGTTAACAGTTATTTCTTTGATAGTGCCTGCTTTGCGGCTGTTCCGTTTTTTCAGATTTATACAAGTAATACGAGGCGCAAGAGGATTGAGGGTATTTAAAGTGGTTTCGTCATTGAACAGAAGCATGAGGAGCCTTGCAGCTACCATGCGTCGTCGTGGTTTTTTATATGTGGTTTTATTGGCTGTAGTAGTAACGGTGGCAGGTGCCGCCGGCATGTATGGTATTGAAAAGGGTAACCAGGGATTTGAATCTTACGGCATGGCACTTTGGTGGACGGCTATGCGCATCATTACTGCAGGTAGCGAATATTTTCCGCTAAGTCCAGAAGGAAAAGGATTGGCTTTTATTTTGGCATTATTCGGGTATGCCATTTTTGGTTATGTAACTGCTACCCTTGCTACCTTTTTTATTGGCAGAGATGCAGAAGAAGAAGATACACCGGTGGCAGGAGCAAAAGATGTGGCGGAATTGAAAGGCGAAATTGCATTGCTGACAAAAGCAATTAATGAATTAAAGGAAAAAAAGAATTAGTTGGAGATAAGTAGCGGTTAATTTTTGCCATTGCTTTTACTTTGAAATAATTCAATAAGTGTTATTTCTGGCCGCATGCCTAACCGCCCGGGAAATCCAAGCCAACCGAGACCTCTGTTTACATACAGATATTGATCATTTTGCTTATACAGGCCTGCCCAATGTTTGTATTTATATTTTATTGGGCTCCAGCTTTTACTCATAATCTTAATGCCTGCCTGCATGCCATGTGTATGTCCTGAAAGTGTGAGAGCTATATTGGTTTGCTTCGTTACTTCCTGCGGCCAATGGCTGGGATCATGCGATAATAATATCTTAAAGGGTGTTTGCTGAATTTGCTGCATGGCTTTATTAAGATTGCCATATTGCATAAATGGCGGATGCCCCCAGTTTTCCACTCCAAGTATTGCAATGTTTGCATTTTCATTTTCAATGATGGCTGCTTCATTTAACAAAAGCTGAAATCCGATTGATCCATAAAAATCTTTTATGGCTTCAAAATTATCTTTCTTATCAGCAGCCGAATTCCATTTAGAATAATCGCCATAATCATGATTGCCCAGTACGGCAAATTTACCTTTGGCAGCTTTTAATTGTTGAAAGGTTTCTTTCCATCCATCTAATTCGGAAGCAAAATTATTAACCAGGTCGCCGGTAAATAATATCAGATCAGGATTGGCATCATTAATCATTTTTATCGCACGGTCGAATATATGGTAGCGATAATTAAAACTGCCTAAATGTGCATCAGAAATATGAATGATCCGAAGACCATCAAAGTTTTGAGGAAGATGAGGGAAGTGTAAAGAGATTGTATGCAGCTTGAATCGATACAATGAACGGAAGATGGCATATAGAATAATAAAAAATGGAAAGAAGCCAGATACTAAACCTACCAGTAAAATAAGAATGGCAGATTCATTTCCTGTCACCACTCTGTTGGTGAAATAAAGAATTGAAATAACAGTAACAAAAACCAGCTTGGGTATAAAAGAGGAAATTGCTACCCCATACAGGGATGTAATGAGTAAAAACTTTCTTTGTCTTGAGATATGATCTAAACGGTATTTAAGGATAAGAATAGAAGCTATCAACCCTATTGAAAAAACCCAGAATGTAATATTGATTAATTTTTTTAAAAGGCCGGAATTAAAAAAAGCGGTAATTGATTGCACCCAGTAAAAAGCAAAAACATCAACAACTAAAATCGCTATACATAAAAATACAATTGTGAAAAATGAATAGCTACGCATTATTGATAAACTTTTGATTCATTTATAATTATACTCATAGTTACTGTTTTATTTGTTTATCTGTGCAATGAACATGCCATAGCTATAAAATCTTTATTTAATTGATCAATCAGAAATGAACAACTCAAAGTTCATAATTCTGCTCATGTTTTCATAATTACATCTCAAACTCCCAAACAGATCTGTAACTACCATGCTGCTCCATGTAAGTAAGAAAGGCATGGTAAAATGCATCGGCTGCAATAGTGGCACTGTCGCCGATTACAAATAATTTTTCTTTGGCACGGGTAAGGGCCACATTCATGCGGCGATAGTCTTTGAGAAAACCAATATCGCCATCATTATTACTTCGTACCAAGGAGAGAATAATGTTTTCTTTTTCCTGCCCCTGGAAACTATCAATAGTGCTGATGCGCAAAAGCTTTGGCAATAATTCTTTTGCAGCAGCTACCTGACCCGAATACGGAGAGATGAACGCCGTGGAAGTAGGATCGAGTTCTTCTGTTTGTAATAACTTGAGTACAATATTCAATTCGCCGGGGTTTTGCAGACTACTGCCATTGGAGCCATGCTCTTCATTGAAACCGGAACCGGCTGTATCTATAAATGTAATATGTGTGCCGGTGTTTTGCAAATGCGAAGGAGAGAGCAATTCATTATTATAAAAATAACTGCTGCTGAAACCAGCGATGGCCTGTTTCATCCGGTATTGTGTGTTGAGTAAATAAATGATAGCAGTATGTTGAATGGCTGTTTCCAAAATAGAAACATTGAGACCCAGCTTTGTGGCTTCCATATTTAATACGGTTGGCGGCAGTTGCCAATGATCACCCGCCAGTACTATTTTATCTGCCAATGGAAAAATGCACCAGGCTAACGGTTCGATGCATTGCCCTGCTTCATCGAGCAACAACGTAGCAAATTGCAGATGATTGATTCCGGCATCATAAATGCCGATGGGTGTGCCGGCAATTACTTGTGCTTCTTCAAAGAGTTTTTCTTCGTTGTAGGCTTGCAGTTTTTTTATTTCGCTACGCAGGTTCTTTACTTCTTTGAATAAGAGTTGGCGTTGTTCCCGTTCTGCTTTTCCAAAACTTCGTTTGTATTTCAAGGCCATCCGGCGAAATTCTTCTGCTCTTTGTTTTAATTGTTTGATTTCTTTTTGTTGTTTGCTATTGACTAATCTTCCTTCGGGAGTATGTGCAAAAATGGCTTCGTCTGTCTTGCTGGCATTGCCTACACGAAGTAGTCGTATGTTTTGTTGCAACAAACCTTTGGCAATATTATCAACAGCAGTATTGCTTGGGGCAGACACTAAAACTTTTTCGCCATTCTTTGTTAATTGCACAATGGCTTCGATTAGTGTTGTTGTTTTACCTGTGCCGGGCGGACCATGCACAATGGTTACTTCTTCATTTTGTAAAATTGCTTTTACGGCTTGTTGCTGGCTTTCGTTCAACTGCTTGTTGCGAAAATCAACAGCGAAGTTTTTTACAGCTGGAGCAAGATTGGTTGATACTACATCATGCAATTGTTCGAAAAGTTTGAACAATGGTTTATTGTTCTCCAGTTCGTTCAATACTTTTTTCATGATGGTGGTGGTTCTTGTATCAGGTGCTAACTTGATACCAACACCATTGTCTTCCATCCAATCCGGAAAATCGGGAGCAAATAAGCGAAACTCGCCATTCTTTCCATCAAGGTTTATGAGTACACCTTTCACTGGCTCTTCACCAGTAATAAAACATTCGATAGCTGCACCATCACGGAACATATTTGCCTCCGGTGGAAAACCGAGTTTAAAATTTACTTCGGGATAATCTGCATAACCAAAATTTCTGCGGATAACAATAATGGGATGCAGAGCAAGACCTTCAGCCTTTAATGCTTTTAAGGAATGCTGCTGATCTAACCGATACCGCTGTGCCTGTTCTTTTTCTTCCAGATCGATACATTTCAATAACCGCTGAATATCCTGATGCATTCCGTGAAAATAGGATGGAAGGAAGGAATAAAAAAACCTGTTTCATTGGTGATTTTAAAAAACCAAAAACAAAACAGGTTGTGCAATTACAAAAATATTTTAATTTCCCTGCTGCGCCATCATGGCCTGTGATTCCTCATAAGTAGGTCCATAAAGTCCGGGTACTGTGTTTCCGGATGCTCTAAGATGAGCTACCAACTCACCACGATGATGATAAAGGTGGTTAAATAAAAATCCTCTTACAACTGTTATTCTTGGCATTGGGGGCATAATATCTTGTCCGCCCATTTGCATACTCCACATATTCATGTAAGTAGATTCATCGCTATTCTCAAGCACATCTTTGGCAGCCGTAATGTTTTCTTCAAGCTTTGCAACAATATTAGATGCTTTGCTGATATCACCTTTATCATATTTATAGGTGTCCATTGCAAAAACATCTGTATTCAATGTGGCATCAAACCAATTATACACTTCCGCAATATGTGATGCCAACTGCCCAATTGACCATAAATGCGGTTGCGGCCTGTAGTCTAATGCTGAATCGGGAATTGCATTTAATAACTTACGGGTGTTTTCTGCCTCATGGGCAAACTCACCTAACAAAGATTGCTTTATCATAATAAATATTTTAGATTACTAATGTAAGATTTTATTTGACTAACATGCGGGATTTTTGGAGTAGTGGTAAATCCCGGTCAAAAGCACTGGAAAACAACTTTCCAAAAAATCATCACCATAGCAGAATTGTTTAAGAGGCATTACAAAGAGTGTGGGATAGATTCAATAAATAAAACTTCTGACAAGCATCAATTTCAAATTTGTATTTTCACGGCTAAATCGATTTTAGAATGTCACACTTCAACAGAAGGAAATTTTTAAAAGCAACAGGTATTGGCTTGATGCCTGCCTTGCTTCCCGTTAGTTCTGTGTTAGGTGCAGATACCGTTCCAATAAAAAAAATCGCAGCTGAAACTCCGTTGATAAAATTCTGGGGTGATGGTGAAATGTTTGAGCCTGGTGACTACATCCATGAATTACATAAAGCAAATACAACAAAGGCAATTGTAAAAGACGGATATGGTTCTGGCGGAGCAGTAGAAACATTGGAGCAAAAATTTGCAGCTATTACAGGAAAAGAGAAAGCTATTTTTATGCCTAGTGGTACTATGGCAAATCAATTGGCCATTGCTGTACTAAGTGGAAACAATGCGAAAGTATTTCTACAGGATACTAGCCATGTGTACAGAGACGAAGCCGATGCAGCCCAAACTATCTTTCAAAAAAGGTTAATGCCGCTGGCAAGGAATGAAACATATTTTACTGCACAACAATTACAATCTGCAATAGAAAACTTAGGCATTGAAGAAGTTTTTAAATCGGGCATTGGTGCAGTAGCTATTGAAAACCCTGTTCGTAGAACAGATGGAAAAGTAGTTCCTATTGAAGAGATAAAAAAGATAAGTGAGTATTGCCGCAGCAAAAAGATTGGGTTACACTTGGATGGTGCCAGGATATATATGGCCGCTGCTGCAACTGGTATTTCTATTAAAGAATATGCCATTTACTTTGATACTGTATATATTTCCCTCTACAAATATTTTGGAGCAAGTGGAGGGGCCGTTCTTTGTGGTTCTAATGAAGTCATCAGTAAAATGCCGCACTTGATAAAAGTACATGGTGGCAATATGTATGGGAACTGGACAAATGCGGCAATGGCTTTGCACAGAATGGAAGGGTTTGAATCAAGATTAGCTGACACTATAACAAGATCAAATGAAATATTTTTAGCCTTAAATAAGTTTTCGGGTATCAAAATCAATCCACTGCCAGACGGTACAAATATTTATAGCCTTCAATTAGCAAATAATGTGGATGGAAAAAAATTTCAACAAACATTGCGAAAGGAATTTAATATCAGCCTTGCACCGCCTGATGATAAAAATCATTGTTTTATAACCATCAACGAAACTTTGCTTTATCAAACCGGTGAATATGTGATCAATGCCTTTAAAAAAAGTATAGCGTAAAATATTTCAACAAAATGGCAAAGACTTCTTTGACAAGAGATACTGAGTTTGTTGTTGGTGAAGAAAAAGTGCTGGTATATGTAATGGCACTTTTATTCTTCGGCCTGTTTGTTTATGCAGTTATAGATGCTTTTCTTAAAAAATTTACAAACCTTACTTACACCAGCTATCTTTTTGCATTGGCTTTACTGCCGGCTATGTATTTCTTTAAAAAAGGAAGAAGCAATGCTATTCATATCCGAATTAATAAAACTGGCATTTACCAACAGGAAAAATTAATAACAGGCTGGGCAAATTTTTTGAATGCATATGTAACGCAAAAAGAAAAAACAATAACGATACAGGATAATTTTTTACTGGTTATAGAATTTACAAAGGAAGGAAACGATAAAGGTTTTCGCAGAAAAATACCATTAACGAATACGCAGAATAAATCGGAAGAAGAAGTGCTGGAGGCTGTTAAATTCTTCTGGCAATGTTATCAAAGAGGGTTTTAAAAAAATTTTATTCTCTCTTTATTCCTTCCAGTACACTTACACCTTTAGGCAATGGATTACCCGAAGAACGGCGAAAAGTAACTACCTGCCCAACATGCCATAGCGCATCTGCAATCGGGCCATTCAAAAGATTCCAGAAAGGATATTCCTGTTTACCAGTAGTTCGTTCAAATATTATATCAAAATCTTCGAGGTTTGCGCCTGGCTGTTTTAGTATTTCACTGGCCTGCTGTATTTGTAATAAAGTTTTAGTACGCAACTCTTCGAAGGTAAGTTTTTCGAACCCGGATGAGCCATTTGTTGATTTCTTATTCAAAGCATTGAGTAACACAAAAGTGAGGCCATCAATATGCTGCAATGTTTCCAAACTTGTTCTACCATCTTCCGAGGGTTTAAACATAATATCTTTATCTGTCAACCCTTCAGTAGCCCAAAAATAACGAAAGCCAAGTCCGTCAACCATTCTGGCAGCAACGTTTGCAGGAGTAAATGTAGCCGGAACTTCAGGTATCTGATAATAAAAAGGTTTGTTCTGTGCTGAAGAAGTTATAGTAAACATTGCTGCTAATAAAAATGTAATGGTACGCATGGCTGTAATCTTTATTTAAATGTAAGAATTAATCAATACCAAAAGCTGCCGTTGATGTAAATAAAAGCTTTTGAGAAGAATGATGAACGGTTGGACAGACTGATTGGAAAAGCGAGAATGAATATTTTCCCATTTACTTTTAGGTGGTTCAATCATTACATAAAATCATATTTATGACTAAGATGATAAAAAATTACTGTAAAATTTTATTCCTGCTTTGTTGTTTAGTATTTGTTGTACCAACCAATGCACAATTATTACAATTGCCAGATGGCGGTGTTAATTTCAAAAGTAATGCCGGCAGAAAAGTAGGTATGACAGATATTGAAATAAACTGGAATGCTCCCGGAGTAAAAGGTAGAGAAGGAAAAATTTGGGGAACCAGCGTAGCTAATTACGGTTTTGAAGTGTTAGGCTTTGGTTCTAATGTTCCTTCGCCGTGGCGAGCCGGTGCCAATGAAAGCACCACCATTGCGTTTTCAACAGATGTTACTATAAATGGCAAATCATTAGCCGCAGGTGCCTATGGCTTTTTTATTGCATTGTATCCTGATTCCTGCACACTTATTTTTAATAAGAATACAAAAGGCTGGGGAAGTTATTTCTATAACAGTAGCCTGGATGTGCTGCGGGTAACAACCGTACAGCAGAAAGATATGAAAGAAAGTAAAGAACGGCTTGAATATACTTTTACTAAACAAACAGCTAATTCTCTAGAAGTGGCATTGGAGTGGGAGAGATGGAGAATTCCTTTTTCCGTTGCTACAGACCTGAAGCAAACAACACTGGCTTATCTGAAAACACAAATGAGCAGCGGAATGGGTTTTGATCCGCCAAGCTTAGAGGCTGCTGCTGCTTGGTCTTTGCAAAATGAAGTGAATTATGAAGAGGCTTTAAATTGGGCTAATTCTGCCGTTGATCCAAACCTTGGTGGTGTTAAAACCTTCCGAGCATTATCGACTAAAGCAGGGTTACTGTCAAAAATGAATCGCCAAAAAGAAGCTGATGAACTTATGGTCGTTGCTTTAGAAAATGCATCAAGTATTGAGATGCATGGATATGGTCGTCAATTATTGACACAAAATAAAGTGAAAGAAGCCATGCAAGTCTTTCAGAAAAACTTTGAAAAATATAAAGGAGTCTGGCCGACAAATGTTGGAATGATGCGTGGTTACTCAGCTTCAGGCAATTTGAAGAAAGCGTTGGAACATGGAAAATTGGCATTGGCACAGGCACCTGATGCAGGAAATAAATCTACACTTGAAGCTGCTATTCAAAAGTTGACAGAAGGAAAGCCTTTATAATTTAATTATAGAATTAATTTATTATAATAAAATCCTTTAGAAAATAATATTTATATTTCAGGTATAAATATTATTTCTATGAAGTGTCAACTGCTGCTTTCTTTTATTTTTATTTCAATTTTTTCCGGAGTCGTCGCCCAAACAAAAAGTGAAACAACAAATAACGATCTCAATTCTTTTTTTAAACCAGTAAAGTGGAGATGTATCGGCCCGTATCGTGGAGGTCGTTCTGTAGGTTCTACCGGAGTAGTAGGGGATGCTAATTCTTATTATATGGGTACCACAGGCGGTGGCCTTTGGAAAACAGATGATATGGGCATTACCTGGTCAAATATTTCGGACGGCTATTTTAAAACCGGTTCTGTTGGTGCAGTAGCTGTTGCAGAAAGTGATGCCAATGTAGTTTATGTAGGCATGGGCGAACATGCCGTTCGTGGTGTAATGACTTCTCATGGTGATGGTGTATATAAAAGTACTGATGCTGGAAAGACATGGAAGAAGATGGGATTGGAAACTACGCAACATATTTCCCGTATCACCATTCATCCAAAAGATCCAAACATCGTTTATGTAGCAGCACAAGGAGCACTATATAGTCCGTCAAAGCAACGGGGCATTTATAAAACAACAGATGGTGGGGTAACCTGGAAAAATATTTTATATGTAGATGAAAAGACCGGATGTGCAGAATTATCCATGGACATGAATAATCCACGGATATTATTTGCAGCCATGTGGGAGCATGGCCGGCTTCCATGGAAAGTTATCAGCGGCGGACCGGGAAGCGGATTATATAAATCGACTGATGGAGGAGATACCTGGGAAAAATTGAAGGAAGGACTCCCTCCAATATTGGGTAAAATGTCAATCGCAGTTTGCCGTTCCAATTCAGAAAAAGTATATGCACTAATTGAAAGCGATTGGGAAAAAGAAGCTGGAGGATTATATCTTTCAGAGAATGCAGGAAAAAGCTGGTCGCAGGTTTCAAAAGATCATCGGCTAATACAGCGATCATGGTATTATATTGAATTGTTTCCCGATCCGTTAAATGAAAATACTCTTTATGTTATGAGTGCTCCTGCACTACGCTCCATTGATGGTGGAAAAAACTGGGAAGATATTTCAGCTACGCATGGCGACTATCATGATTTGTGGATCAACCCAAAAAATTCAAATAACATGATTATTTCTGATGATGGTGGCGCAGCTATCACATTCAACAAAGGGAAATCATGGAGCAGCCAGCAAAATATGCCTACTGCGCAGATATATCGAATCAATGTCGATAATAAATTCCCTTATAATATTTATGGAGGGCAGCAAGATAATAGTTCAATAAAAATTGCCAGCCGGGAATTGGGAAGCGGTGGAATATCTACAAGAAGCTGGACAGCATCAGCCGGTGGAGAAAGTGCATTTTTAGCATTTAATCCAGATGACCCACAGTTTGTTTTAGGAGGCAGTTATCTAGGTACAATCGAAATGTTAGATAATACATCAAAAGCATCTACTAATATTATGGCTGCCCCGATTCAATACCTGGGTAGAGAAACAAAGGACATGAAATACCGCTACAACTGGAATGCTCCGATAATCTGGTCGAAGCATGAATCCAATACTTATTATCATGGTGCACAATATTTATTAAAGACGACTGATAATGGAAAGACCTGGACAGGAGCATCACCTGATCTTACTCGTAATGAAAAAGAAAAACAAGGAAAAGGTGGCGGACCAATAACAAATGAAGCGGTTGGAGCAGAGAATTATGGAACACTGAGTTATATTTTGGAGTCGCCACAAGAAAGAGGTGTGATTTGGACTGGCAGCGATGATGGTTTTGTGTATCTTACCCGTGATGGCGGTGCACACTGGCAGAATGTAACACCTGCGGGATTACAAGAGTGCCTGATCAATGCAATCGAGATTTCACCATTTGATAAAGCAACTGCCTATATTGCTACTACCCGATACAAGTTTAATGATCATACACCCGGTTTATATAAAACTACTGACTATGGTAAGTCATGGACAAAGATTACAAATGGAATACCTGTGGGTGCATTTACAAGAGTAGTAAGAGAAGATGATACAAGAAAAGATTTGCTGTTTGCGGGAACAGAAACAGGTTTATACATTTCATGGGATGGTGGTAAAGCATGGAGTTCTTTTCAATTGAATTTACCCATTACTCCTATAACTGATTTACGTATTCACCAGGGGAATTTAATTGCATCAACTTCCGGAAGATCATTCTGGATATTAGATGACTTGAGTTTGATACGACAATACAAAAAAGATGCACCTGCATTTTCAATTGTACAGCCTGCGGCTGCTTACTTGGTTAATGGTTCAAGTGAGTTAGACAAAACCGATACAAGTTTTAGCGGCCTTGACAAATTCAGAGGAGTAAATCCAGCAACCGGCGTCGTTCTATATTATACTTTGCCTGCATTGAAGGATGAGGATATAATAAAAATGGAAATAAAAGACGCAGCAGGAAATCTCGTTCGCAGTTTAAGTACAAAAGCCGACAGTACTTATAAGAAATATGATGGAGGTCCGAATGATGAACCTCTTTTATCAAAAGCAAAAGGCCTGAACCGCTTTGTCTGGGATATGCGTTACAGCACAATGCCCGGTGTGCCCGATGTATACATAGAAAGTAGTTATCGTGGCCATAAGGCTTCTCCCGGAAAATATACAGTGACTATAAAAATGAACGGACAACAACTAACGACTGATGCTACAATCCTGTCAAACCCGTTATATAAAACAGATGCTGCTACTTACCTGGAATATCATACAATTATGAATAATATGGAACAGGAAGTAAAAAAGATGCACCAGTTGATTAATAGTATGAATGTAAAAAGGATGCAACTGGAAAATATTCTAAATTCACTTTCTCCTGAAGAAAAAAATATTGAGTTGAAAAAAGAAGGAGAGATACTGGTAAAGAAAATGAAAGCTTGGGATGAAGATATGGTTCAGCGCAGGTCAAAAGCATATGATGATGTAGAAAATTTTGAGAATAAGTTTACAGCGAATTATTTATTCCTGCTCAACCAGACGGAAAGTGATTTACCAAGGGTTAATCAACCAAATGTTGACAGGCTTAAAGAATTGAATATGACTTGGGCAACTTTAAAAGCTAAAGCAGATGAAATAATGAATAAAAATATTCCTGCCTTGAATAAATTACTGTGGGCAGCAGGAGTGGGAGCTATCTGGGAAAAATAATCAGGTATTTCATTATTATCAGCATACGTATTAATTTTTTGTTTTAAATATTTCGATGATTAATTTCCAACCTTACCTTAATAATAGAATTGTGAAGGTCCGGCCACTTTTGCAGTCAGATTTTGATGGCTTGTACCGTGCAGCATCTGATCCATTGATATGGGAGCAGCATCCCAATAAGAACAGACATCAACTTACAGATTTTAAAAATTATTTTAAAGGTGGGATAGAATCTGGTGGGGCATTTTTAGTTTTGGATGCAGAAACTGAAGAAATAATCGGCAGTTCCAGATATAGTGATTTTATTACTGAAACAAGTACTGTTTCGATTGGCTACACATTCTTTATTCGAAAATGCTGGGGTAAAGGTTATAACCAAGCTTTAAAACAATTAATGCTTGAATATATTTTTCAATTTGTACAAAATGTAAATTTTTATATTGGTGTGGTGAATAAGCGGTCACAAATCTCTATTGAAAGAATAGGTGCAATAAAAACCGGAGAGGTTGAAATGGCTTATTATGGAGAAGCAGCAAAACTTGATTTTCTCTACACAATAACAAAGGACCAATGGCTTCATCAACGAAGTAATGTGTAACCATTGGTCCAAAATTTAATTTGAACTATCCCTTCTACCAAAGGGGTTTTTTACCCGATGGTTTAGGCCCGCCTTTTTTTACTTTATTTAATTGGATATGATGCGGGTCATGGTTCCTGTCAGGTGCCAGTCTTTTTGATGTATTTAGAATTCCTTTTACTCCTTGCTCTGGAGGTGTTTCAGCTGCTGGAAATGGTATTGCCGACTGGTCAACTATTTCAGGAACTTCTTCAGGAGTTTCAATTCGTTCAGAAATATTTTTTCTAATAGTATCTTTTTGAATTTCTGATACCACCTCATTTTCCTTATCAATAAGCGGCTCACTCGTAACGGGAACCACTTTTTTTATTTCAGGCTTCTTTGCTGTAGGCACTATCTTTTTAAGTGCCGCCTGGCTGACGGTAGCAATGGGTTTCTTTTTTGCTACAGCAGCCTTTTTAGTTGGCGCCTTCTTTTTAGCAACAGCAGTATTCTTTGCTGCCACTTGCCTGCCGGTAGTCATGGCTTTCTTTTTAGGAGCAACCTTTTTATTTGCGACTACCTGCCTGCCGGTAGGTATGGCTTTCTTTTTTGGTGCCACCTTTTTTGTGACCACCTTCTTTTTAGTTGCTGCTTTTTTCTTTGCGGCTACTTTCTTTTTTGGAGCAGCCTTCTTCTTAACTGTGACCTTCTTCTTTGTTACAGTTTTTTTTGCGGATTTTTTTTTCTTTGAAGTCATAATATGGAAGTTGATTTAGTTCTAATTTAAGACAGATTTTTCATTATTCAATCGTTTAAAAAATATACTTTAAATAATAACTGCTCTTCCGGTATTTTAGCAGCATGAAAGCGGCTACTATTAATGAATTAAAACAGGAGCTTTTGAATGAAAAGCCTGCCCGACTTGTTGAACTATGCATCCGGCTGGCCCGTTTCAAAAAAGAAAATAAAGAGCTGTTAACCTACCTGCTGTTCGAAGCACATGATACCGAGGCTTATATTAAAAGTGTGATACAGGAGATGGATAGCAATTTTGATACCATTAATAAAAGCAATGCCTATTTCATAAAGAAAACCCTTCGGAAAATACTGCGTATCACTAATAAATTTATCCGGTACAGCGGTTCCGATATGGTGGCTACAGAATTACTCATACATTTTTGTAAAACGGTAAAGGGAATGGACAAATCAATTAAAACTAACCAGGTAATCATTAATATTTATCAAAACCAGCTAAAGAAGATAAACAATGCCATTGCTGCCATGCATGAAGATCTGCAATATGATTATTTGAAAGAAGTAAAAGAATTAACCAATTAATTTTTTCCTGTAAGAATCTCCTTCCACTTTTTTGTGGTTAGCTTGTTTTCTTTGAAATCCATTAAGCTACTAATATCATCAATATACTGATGGGCAAAGACAACCGAAGGGAGAGGATTTCCTTTTATTATCTCAATTTCAGCAGCAGAAGCGTTGGGCTTGGCAAAAGAAAATTTGTATTTCTCACTATTAATAACTGCATCAAAGCCCATACCCATTCGAAGAAAAGGCCATTTTAAATTTGTAACTCCTGAAAGCGGTGTTTGAAACTGAACACCTTCTTCGGTAATAAAAACAATCTCATTATTCTTCCAAACAAGTATTCCCGGAACGACTTTGCCAACAAGCCCTGCAATTTTCCAAACTTTTGAAACCATTTCCTGACTCATTATTGTTTGTTTTAATTTTTGTTGTTCCCCTGTTGATTATATTGTAACTGATGTCGGGCTGCCCCGCTTAGCCGAATATCCCTGCCTACCGGCATTATGTTTCTAAGTCTTGTGACGGGCACAAAAGATTGCAGGCGGGTGGGGATTTACAGCTGAGATATACACTGCAGCAAACAGCCTCAATTATTTTTTACTGATACGATATAAATTTCCATTATCGGTTACTGTGTACAACATGCCATTATGATATGCAACATCACGGAAACGTTCCTTTTTATCTTCCAACAATGTTTCTTCGCCAACTACTTTGTTGTTTACAATTACAAGTCTTGCAATGTGAGCACTACTAAGACCGCCAATGAATAAATTATTTTTCCATTCAGGAATTGCATTGCCTTTGTAAAATGCCATGCCGCCTGGAGAGAGGACAGGATCCCAATAATAAACAGGTTGTTCCATGCCTGATTTCAGTTGGATGCCATCACCAACTTTTGGACCTGCATATTCAATGCCATAGGTAATAGTTGGCCAGCCATAATCTTTTCCTGCACGGATGATATTTAATTCATCGCCGCCACGGGGACCAAATTCTGCTTCCCACAATTCGCCGGTTGCCGGATGGATGTCGAGGCTTTGTGCATTACGAATACCGTAAGCGAATATTTCGGGCATCACGTTGGGCTTATTAAGAAATGGATTACCGGGAGCAGGTTTACCATCTTTTGTAATTCTGAAAATTTTTCCAAGACCAGAACTAAGCAATTGTGCCTGCACTCTTCCCTCGAGGATGGAACGTTCGCCGGTACTTACAAGCAAGTTTTCATTTTTATCAAACAGGAGTCGGGAGCCAAAATGTAATTTGCTGTTTAATGCTGGAGTTGCACGGAAAATTACAACGGGATTATCAACTTTTCCCGCAGCTTCATTCAATTTTCCTTTTGCAACAGCCATTAAATTTCCTGAGCCAGATTTTTCAGAGAAAGACCAATAGATCATTTTATTGGTGGCAAATGAAGGGTCTAATGCTACATCAAGCATTCCACCTTGACCGCCCGATTCTACTGTTGGGAAACCTGTTATCTTTTTCACCAAACCACCATTTGCATTGAGAATTTGCATAAACCCGGTTTTCTCAGTAATGAGTAACCGACCGTCAGGCATTGGTACAACTGCCCAAGGCCGTCCAAGCTTTTCAGCAATCTTTTCTGCTTTATATGCAGTAGTAGTTTTTACGCCGGGTACTCTAGTTTGCCCTTTGAAAGCAGGTTTATATTTAGTATTTGCATCCTTAGTTTCAACAGGAGGAAATTTAGTGGTGTCTGCTCCATTGTATTTATTTGTAGCATTATCATTGCACCCGTATGTGTAGGTCGAAATCAATACTACAAAGACGGAAGTTATTAATTGTTTTTTCATATGTTTTCTTTTAAGAATAGGTATAAAATTAACGAAGTGGAACTAAATGGGTTTGTTTATATGCTGAAAGGTTCGTTTTGCTACATAATACCAGAAAACAGGCCAAAGTATTATTTAAAGTAATACTGGTACTAAATTGACTGTGGCCAAATGTTTTCCAATAGACAGCATTATATATTTACCAAATTTCAGAATTTCTATATTGGGCTGTTTATTTATAATTATTGATATAACTTTATAAAAATTAAATTTATGGATATACATCACAGTGGCGAAACAGCAGAAGTAGCCGGAACATTTAACGATACAGTGGAAGCCGGAGTTGCTCAAAATAAGTTAAAAGAAGCAGGTATAGACTCTTTTGTACATGATGAAAATGTGCTTGGTTTGAGTCCTCTGGGAGGTGTTAAGCTAAAAGTTTTTTCGAAGGATCTTGATTTGGCAAAAAAGGTTTTGCAGGAAGGATAAGATAAATTAGCTTTTTCCTTTGAACCTTTTTATATTTTATTTTTGCTGATGATGAAAAGATTGTTTAGTAATCCCTCCGTTTTATTTCTTATTATCGGAAACCTTTATTGTATATGGTATTATCAAAAATATCCTGAAGATTTTGCCACGATAGTCTGGATATACTGGTTTCAGAGTATCATCATAGGTTTTTTTAACTTTCTTGAATTACTTACAGCAAAAAATACCACTGGAGAAATTACAGCAACTAATAATTCCTCCGTGAAGTTTACAAAAGGTTGTGCAGCCTGGTTTTTTCTATTTCATTATGGCGTTTTTCACTTTGTGTATTTCTTTTTTCTTTTAATTGATTTTGATTCCACATCTGTAAAAAAACTGGTACTGCTTTTAGGAATAGCTACCTTTTTCCTGGAATCGTTAATCGGATTCGTACGTCATAAGGTTATTGAAAAAACGGAGAAGGTTAATATTGGCTTGCTTTTCTTTTTACCTTATTTGCGTATCATTCCAATGCACCTGATGATTCTATTGCCAGCATTTTTTGGGATGGAACCTTCTTTACTTTTTCTGGTTTTAAAAATGGGAGCCGATATACTTGCATTCTGGATTTACAATTCTATATATAGACAAAAAAGCCTAGCAGGTCAGCGTATTAAATCCAATTAATGTTGCTTTCTTAAATATTTAGTAAGAATAACGATCACCTGACCCTCAATACGGCCTTCAATTTGTTCTGTATTATTTTCTACCAAACGAATATTTCTAACTACCGTTCCCAACTTTGCATTGACGGCAGATGCTTTTACATCTAATGATTTAATTAAAATAACTGAATCCCCATTTTGTAACACATGGCCATTACTATCTTTATGCAAATCAACGGAGCCATCGCTTTCATGGTCACCGGTTGTTTTGGCCCAAGCTAGTTTCTCATCATCGAGGTATAGCATTTCAAGATTATCCGTTGCCCAGCTTTCGTTTCGAAGACGATTAAGCATCCGCCATGCTACAACTTGTATTCCCGGCACTTCGCTCCACATTGACGCTGTCAAACAACGCCAGTGTTTACTCTCCAATTCCTCTTTTTTGTCTACCTGAGCTTTGCATTTAGCACAAATCATAATACAGTTCTCTTCGGTGGTTCCATTTGTTGAAATAACTTCATATATATTTAGTGTCTCAGTGCTTTTACACAATTCACAGGTTCCCGCTGCTCTTTTATTTACTATTTCTTCTGTTTTCATTTTACTTTTACGAATTTGCGCCGAAGGTAAATCTTTCAAAAGTTTGACATGAGATAAATATTCTTTCCTAACGGGCAACTCATTTTCAATAAAATCATCTTAAAAATGAATTAGAAGGGTTCTATTAAAAAACCTTAATGATAATTTACTTTTAAAATTGCAATAAAATAAATAACTTGAGTTAGCAAAACAAAAGATGAAAAAAAAAATATTCATAGTATATTTTTTACTGCTTGCCAGCAATATTCATGCGCAGGATTTAAGTGAGATAAAATTCAGCAACGCATCAACTTTGTCTTTTTTCTCTTTTTTAACCGATCAAAAGATTGTTATCAGAGTTTCTGTTGACGGAAAGGTAACTGAATGGGGGAATGTTTGGGACAAAGGATATTATAACTATCAACCCGGCAAACTACAGCAATATATGGGAAGGGTGGAATATTATGGTGCAGAAGCCGATTCTATTAACCGTGGCAAAGTAAAAAATATTGGTACTTGCAACATTACCTATTATGGCAAGTTTGAAATCGCCACTAATGTTGGTAAGGTCAAATCAATTGGAAGGACATATCTTGACTACTACTCTAATTTTGATAATGATGCATCTGAAGGAAACTTGAAGTCTGCGGGCAATACAATGTTTAGTTATTATAATTCATTTGAAAACATTGCAGTAAAAGGGAAATTAAAATCAGTGGGAGCAAATCAGATTAATTATTATAACTCATTTGACGATAAAAAAATACAAGGCAAAGTGAAAAGCATTGGCTCGGTAAATTATGTGTGGTATAATTCAAATGACAGAAGAGAATACCAGGGAAGTTTAAAGTCCGGTTCTTTAGAACAGGTTATTAATGGTGTAAAATATATAATGCAATAAAGCTTTTCTGTCAGACATTACATCATTCATATCCATCCATACCATCAACAAGATCACCATAATTAACCAGTAATTCCTGTCCTGGTAAAATATCGCTAATTGCTTCAAATTCTTCCCCATCATTGATTGAAATGATATTAGGCTTCGATGAGTGATTGAGGTAAATAACCGGGTCTAACATTTTAAAACCATATTCAGGTACAAAATAATTTTCTTGATCAAAAAGACAGTAGGTTTCAATCAACGATCTTGAATGGTCGGGAAGTGCTTCCACCTCCTTGATGGGAACCTTTATCCATTCCCCCAAGCCTTTAGAGAATATATCCCGGCAGCCTTTCGGAATGAATTGAATGGCAAAAACACCAATACCATGAACGGGTGAAGCCCTTAATTGAATATATGTTTGGCTTGCTAATTGATTAAGTAATTTTGAATAAGGCATCAGACTGATTTAAGATGAATTCACGAAATAAGCATTGCCACAAATGTAGGATTTACTGTTTTTAAACAGAGATTACACTTTGTACCGGACATAAAAAAGCAGAAATCTCAGCATTACATTTTTTTTAAGAGTCTGTCACTTATCTTTACGAACTAAGAAAAGAGGACAATTACAATCTAAAATGCGTATTTGGAAGTAAATAGTAAATGAATAACCTTCTTTTCATATATTAAATAAACAAGATTCACAGATGCGTAAACTTTCCGCCGTACTTTTTGCTGATATTGCTGGTTATACTGCCATGATGCAGGAAGATGAAAAAACTGCCCTGCAACTCATTAATAAATTCAAAAAGGATATTGAAGACCAAACTGGAAAATTCAATGGACGCATTGTACAATATTATGGAGATGGATGTTTACTGACATTCGAAAGTTCAACAGAAGCAGTTGATTGTGCCATCAGTTTGCAAAATGTATTTAACGAATCCCCTGTAATACCTGTTCGAATCGGCATCCACATGGGCGAAATTATGTTTCGAAACAATGGCGCATTTGGTAATGGCGTAAATATTGCTTCCCGCATTGAATCAATGGGTATTCCTGGTTCTATACTTGTATCAAAAACTATTCGTGACCAGATCGTTAATAAGTCAAGCTTCCTCCTTGCTTCTCTCGGCACTTTTGAATTTAAAAATGTAAGTGAACCTATGGAAGTTTTTGCTTTAGCTAACGAAGGATTTGTAATTCCAGACAAATCCGAATTGGTTGGAAAATTTAAATCATCAGAAAAAAAGAAGTTACCAAAATGGCTTGCAATTACAGTTCCCCTGCTTTTGCTGGCTACTATTGGCATTTTTTGGTACCTCAACTCTAAAAAAGCGGCGACCACATTGACGGACAAACAAAGAGAACTTCCGGTAGCTGTTATGGTTTTTGAAAATCTTACAAAAGATAAGAGTATGGATGATTTTGGGTTGATGATTAAAGACTGGCTCAGTTATGGCCTCTTAGAATCTGAAAAAGCACCCATTATTATACTTGATGAAGAAAAAACTTCGTTTAATAATGATGAAAAGGAGAAGTTTGAATCATTGCCTACCGGAGTTGGCATTGTAATCAATGGAAGGTTTGTTAATCAAAGTGATGAACAAATTTCTACCGTCGCTGAAATTTTGGATGTAAAAACAAAGAAAATACTCTTTACATTAAAACCTGTCGTTGCAGAAAAAGATAGTATCATGTTTATTCTTGATCAATTAAAGAATCAGGTTATCAGTTATTGGGGTGAGATTACTGAAAAGTCTGAAAAAAAGCCGCCATTATTTGCTGCATATGCTCAATACCTGAATGGTTTAAAATATCAAAATACTGATTATTTAAAAGCCCAGGCTTTTTATCAGGAAGCAATCAAACAGGACGCAACTTTTATAACTCCGCTATTTGCATTAGCCACTTCCTCCATTAATAATTTGCAGCCTAAGCTGCGTGATTCTGTAATGGCAACTTTGCAATTGATGGAGAATTCTTTTACCCCATTTGAAAAAAAGAATTGGGAAAATTTAAAGGCAAAACTAGTTGTTGACAGTAGCGAAAAATAGTTTCGCTTAAATTCTTTCTCTGCCTGCTGCCTCAATGCATATACCTTTGCAGCCTATGAATTTATTTACAGAAAAGGCTGTTATCGTAATAACATGTCATAAACGTATTACTCCATATTTAGAAAATGAGATAAAGAATCTTGGGTTTACTATTGACTCAAGTTTTATAACCGGTGTTAGTATTACCGGTACAATAAATGATTGTATAAAGCTAAATTTGAATCTTCGCTGTGCAAGCCAGGTATTATATAGTTTGAAAAGTTTTAAAGCAGATAATGCTGATGACATTTATAACAATCTTGCCAATTATCACTGGGAGAATATATTGCCCGACCCCGGATATTTTTCCATTACCAGCAATGTGAACAATCCAACAATCAATAACAGCATGTTTGCTAACCTTCGGGTTAAAGATGCAATTGTTGACAGGATTCGGGATAAAAGAGGAAGCCGCCCTTCCACCGGATCTGAGTTGACAGGAACTGTGATTCATCTTTTCTGGAAGGATGATGATGCTACGATTTTTGTTGATACGACCGGTGATTCTTTGGCAAGGCATGGGTATCGAAAAATACCCGGATTGGCTCCAATGCTTGAAGGGTTGGCTGCAGCTACCATTTATGCATCAAGATGGGACAACGTTTCTCCATTTATTAACCCGATGTGTGGATCAGGAACATTGGCAATAGAAGCAGCCATGCTTGCAACCAACAGAGTGCCTGGTTTGTTCAGAACTAATTATGCTTTTATGCATGTGCAGGGTTATGATGAAAGTGAATATTTAAAAGAAGATGCATTGCTTGAAGAACAAATAAAAGATGTGCCTGAATTGAAAATAATCGCAACTGATAATAGCGAAAAGGCAATTGAAAATGCAAGAAAGAATGCGGTAGCAGCAGGTGTAGAAAAATTAATAGATTTCAACGTTTGTGATTTTGCTGAAACAGCTGTTCCTACCGATGCAGCAGGTGTAATGATGATTAATCCGGCATATGGCGAAAGGCTTGGAGAAATTTCTGCGCTGGAAGAAACATACAAAAGAATAGGAGACTTTATGAAAAAAAATTGCGGAGGTTATTATGGTTATGTATTTACCGGAAATATGGAACTGGCCAAAAAAATTGGCTTAAAAGCAAAACGCAGAATTGAATTTTATAATAGTACGATTGATTGCAGATTGCTAGAATATGAATTATATAGCGGCACAAGAAGAACAGATAAAGAAACTAGCTAAATATTCTTCAGTAATTGTTGCATATAAACAAGACCTTTCTCGTTTGTAAAGTCAATATTTCTTTTCGGCACATTCTCAATGTCAGGATAACCGGCAATTGCTTTTGTCACACTTTCTTCCCGCAAAAAATGTAACATAGGGTAGGGCGAACGGTTTGTATAATTAGAAGGCTCGTTTTCATTACTTCCTGCAAACATATATTGAGGATGAAAGCTGGCTATCTGGTAGATGCCTTCGTAATTATTTGTAGCAAGCATTGCTTCCGCTTTTTCCAACAAATTCAGGTAATCATTAAAATCAGTGAAGCTATCTGGTAAAATCAATAAAGCAGTTTCTATTTGTTCTTTTTCATTCAGCAGTAAAAGCATTTTCATTACAGAATCCAATGCGGTCTTAATTGTCGCTTCACCTACTACTTCATACTTAACACTTCCTCTCTTTATTTCTCTTGCTGCAAATGGACAAAAGTTACAAGCAACTACTACATTGGATATCCAGTTTCTAGTTTTGGTAATCACAATTTCTTTATCCACAACATTCATGATTTTCGCTTTGTAATGTGGCTTATGTATAAATCTTCAACCTTTTTTCTTGCCCAGGGTGTTTTGCGTAAGAATTTTAATGATGAATTGATACTCGGATCGCTGATAAAACAATTTATTCTAATCATAATGCCAAGTTCTTCCCAACCATAATGCTTTTCCAATTCAAAAAGAATTGATTCCAGTGTTTTTCCATGAAGCGGATCGTTGGATGACATTGGTTTATTATTTCAGCGCTTCATTTAATATTTTCGCAAGTCGTAGTCCACCTTTCAGTAATTGCAGATCAAGATCGCTTTTAAAAATATAATTGTATTTGTAACCAAGTTTTCCGTCAGCAGGTACAGCAGCATATACTTTATTAGCCAGTACATAAGATTCGTAAAACCATTCTTCCAGCGATGATTCCTGCCAGCTTTTCACTTCTTCTTCATTCGCTATGTCCAGGTTACAGGCATATTCCGTATAACTGTATTGCTGAAACTCAACAATATCGCTATCCCAAACGGAATGAAGATTCGTTTGTTTATCAAACCAGGATACTTTAATTCTGTTGCCCCCAAGATTTTCTTCCCGGCCCACATGCAATGGTTGATGAAGGTCTCCAACAAAATGTATCAAAAAACGTAAAGCAATCTGTCTTTTTTCAATTGACATCGATTTGTCCTTTAACTCTGCAGCCAATGTTTTGATCTGCGTATACAAATTTTCGCCTTTTAGATTTTGCAGTGCAGCCAAAAAATCTGTTTTACTTAAATCACCCGGCAAGTTTACATAATGCCATTTTGAAACATGATCCCAGGTATGTGTTGTATCAGATTTGATAAAATCTGCCCAATTGGCCCATAAGGAAAGCGATTCCATGCCAATCAAATTTCTTAATTCCTTTTTAGCCTTCTTTGTTAAATGCCGTTGTGCAATTTCTCCCACAACCCGGTGACCTGTAACTCCCCAGCTAAATGAGATAATAGGCAACGCAACCAGAAAAAATAAAATAACTGGTTTCAATTTTTTACGATGTATGAATTTTTGCATTTTTATATATATTAACAGCAAATGTCATTGAAAAGCTTCAATACATAAAATATAAAATATTGAGGTTAATTGTGGTTTTGATAATCATAGAATTTTAAATCTATCTTAGATTAGCCGGAAAAAGCTTTCAATCCATGAATAGAAATATTGCCATCCTTTGTAACAGACTTGCAGGGTCGGGGAGATCAGTTCAATTGGGAGAAAAAATATCTTTTGAGCTAAGCAAACATAGCCTGGCATATACAATTTTTGTAAATGACTGGCCACAAGCCTTTTTGGAGTTTACTGATATTTTTATTGCAGGTGGTGATGGCACACTGAATTATTTCATCAACAAGTATCCTGAAATAAAATTGCCGCTGGTGATCTTTAATGGTGGTACCGGTAATGATTTTCATTGGATGCTTTACAGTGACAAATCTTTTGATGAGCAAATGCAAATAGCCTTGTTCGAAAAGCCCAAAGCTGTTGATATCGGTAAATGCAATGACCGGTATTTTATTAATGGCATAGGTATCGGATTTGAAGCTGCTGTCGCAAAAGCATTGATAGGCAGGAAGAAATTACCAGGGAAGGCCAGCTTTTATATTTCTGTACTTAATAATATATTAGTTTATAAATCAAAGAATTATTCGCTTAAAATTTCCGATAAAACTTTTTCTGGCAAGTACTTACTTATAGATATTTATAATGGCAAAAGGTCAGGAGGAGGATTTTATATAGCCCCGAAAGCTGAACCGGATGATGGACTGTTTGAATTTATTAGTGTTGAAGCATTAACCTCATTGCAACGACTTCGTTATCTGCCAGTAATAGAAAAAGGAAAACATCTCAGGCTTCGTTTTATTAATTATATAAAAACAGATAAAATAGAAATTGAAAGTGACAGCCTTATTCAATTTCATTTAGATGGAGAATATAGAGAGGCGGAAAAAATTGAAATTAAAATATTACCTGCTCAACTTAATTTCAGATTTTAGTTACTTATCAATCCGTATCATTTAAAAAAGTTACTGTATTATTATATGAAGGAGAAAAAAGAAAAAATAATCAGGAGGTTATTATGGGCAGGAGTAATTATTCTTATCATTACATTATTTGTTTCAACCACGATGCGACTAATGAAATTAGCTCAATCATATCAAAGTGGTATTTTGCCAAACCCTAAGTCTATTGACTATGGTTATGCTAAAAACCCTTTGTTAACTTTATTGCATATACTTCCCGGATTATTGTTTATAGTATTAGGAGCCTTACAATTTGTAAAAAAGATTAGAAATAAATATATCAGATTCCATCGGACATCTGGCAGACTCTATCTGGTTCTTGGGTTTATTATCGGCATATCTTCATTAGCCATGGCTTTTGCAATGCAATTCGGAGGTTGGATTGAAACAGCCGCAATTCTTGTGTTTGCTCCATATTTCCTTTTTAGTTTAATGAATGCATATAAATACATCAGAAAAAAGGAATTTGTGTTGCACCGGGAATGGATGATCAGAGCTTACAGTATTGGAATTGCAGTAGCCACAATGAGACCGTTAAGGACTTACCATGGCATTTACTGATATACCTTTCAATAAATTTTTTGGATCAGATTTTTGGATAGTTTTTATATTTCATGCTTCTATAGCGGAAGCATGGATCAGATTTACAAGAAAAAAATTTGTAGATCAGGATTTTACTAACTGAACGTTTACTGCATTCGCACCTTTTGGTCCCATCTCAACTTCAAAAGTCACTTTGTTACTTTCGGCAATTTCATCTTTTACCGAATTAATATGCACAAACACACTTTCCTGATTTTCCAGATCTCTTATAAATCCATAACCCTTTTCATGGTTGAAATGGGTAACAATTCCTGTACGAATAAGATCTTCAGGGTTGATAGGCTCATGTTTTGGAACACCTATTTCAATATCTTCTAATTTAATAGCAACTTTTTTCCTGGGATCGGGGGGTACCGAAGAAAGATTTCCATTCTCATCAATATAGGCAAGCATGTCATCAAGACTTTGTCCTGATTTAGCATTTTCTTTACGTTCCGCTTTTTTTTCTGCTTTTTCCTTTTTGTTTTGTCTTTTTTTCTTTTCTCTTTCTTTTTTGTTCCAGGTTTCTGCCATAAACTGTATTCGGGGTTTAATTAAAAAATGAGGTTTTTTTCTTCTTGAAATCAGGGTTGAAAATGGATAGTAATCTATAGCCAGTTGTTTACGAATCGTTCAAAGGTATGCTTTTTCAATCTCTTTTCCTTAACTATACTACCGTCAGTAGATTATGTGTACTATTTGAGTATAAGTTTTACATATATTTTAATATGGTAAATTGCCAGTCTTTACATTAAAATGGTTAATTTTATTGGTCAATTTATTCACATCAATAAATATCAATTACATGAAAACATTAATCACCTTTATTCTTTTCAGTTTTTTTGCCATACAGTTGAGTGCACAGAACAGCACATCGAAACCAGATTCCACTAAAAAGATAATGATCGTAGAAGCTTCCTGTGGCCAGTGCCAGTTTAAATTAACAGGTGGTAGTTGTGACCTCGCTGTACGATTAGATGGTAAATCTTATTTTGTAGATGGAACAAAAATTGATGAACATGGTGATGCTCATGCCTCCGATGGTTTTTGCGAAGCAATCAGAAAAGCAGAAGTGCAAGGCGAAGTGGTAAATAACCGCTTTGTCGCAAGTTATTTTAAGCTTATTGCAGAAAAGCCTAAAAAAGAGAAAATGTGATTATCATTTTCAAATAATACGATACTAAATAAGAAACCCGTACCGCCTGAGGCGATACGGGTTTTTAAATTCCATTTTTGAGAAAAAGTTAGAATTGCTCCAGCATTGAAAACATAAAGTCGCCTTCAATCTTTGCATTTTCATCACTATCACTTCCATGCACAGCATTTTCCCCAACTGAAGCAGCGTATAATTTACGAATGGTATTTTCTTCCGACTTTGCAGGATCAGTAGCACCAATCAATTTTCTGAAATCTTCTACAGCATTATCTTTTTCTAGAACTGCGGCAATAATTGGCCCTTCGCACATAAAAGAAACCAGTTCACCAAAAAAAGGCCTTTCCTTATGGATTGCATAAAACTCTCCAGCTTTTTCAGGAGTAAGTTTTGTCATCTTCAACGCTTTAATATTGTATCCCTCTTGCAGAATGCGGTCCAGGATTGCTCCGGCATGACCATTCTTAAAAGCATCAGGTTTGATCATTGTAAATGTACGGTTGCTCATTATTTGATTTATTTAATATAAGGCCGCAAAGTTAGAGAAAGTTTCGGTTTTAATATGATGGATTAGAACTAATTGTCAGATTTTCCCTGTTCTGATAAAAGGCGTAAGCAACAAGTAACAAACTCTTATCTTCGCAGCCGTTTTTATGAAAGCTATAAAAGAAATATTTCCTTTACTGACAACGCCGCGGAAAGTGGTAATTACTACACACCAGAAGCCGGATGCAGATGCGATGGGTTCTTCGTTGGCATTATCTCATTTTCTTACTGGTTTTGGTCATTCGGTTACGGTAATTTCTCCATCAAACTGGGCTGGCTGGGTAGATTGGATGCCCGGTACTAGGCAAGTATTGGATTATGAAAAAAATAAGGCAAAAGCTGATGCCATAATGGATGAAGCTGACTGGTTGTTTTGTCTTGACTTCAATATTTTTCATCGTACAAAATCGATGACGGAAAAATTGAAAGCAATTACCTGTACAAAAATTCTGATCGATCATCACCAGGAACCTGATGAAGCATCTTTTACATACGGTATTAGCAATACTTCCAAAAGTTCCACTTGTGAAATGATATATGATTTTATTGTTGATTCAGGGAATGCTGACAAGATCACAATGGAAATCAATGAATGTATTTACGCAGGAGTGGTGGCAGATACCGGTTCTTTCCGTTTTTCATCGGCACATGCTGGTGTACATACATTGGTTGCAGATTTAAAAGCAAGAGGATTAGATCATGGCAAAGTGCATGAAAAACTTTTTGATAATTTTTTGGAGAACCGTTTACGCTTTACAGGAAATGTATTGCTGAACAGAATGGAAGTATTTTATGAGTATAACACGGTGTTGATAGCAATTCCCAAAGCTGACCTGATCAAGTACCATATTAAAACCGGGGATACGGAAGGACTTGTAAATTTTCCGCAAAGCATACAAGGTATAAAACTGGTGGCGTTGGTAATTGACAGGGATGGAGAAAGAAAATGGAGCTTTCGCAGCAAAGGAGAATTTGATTGCAATACTTTTGCCCGGAAATATTTTGATGGCGGAGGTCATTATAATGCCTCGGGTGGAAGTAGTAGCGAATCGCTGGAAGAAGCTGTAGAGAATTTTAAAAAAGCAATGACCGAAAATATAAATTTATTAAAATAAAAAATCAAAAAAATGAGGATTAAAAATTTCCTGTTTGTTTTTATTGCTGGTGCCACTCTTGCAAGTTGTGGTCAGTCTACTTATCGTAAAACTCCAGGCGGAATGCCTTACAAAGTGATTAGTGGAAAGGACACTCAACGCATAGCCGTGGGTAATATTATCAAAGTTAATTTTACCCGAACAATAAAAGACAGCGTTGATTTCACAACAGAAGGAAGTTTGCCGGTATATGTACCCATCACTGCAAACTCAACTCCTTATGACCTATCGGAAATCTGGACAAAACTTAAGAAAGGTGACAGTGTTGTGGCAACGCAGATGATGGACACTTTTATTATGCGAAATCCGCAACACCCTAATTTTTTAAGCGGCCAGTATAAAAAAGGAGACAAAATAGTAATCTCACTAAAAATACTTGATGTATTTACGTCTGACTCTCTTGCCCAAATAGATGAAGCAAAGCAGAAGAAAGAATGGGAAGTTATAGAAGCTGAAATTGTTGCAAAGCATATTAAAAGCAAAAATATTCCTGCACAAAAAACCAGTTCTGGTGTTTATGTAGAAACTATTACACCTGGTACAGGAAATCCAGTTGGCACTGGAAAATATGTATCGGTAAATTATACAGGCACTACGTTTGGAGGGTTAAAATTTGATAGTAATACAGATTCAACCTTCCAACATGTTGGACCCTTATCTTTTACAACCGCAGGCGGAGAAATGACCAAAGGATTTGATGATGGTATCCAACTAATGCGAAAAGGAGAACATGCAAGAATTTATGTACCTTCTTCGTTAGGTTATGGAGCACAACCCGATCCAAGATCTGGTATAAAGCCTTACGAAAATTTGATATTTGATATTGTTGTGCTAGATATAAAGGATAAAGCTCCGGCTCCTCCTGCTCCATCTATGCCTGCACCGCCTCAACAATAAATTGATGCAAAGCAAGTTTTAAAAGATTTTTCAATCAAAATAAAATGCAATTTTGTACCCGTATAGCCTCAGGCGATACGGGTATTTTATTTAAGGCTCCGTTTTTATTCCAATATTATCTTTTTTTCTGTTCCCTTGAAAATTCAGTTTTTAATAATTCTAGTCTCCTATTTTTTGCCATAAAAGGAGATCTGTACTTTTATGAACCTGAATATTTTTAAAGTGATTAAGGTAACGATTACACTGTCAAGAGGAAAAGGTTTCGCAGCAATGAAAGCCTTTTCTTTTTAGGTATGTTGATAGGCTGAAATAAGCTTAATCGTTTCTATTGCTTCTTTTACATCATGCACTCTAAGAACAGTGGCACCATTTATTAATCCGGTTGAATGCAAGACTGTAGTTCCGTTTAACGAATCTTCAATTGCAATATTTAGTGTTTTATAAATAAAAGATTTTCTGGAAATGCCAAGTAGGACTGGGTAGTTCAACATTTTAAAAACAGAAAGATTACGGAGCAATTCAAAATTGTGCTGCATCGTTTTCCCAAAACCAAAACCGGGATCAATGATTATATCTTTTATACCAGCCTTCTTTATTTCATCTGTCTTTTTAATAAAGAAATCAAAAATTTCTCTCGTTACATTTTCATAAACTGGCTCTTGCTGCATAGTTTGTGGTGTTCCCTGCATATGCATTAACACATAAGGAACATTTAAGGTTGCTACCATTTCAAACATGGCGGAGTCTATGCTTCCGGCAGATATATCATTTATGAAGGAAGCTCCTGCAGCAACCCCTTCTTTAGCCACCAACGAATGGTAAGTATCAAGGGAAATAAAAGCTTCAGGAAAGTTTCTATGAATACCTTCAATTGAACCAATCACTCTTTTCATTTCATCCGCTATGCTTATCTTTTCGCTACCCGGTCTTGTACTCTGTCCACCAATATCAAGTATAGTGGCGCCTTCCTTCAGCATCTGTTCAGCTTTCCTTAAAACAGCATCTATATTTTGCAGCCGGCTATCACTGTAAAAAGAATCTGGCGTAGCATTAATAATGCCCATTACAACGGGTTTATCAATTACCAGCAATCTTCCTTTACAATTCAGGGTAAACATTAGCCTTAGTTCGTTATTTTTGGGACTAAAGATAAAGAGAACAGGGGAGTAGCGAAATTTAAAGGGCAATTATGAATGTAAGCCTCGTTCATTACTCACTATTCACCATTCACTATATGACAACAACAAATACACAATACGACGAAGCGATTTATTCCTGCAAGGAAATATTTTTAAAAAAATCTGAAGACTATGGCACTGCCTGGAGAGTGTTAAGAACCATCTCAATTGTTGACCAGATTTTTATTAAAGCCCAAAGAATCCGCACCATTCAGGAAAAGAAAGAACAGAAAATTATGGATGGTGTTTCGGGGGAATTCAAAGGCATTATCAACTATGCTGTTATTGGTTTGATACAACTTGAATTGCCTGCAGATGCACCAGAAGAAATGAAAATTGATGAAGTTTCGAAACTATTTGACAAAAATGTAGCCATAGCTAAAAGCCTGATGGAAGATAAAAATCATGACTATGGCGAAGCATGGCGCAGTATGAGTCAGCAAAGTTTTGTTGATCTTATATTGATGAAACTCCAACGCATTCGCCAGATCTTAAATAACGAAGGCAAAACAATAATGAGTGAAGGAATCGATGCCAACTATCTAGATATTGTAAACTATGCTGTATTTGCTTTAATACTTATGTAATTTGAAATGAATTATAAAAATTATAGAGTAATATATAAAGTGTACGAAAATATTTTTTACGATGAATTCCATGTGGCAAAATATAATAAATAAGAACACATGAAAATTGCAGTAACGGTTATCAGAATTATTGTTGGACTACTTTTCGTATTCTCCGGATTGGTGAAAGCCAATGACCCTTTGGGTCTTAGCTATAAAATGCAGGAGTTTTTTGAGATATGGGGATTACACCAATTCAATTCATGGACATTATTTATGTCCGTTTTAATGAATGCTTTTGAAATAATTGCCGGTACGGCCTTAATCGTTGGCTGGAGGATAAAACTTTTTAGCTGGCTTTTATTATTATTGATCGTCTTCTTTACTTTCTTAACAGGCTATACGTATATAACAGGAATGCCAAAGAACTGCGGTTGCTTTGGAGATTGCCTGCCTATCAGTTCTAAAACCTCTTTCTTAAAAGATGTTATATTGACAATATTGATTGTCTTCCTTTTCTGGAAACAGCGATACATTAAACCATTTCTTTCGCCAACATTTGCTACCGTTAAAATGATTGGAGTAACCATTTTTGCATTTGGCTTTCAATGGTACACTTTAAATTATATGCCGGTGGTTGATTGTATGCCATTTAAAAAAGGAAATAACATATCGGAGAAAATGAAAATGCCGGCGAATGCGATTCCGGATAGTACCATTATAACTTTTGTGTATGATAAAAATGGGCAGACCGTTGAATTTACGGCAACCGATTTTCCGGCTGACTTTAAAGTACCTCCTTATAAACTGATCAAACGTTACGATAAAATAATAAGGAAAGGAAGTAATAATGAACCGCCGATAAAAGGCTTCGCATTATCGGGTGAAACTAAAATTGATTCAACTGCGATTGTGTTAAGTCAGCCTAATGCCATTTTATTATTCATTGAAAATTTTTCAATTCCGGTTTCCAAATGGGAAAATAAATTTACTGAAGTTTATGCAGTCGCTAAAGAAAAAAATATACCAATTTATATAGTAACAAGCCAGCCAGATATTGCGGCAAAAGAAATTGCTAAAACAACTTTTGCTGATATTATAATTTTAAGTTGTGATTTTACCGCCGTTAGAACAGCAGCAAGAGTAAGTCCCAATTTATATTTATTGAAAGAAGGAACTATATTCAATAAATGGAGTCGTCATGGATTTGGTTCAGCAGCAAAGAGTATGAAAAATATTTCCGCAGTTCCAAATAAAGTTGAACCAAAAATAGACACAACATTAAGCGTTACACCAGATGATAGTTCGCAAAACCAGTAATTAATACCAATGCTAAAATTCGTCATCAAAAAATCATTGTACGGCCTGTTAGTACTGGTAGGAGTGGTGGTGCTGGTATTTTTCTTATTCCAGGGATTTGGCGATCCGTCAAGATTGGTGATGGGACAATCAGGAGACTCCGCAACACAGGCCAATATTAAAAAAGAATTGTACCTCGATCAGCCAAAATGGAAACAGTTTGTTTATTACCTGAATGATGTTTCGCCAATCTGCTTGCACAGCAAAACAGAAATTGAAAAGAAAAACCTGAAAGGTTTTTTTGTTGGTGGTTCCACCAAGTTTGGATTAAAAGTTCCTTATCTCCGCACATCTTACCAGACAAAACGGCCTGTTTGGAATGTTTTAATGCAGGCCTTACCTGGAACATTAATGCTGGCAATCGCAGCCATGGTCATCGCCATATTAATAGGCATTCCTTTGGGAGTGATGGCTGCTGTCAAACAAAATACCTGGCTGGATACATCTGCCATTTTTTCGAGTATCATTGGCATTTCGGCTCCGTCTTTTTTTACGGGTATTATCATGGTCTATATTTTTGGTTTTGTGCTGAGCGACTGGACAGGTTTGCACATTGCTGGAAACTGGTTTGTTATAGATGATGATGGCAATAAACGGCTGACAATGCAAAATCTTATTCTGCCTGCAGTTACATTAGGCATTCGTCCGTTAGCAATTATTACACAGCTTACAAGAAGTGCCATGCTGGATGTTTTGGATCAGGATTATATCCGCACTGCGTATGCAAAAGGACTGAGCAAAAGACAGGTTATCTGGAAACATGGTTTACGCAATGCATTGAATCCTGTTATTACAGCTATTACCGGTTGGTTTGCAGAACTATTAGCCGGAGCATTCTTTGTTGAATATATTTTTGGCTGGCAGGGAATAGGAAAAGTTACCGTTGATGCGTTGGAGAAATTAGATTATCCTGTTGTGATGGGTTCTGTATTGGTCGCTGCTACCTTTTTTATCCTGATAAATATTCTGGCAGATATTCTTTATGGAGTTGTAGATCCGAGGGTGAGGGTGGAGTAGTATGCAACGTCATACCGGGCTTGACCCGTTATCTTTTCCAAAATTTTCATTCAACAGCTTAAGTGATTTTAAATAATCCGATTAGAGAAAGATGCCGGATCAAGTCCGACAAGACATTCATGTGGAGATTTGTGTTTGTATGTACTACTTTTTTTAATACTAATTAATATTGTGGCAGATATTCTTTATTTTGATGTAGATCCGAGGGTGAGGGTGGAGTAGTATGCAACGTCATACCGGGCTTGACCCGGTATCTTTTCCGAATATTTTTTATTCGATAAACACCGTACTTATTATAAAATAAGTAAGAATTGAGAAAGATGCCGGTCAAGCCCGGCAAGACATTCATTAATTTATTGTATTATCACCTCATTCACCACTTTCTGCTTCAACGCTTCATTCACCCTTTGTTTGATTTTTTCTTTCTGATACATCAACTCATTTTTAAGTGGAGCAACATGAGTAGTGATAAATAGTTTGTCGCCAATGATCTGGAGTTTGTCGGTGTACCGGGCTACAGTCTTACCCATAATTTCTTCCCACACATCTTCAATCTGCAATGCCTGTATGCCGCCTTTAATCCGGCTACCATCCAGAAATTTTTTCATTGCATCGCCTAAAGAATATTCACCCATTTTGTAAAGATAGCTATTAGAATTATAGTCAGAATGTGCTTGCTAATAAAAGAACACGGATGACACGGGTTGGACGGATAAACACGGATTTGTTTTCTGCTTCGCCGAAAACTGGAGACTGATAATCAAAGATTCTGCGAAGCAGAATAATCAGTGTTTATCCGTCGCATCTTTAAAATCCGTGTTCCAACTTTTTATCAATCACAACCCTATCAACTGAAACTCAATTCCCAACTCTTTCAAATGAGAACTTAATCTTTCCTCATTTGTATCAGTAATAAAAACCTGCCCTTCATTTTCTTTACAAACCTTATTCAGCAGGTTACTGATGCGGCCTTCATCCAGTTTTTCAAAAACATCATCCAGCAAAAGGAGAGGAGCAAACTTCTTTTCTTTCTTTAATATTTCCAGTTCGGCAAGTTTCATTGCAAACAATAAACTCTTCCGCTGACCTTGTGATGCGATTATTTTAAAAGATTGATTGCCCAATTTTATTTCAAGATCATCCCGATGTACACCAGAAGTTGTACGCTGCGCCATGCAATCTTTATTGCGGTTTAGTTTTAATAATTCAGCAAAACTGGCTTGTAACAATTCACTTTCGTAAAACAATTTTACATCCTCCTTGCAGAACGAAGCTTCAGCGGAGGTTGGATTATTGGCAATCTCATTATATAAATGCTTAACTATTGGCAAATATGAAATGAGAAATTCCTTTCTCTTATCAAAAATGTAATCACCAGGCTTTATTAATTGCTCATCCAGCACATCTAATAAAGCAAAATCCCTATTGCCTGTTTCAAAAAATGATTTTAATAATGAGTTTCGCTGTTCTATTATTTTTTTATAACCGATAAGTTGATGCATGTACTCACTGTCCAGCTGACAAAGCAATAAATCCAGAAATATTCTCCTTGCTTTACTATCACCTGTTATCAGTTCAGCATCATCCGGAGCAATAACCACACAAGGATAGCGGCCAATATGCTGCGAGAATTTATCGTAGTATTTATCGTTAACAGCAAATTCTTTTTTACCAGTTTCACGAAGTATACAAACTGCTTTTTCTTTTTTATCTAACAATTCCATAGCTCCCTCTACACGGAAACCTGCACTGCCATGCAAGACATTATTCGCATCCAATCTTGTAAAATAACTTTTGGTAAAACAGAGATAATGAATAGCATCCAGCAAGTTCGTTTTACCAACGCCATTGTTGCCACAAATACCTACAATCCGGTTAGTAAAATCTAACGATCTGTTTGTGTAATTTTTGAACTGCAATAACGATATAGAATTCAAATACAACATTGATATGTAATATAAACTCTTGTATAAAAAATTAGTTTGATTATCTTACTCAATACTTTGTCCAAAAGTTAATAGATTATTATCAGGGTCAAGCAATGCGAATTCTTTTTGGCCCCAGGGTTTTATTTGCAATTGGCCATTTGGGTGAATAGGTATTCCTCCATTAAGAAGGGATTGATACAGTTTTTCGATTTCATTCGTTCGAATATAAACCTGTCCAAAATTTTCTTTAGGGTCAAGGTCTTTGAATTCAAAAAAATGAATCTGTATTCGGTCTTTTTGCACCATCAGGTATTCTTTATAATTTTCCGCACCGGCATCAATAAAACCAAGCTTATTTATATAGTAATCTTTTGTAATCTCTTTATTTCGCATTGGCAATTTTGGATTGATGTCGGTAAGCATTTTATCTTAAGTTATTTCCAAATACAGCATTATTGTTTAATTAATCGAACCTGACAGTTTTTCAGCATTAACTTTTTAATCAAGTAAAACTGGATCAAGATCAATCACATGGCAGTTCTTACAAAACTCAGGTGTTTCATTTCTGTACCACATGGCTCTGAATTGCTGATAGTCTTTATTATTCAAACATTTCATCAAGCCATCGTCGAATATGCTTCCAAAGTTTAGTTCTTTTGGAAATGGTTTGGCACAACAAGGTGTTGCATATCCATCCCATGAAACATAAAAGTGAGACCACACCAGATCGCATTTGCGAAATCCTTTTGGTGCTTCAATATCCCAGGTAGTGAATTCAATATCGGGATAATTTTTCGACATTGCCTTTGCTCTTTTCAACTCAGATTTAAATTCAGCGGTTTGAAAAAAGTCATAGTATGTTTTATCATGAATAGTAACAGATGCCACATTGAATGGAGTGATGTTTACATATTTAACGCCGAGTTTACCAGCTAGCTCCACCACTTCAGCCATATCTTGGTAATTTTCTTTTATCGCAACAAAATTAAACATGACTGTTGCTCTTTTACCACGGCACACTTCAATTGTCTGTAGCATGTTCTCATAAAAGAAACTATAATCACTTTTCAATCTCACTTTTTCATACACTTTCCCAATACCATCAATAGAAACTTGTATCGTATCAATTTTATCGGAAAGGTCTTCCGCCATTTTTACGCTGATGGGCAAATGGGCATTTGTTGAAACACTGATGATAATGCCTTTATTTTTTGAACGGATATAATCAACAATCTCTGGCAATTTTTTATACATAAAGGTTTCTCCCAAACCTGTCAAACCGATTGAATCAACATAAGGAAAGGCTTCATCCACTACTTTTTTCATTTTTTCCATATCCATAAAACCCTTGGCCATCTGTTCGCCATAGGCATATTCTCTTGGGCAGGTAATACAGGCCAGATTGCACTGATTGGTTACTTCCAGCATTATGGAAGAAGGATGTGGAACCTTGGTGCTACGGGTAACCCGAAGCCAGAAACCATGAGCTTTATTTGCTGAATATTTAAAGAAATTTATACCGCCCGGAAGCCTTTTCAATCGCAGAAATGCTTTTTGAAGCCGACGGCGGGTTATTTGATTGGCCATTCGCAAAAGTAGAACATTTATATCTTCTTCTTTATCAGGGTACTTACTTAAAAGGGAAGATTATTTTGGGGATTTAAAAGTCCTTTTTTCCCCTTATTTTTGCGTCCCGTAAATTAGGTATAAACCAATTCAAAATTTTTAGCTTGTGGCGACCAAATTTTCAAAAGATACTTACCTCTATTGGTACGAATTAATGCAACTGATTCGTCAGTTTGAATTAATGGCTGAAGAGAAGTATAAAATGGATGGTAAGATCCGTGGATTTTTCCATGCTTATATCGGGCAGGAAGCTATTGCTGCGGGTTGTGTAACTGCAACTCGTCCTGAAGATCTGATGATTACTGCTTACCGTGACCACGGTTTAGCTATTGCCAAAGGTGTTTCTGTAAACAGCTGTATGGCTGAATTATACGGAAAAGCAACAGGTTGTGCTAAGGGAAAAGGCGGCAGCATGCACTTCTTTGGTAAAGATGTTGGATTTTTTGGAGGTCATGGAATTGTTGGAGCACAGATTGGTACTGGTGCTGGTTTGGCTTTTGCTGAAAAATACCGTGATACGGATAATGTAGTGCTTTGTTATTTTGGAGATGGTGCAGCAAGACAGGGAATACTACATGAGACTTTTAATCTGGCAATGCTTTGGAAATTACCCGTAATATTTATTTGCGAAAATAACAACTACGCAATGGGTACTTCGATAGAACGAACATCCAACGTAGTGGATATTTACAAACTGGCTGATGGGTATGAAATGCCGGCAGATACAATCGATGGAATGAGTCCTGAAGCAGTACATGATGGTGTTAGCCGTGCAGTAAAAAGAGCAAGAGAAAAAGGTGGCCCTACTTTATTAGAAATTAAAACTTATCGTTATAAGGGACACTCAATCAGCGATCCACAAAAATACAGAACAAAGGAAGAGGTAGATGAATACAAAAGCAAAGACCCGATTCATATGGTTCTAAAAACCATCTTGGACAACAAATTTGCAACACAAGAAGAGATTGATGCAATTAATAAAAGAGTGGATGATATTGTAGATGAGTCAGTAAAATTTGCTGAGGAAAGCCCCTGGCCCAATGATGATGAAGTGTTGAAAGATGTATACGTTGATCAGAACTATCCATTTATCGTTGATTAAATAAAATAAAACAAGTAATAAAAATAAAACAATGGCAGACAAGAAAAATGTGCAGGATGTGGATTCAGGTGAAGTGATTGTAACAAAAGCAAAAGACTTCTGGGAGAAATATAATAAACCATTGATGATAGCTTCAATAGCTATTATCCTTTTAGTTGGTGGCTGGTATATCTATCAGAACTATTTTGTAAAACCAAAAGAAACTAAAGCGGCGGAAGTAATGTTCAAAGCGGAAGATTATTATCGACAGGATTCGGTGCTGCTCGCCTTGAATGGGGACGGTCAAAATTGGGGTTTTCTAAAAGTAATTGATAAATATGGCGGAACTGATGCTGGTAACCTTGCCCGCTTTTACGCAGGTGATTGTTTTATCAAATTAAATGAAAATCAGAAAGCGATTGATCAGTTAAAAAAATTTAGCTCCAGTTCAAAACCTGTGCAAGCAAGAGCCTATAAATTAATTGGCGATGCTTATGGTGATATGGGAAAGAATAAAGAAGCATTTGACCATTATAAAAAAGCTGGACACCATTTTGAAAAAGATGAAACTAATTCTGCTGAAGCTTTATTTATGGCAGCTTATCTTGCTCAACGTACATTGAACGATACTAAAGGTGCTATTGCATTGTACAAAGAAATCAAGGAAAAATTTCCAAAAACTGACCAAGCAAGAGATGCTGATAATTATCTGGCTCAAATGGGTGTTTACAACTCTGAAAAATAATTATGGCTGAAGTAACAGATAGTAAACTATTACATATTGATACAGGCATTCTGAAAAAGGATGCCTGTATTGTTTTGGTTAAAACAGAATGGAATGCCCGGATTACTGACCAATTAGAAATGGGTTGTATTGCTGAGTTGGAAAAACTCGGAGTAAAAAAAACTATTGTCATTACGGTTCCGGGTGCATTTGAAATTCCCTTTGCAATAAAAAATTATTACGAAACTGCGGGGAAGAAAAACAAAGCCGACGCTTTTATAGCTTTAGGTTGTGTCATAAAAGGAGATACGCCTCATTTTGATTATGTGTGCCAGGCCATCACCAATGGTGTGTTGCAACTAAATCTTTTGTTGTCTGTTCCAACAATCTTTGGTGTGCTTACAGTTAATACAGAACAGCAAGCTATTGAAAGAATTGGTGGCAAGCATGGTCATAAAGGAGAGGAAGCCGCTATAACAGCAATGAAAATGATAAAAATGAACTCCAAACCCCCGTCCGACCGTATCATCCGGGCGGGCCTAAAGGGACTTAAGAAGAACTCAAAATGAAAGAGTTAAAAAGTTCGAAAAAAATACGCAAATTGAAAAACAATAATATTAAAACTATTGTTAGAATGTTAATTACAAAATATAGATCCCCCTTTAGGGGATAGGGGGAGACTATGAACGTTCAATTATTCATACCATGTTTTGTAGATCAGCTTTATCCTGATACAGCTTTTAATATGATAAAAGTGTTGGAGAAAGCAGGATGCACAGTAAGTTATAATACTTCGCAAACCTGTTGCGGACAACCAGCTTTCAATGCAGGTTTTTGGGATGAAGCAAAAGCAGTCTGTAGCAAATTCATAAAAGATTTTAAAGATGCTGATTGCATCGTAACGCCAAGTGCAAGTTGTGCCGGGTTTGTAAAAAATTATTATACCAAACTATTTGAAAACTCTTCTGTTCACAACGAAGTAAAAGATTTGAGTAAGAAGATTTTTGAATTTTCAGAATTTTTAATTGATATACGTAAAGTAGAAGATGTTGGTGCTGTATTAAAAGGCAAAGCCACTTATCATGACTCATGTGCTGCATTGCGGGAATGTAAAATAAAAGAAGAGCCAAGAAAATTACTGTCACATGTAAAAGGTCTGGAACTTGTTGAAATGAATGATGTAGAAACCTGTTGTGGCTTTGGTGGCACTTTCGCTGTAAAGTTTGAATCAATTTCAGTTGCAATGGGAGAACAGAAAGTTGAAAATGCTTTAGCAACTGATGCTGATTACTTAATATCAACAGATCTTTCTTGTCTTATGCATTTACAAGGTTATATCAACACAAAAGGATATAAATTAAAGACCATGCATATTGCTGATGTGCTGGCAAGCGGTTATTAATTACAATCCAGAAAAGTAGTCGTATCCTTTTACATCTGCCCAGTAATCCGGTGTTCGTTGATTAGAAAAATACATATCCCCAATTCGCTTTAGACTCTTCACTCCATATTTTACAGGAATAATCAAACGTAATGGATAACCCTGATCCATTGGCAGTGCTTTTCCATTTAGTTCATAACATAATAAGGTTTGCGGATGTAAAGCACTCGGCATATCAATTCCCACATAATATTCATTATCCGGAGTTCGTAATCCAAGATATTTCATTGCAGCTTCTTCGCTTAAATTATATGCTTTCATGAAATCAAAAAACTTAACACCGCCCCAATAAGTAATCTGGCTCCAGCCTTCAATGCATTTAAAGTTGAATACAATTTCAGTCTTTGGCAATTTCTTAATATCGTCCAGTTTCAACTTCAGTGTATCGCCTTTTGCTTTTATAACATTCATTACCCATTTTGCAGTATCAAAAGAAGTTTTCATTCCTAGATTTCCGTTTACTCTTGCTGGGTTTGCGGCCTCCGAAACAGGATATGTCTTGGCCAGGTTATTATCTGACAATATACTTGCAAATAATTCTTCATTTGTATTTAAAACTTTTCGAAGGGGTGTACTCGTTTTACCTGAATCAGCTGGCTGCATTCTTAACCATTGCCATCCCAAGAAGGCAAATGCGGCAAATAGGAAAAAGAAAGAAAAGGAAAGGATTGTTTTCTTCTGAATTAATTGTTCAGTGTTGAGTTTACTGTTCTTTGTGAAAAGATTATTTAAAAAACTAGCCATAAAAAATTAGTTTATAATTTCAGTATCTGATATATCATTTTTTTCATCAGCAACAGGAGAAATATTTTTTGTTTTTTTTACCTCAAAACCAGTGATTATTGCCCGGAAATTATTCCAGCCCGCCATTATCACCTGGAAAATATGTATCAGGAAAAACAGCACATATCCAATCGTTAATGCAAAATGAAGGATGCGAGCCATTTTATAGCCGCCCATTAAATTACAAAGCCAGTATAATTGCACAGGCTTATAAATTGCAAGGCCGGTTAATATAGATCCGATACCCATGATGATGATGGCAGTATATGCTATTCGCTGTGCACCGTTATATTTTCCTTGTACAGGTTTTCCTTTTCGTATTCGCAAATCATGTAGCAACACCTGCCATGCTTCTTTAAAAGACTTTCTGTTTGGCATCAGCAATCTCCACTCACCGGAAAAAATAGTGTAAAGCACATAAGCAATCCCATTCAAAAAGAAAAGCCACATAAAAACAAAATGGTATGCCATCCCTTCTGATAAGCGGAACGGAACATTCAATGCTTTATAAAAAGAATCAGGAAAAAATTTTAAAAGAGTAGTGCTGCCAAAGCCAATTTTGTAAACATCATTTGCCCAATATATCAGCAAACCGCTCCATATCATTACGGCAAGTACTGGAAAATTAAACCAATGAAACCAGCGGATGGCTAATGGATGTTTCTTTACAATCTTTTTCATTTACCTTTTTACTTCTTGTAAGTTAGCAAAACCACTTGTATCCACCCGAAAGATTGGCTTTAAATTTATCAATCATTGTCATTCCAACGACAAAAGCCGATACACTAAAAAGTTATCGGCATTTGTTTAAAAGAATTTCAATCATCAGGATAAGTTATTCTTAATGATCATTAGATTTTGAAATTAAATTGGATAAGATATATTATTAAAAGTTTTGGCTCTGCTTCAATTACGAAGGAAAACAAAGGTTGGATTGGATTTAATAAAAAAAACTCCAGCATTGCTACCGGAGTTCACTACTATTAGATATATCTCTTATTTAGGAAGTACTACATGGTCGATTACATGTATCACACCATTACTCTGGTAAACATCTTTTATTTTGATTTTAGCCATGCCACCATTTTCGTCTTTCAGCCAAAGCTTACTACCTTTTTTCATTACCCATAACTTTCCACCTGCAACTGTAGTCAGTTCGGCAGAACCATTCCCTTCCTTGATCATTGCCTTTAACGCATCTGCATCTAATTTACCCGAAACAACATGGTAAGTAAGTATACCTGTCAGTTTAGCTTTATTTTCAGGCATAACTAAAGTTTCAACAGTTCCGGCTGGTAACATTCCAAATGCCTCATTTGTTGGAGCAAATACAGTGAAAGGGCCGGCTGTCATTAATGTTTCTACTAAGCCTGCTGCTTTTACTGCGGCAACAAGAGTAGTGTGATCTTTTGAGTTAACTGCATTCTCTACAATATTTTTAGAAGGATACATAGCAGCACCACCAACTTCTACAGTTTTTTCATTCATCATTTTTTGTGCAAAGGAAAAATTAAATGCTAATGCAGCGACTAGCATAAGTCCGATTGATTTAAAAGTTTTCATACGTTTTAGTTTAAATTTTATTTTTATAAGTTTAACGTTAACAGTTACGGGATACGTTGTTGTTTCAGATTTTTAAAAAGAAAATTATAATTGTTCACATCATTGTATTTTTGAAAACCAATCAAAATAAATAATCGTATGGCATACTGGCTGGCAAAATCTGAACCCTCAACTTATAGTTGGGATGACCTGGTAAAAGAAAAACAAACCTGCTGGAGTGGCATAAGAAATTATGCTGCAAGAATTCATATGCGGAATATGAAAAAAGGCGATGAAGTATTTTTCTATCATAGTAATGAAGGCGTGGAAATTGTTGGTATCGCCAAAGTAATGAAGGAATTCTATCCCGATCCGACTACAGATGATGACAGATGGGTTGCCGTTGACCTAAAACCTGTACGAAAATTAAAGAACCCCGTAAGCCTTGATGCTATAAAAAAAGAAAAAAGTTTAAAGGAGATGGCATTAGTCCGCATCAGCCGTCTTTCATTACAACCTGTAAGCGATGAAGAGTGGAAGATTGTGATGAAGATGGCAGGAGAGAAGTAAATTTTTATTTATAATGTCAAAAAAGAAATTAGTCATTCTCTCTGGTGCCGGCATCAGTGCAGAAAGCGGTTTACGAACTTTCCGAGATAGCGATGGCTTGTGGGAAGGATATAATGTAGAAGATGTGGCAACGCCGCAAGCATGGCAAAAAGACCCTCAATTAGTTCTTAATTTTTATAATGAACGAAGAAGGAATGTAGCTGATGCAAAACCGAATGCAGCACATATTGGTTTAGCAGAATTAGAAACTGATTTTGATGTAACTGTCATTACACAAAATATTGATGACTTACATGAAAGAGCAGGTTCTACAAAAGTTCTGCATCTGCATGGAGAAATATTTAAAATGCGGAGTGAGTGGGATGATGAACTGATTTCAGAAATAAGAGCAGATATGAAACTGGGAGATATGGCGGCGGATGGTAAACAGTTGCGGCCTTTTATTGTTTGGTTTGGGGAACCAGTAATGATGATGGAAAAGGCTGTGGAAGTAGTTTATACGGCTGATGTATTTGCAGTGGTTGGTACTTCGCTGGCCGTTTATCCGGCAGCAGGATTAGTTAATTATGTTTCGGCAAACACTCCAAAGTATATTATTGATAAAAAGATTCCCTATACTTTACCAATGAAGAACATGACATTGATTGAAAAACCGGCAACAGAAGGAATAGGAGATTTTAAGAACCTGTTACTTGGCTGAAGGTTCTATAAGTAACCTTTTCATATTACTGATTTATCCTTTCATCAAATTTTACATTGTACGCTTCCAATTCCGCAAGCACTGGTTCATAAATTTCTTTTACGGTAGGAATATGCAATCCCGTTAGCTTTATTTTCCCGTTTAAAATATGCTTGGCGGCAATTCCCAAAGGCAACCCAACGGTTTTCGCCATGGCGGTTCTTAAACCATTTTCTCCTTTTACAACCAATGAACTTTTAATAATTGTTTTCTTTCCATCCAATTCGTATTCGATTTCATGCAGCATCACAATCATATCCTTATCATAAGGACGAAGAGCTAATTTTTTTTCAACAGCAAACTGTAATATATCCGCAGCACTGCATAACCCTTTATTTACTTCAGTGTCCTTATCATCCAATCCCAGAAAGAAAAGTTGTTTTAAGGTGAGATTTGCTTCATGCATCTTATGTGCTAAAATAGATGCAGCCTTATTTTTTACTTCGTCAATTTCCACTTCTTCCAGATTTCCTTTAGCATCTGCAGTCATAAATTTCTCTGGTATATTCTTGCCTGTTTTTTCCGCTTCATTTTCTGCCTCCATTAATTTCATAAGTGTTTCCATCATCCCTTTGGTTTCTTCGAAGCGTTCAGTTAATTGCTGTGTAAGCCATTCACCAAAACCATTTTTATCCATATGTTCTTTAAATACGGCTTGCAAAGTTTTTCCATCTGTTTCATATTGAAGTTCCTCATCAATAAGTTTCAAATCAATCACATTTTTCCAGCCATACATAAAATCTGGATGCCGCAATGTTGTTCTGATAAATGTTGGAGCATCTTCAAGACCATAGAGTGAAGTATAGCTTAACGAATCCCTGTTTGGGTACCAACTCAATGTTCCGATTTCTGGGATCTCTACTAATCTGTCTGCGGTAAAAAGTTCTTCGTATTTCAGTTTAATTTCTTCGCCATTTTCTCTATAATGTGCTCCACTTTTTCCTGCCATGATAATGTTTCTGGGATTCCAGCTTATTTTATAATGCCAGGGATTATCATCACTTTCTGGCGCCACCAATCCACCACAATGTGATTGGAAGGAAATTACCTTCCCATTCTTTGCATGAATTTCATCAATGATCTTCATTGCACTCATGTGATCTATTCCAGGATCAAGCCCCATTTCACAAAGGAAAAGCAGTTTATTTTTTTCAATATCATGCTGTAACTCTCTTATCGCATCATCAACATACGAAGCGGTAAGCAGGTTCTTCTGAAAGGCTACACAATCCTTTGCAACTTCTATATGAAGAAAAGGAGGGAGCATAGAAATAACTATATCAGCCTTTTCAATATAACGTATCCGCTCACTGGTATTATTTATATCGAATGAAATAGCAGTGGCAGCTTGTGCCTTCCCAATTTTTGATTGGGCCAGTGCTAAATCTGCATCAACAACTGTCAAATGCCAATCTTCATTGATAGCATTTTCTAATAAATAATCAATTAAAACGGTGGCTGATTTTCCGGCTCCAAATAATAATATTGACTTCATATTCAAGTTGATTGTAAAAGATGGAAATTAACACGAAAAAATCAAAAATAGGTGGTAAAAATAACAATGAAAAACACCTTGTTTCTCAACTACTTAACTATTCCACATTAGTGGATAAAAAGGCTAAAAAAAATAATTATTTATCAGGTTTTCAAGTCCGGAAAAGTTAGATTTGCTGACATTAAAAATAGACCTAAAAAAGGTCGTTTGAGGCATATAAATTTCATAGCAAAAACTAGAAGGATAAACAACGATGGAAGATAACTCAACACCGCTTGAAACGAATGACAGTAACCGGATAATTCCCGTCAACATCGAAGAACAAATGAAGACTGCTTACATTGATTACTCAATGTCAGTGATCGTTGGCCGGGCATTACCTGATGTAAGAGATGGATTAAAACCTGTTCATCGTCGTGTATTATATGCAATGAATGAACTAGGAATTCATTTCAACAAACCATATAAAAAATCGGCCCGTATAGTGGGAGAAGTGTTGGGCAAGTATCATCCACATGGTGATACATCTGTTTACGATGCAATGGTTCGTATGGCACAGGAATGGAGTATGCGGTATACAATGATTGACAGCCAGGGTAACTTTGGTAACCAGGATGGTGACGGCCCTGCAGCTATGCGTTATACAGAAGCGAGGTTGGATAGACTGGCGGAGCATATGCTCGATGATATTGAAAAAGATACAGTTGATTTTCAACCCAACTTTGACGATTCTGAAACAGAGCCAACGGTATTACCTTCAAGAATACCGCAATTACTAATAAATGGTTCCAGCGGTATTGCAGTGGGCATGGCTACGAATATGATGCCGCATAACTTATCTGAAGTAATTGATGGCTGCATCGCTTATATCGACAACAATGACATAACGATTGATGAGTTGATAGAGCATGTAAAAGCTCCAGACTTTCCAACGGGTGGAATTATTTACGGAATGGAAGGGGTGAAGGCTGGTTTACATTTTGGTCGCGGAAGGGTGGTGGTAAGAGGAAGACTGACGATCGAAGCAAAAGCAAGTGGCAGAGAACAAATTATTATTACTGAAGTTCCTTACCAGGTAAACCGAGATGCACTAACCAATAAAATTGGTGAGTTGGTGAATAACAAGCTGATAGAAGGAATAGCTCATGTAAATAACGAATCAAATAACAAAGAAGGGACAAGGCTGGTAATTGACCTGAAGAGAGATGCTATTGCCAATGTAATTGTAAATCAGTTGTACAAAATGACTGATCTGCAAACATCATACGGTATCAATAATGTGGCGATTGTAAGAGGAAGGCCAAGAACATTGAACCTGAAAGACCTGATTAGTGAGTTTGTAGATTTCCGTCACGAAGTAGTTGTTCGCAGAACCAAATATGAATTAAGGGAAGCAGAGAAAAGGGCTCACCTATTAAAAGGGTATTTGATTGCTCTTGATCATCTTGATGAAGTAATTGCGTTGATCCGTTCGTCTGCCACACCTGATATTGCAAAAGACAATTTGGTAAATGCAGGTTGGGGACTGGATGAAATTCAGGCCAAAGCAATTCTGGAACTTCGTTTACAGCGGTTGACCGGAATGGAAAGAGATAAGATCAAACAAGAGTTTGATGAATTAATGAAACTGATCGCACATCTTAATGAACTTTTGTCAAATGAAGGAATGAGGTTTGATGTTATTAAAAAAGAACTACTGGAAATAAAAGAAAAGTTTGGTGATGAAAGAAAAACGGAGATCACTTATCTCGATGACGAAGTAAAAATAAAAGATCTGATCAAAGAAGAAGATGTTGTTATCACCATATCACATCTTGGTTATATCAAACGTACACCGGCAGATGAGTTCAGATCACAACGCCGTGGTGGCAGGTGAGTAATGGGTGGAAAAACAAGAGATGAAGATTATATTGAACATCTGTTTGTAGCATCTACGCATCATACTATGCTTTTCTTTACCGAAAAAGGAAGAGTATATTGGCTGAATGTGTATGAAATTCCCGAAGGGGAAAAAACAAGTAAAGGAAGAGCTATTCAAAACCTGATGCAGTTGCCACCTGACGATAAAGTAAGAGCTATATTGGATGTAAAAGATCTGAAAGACGAAGAATTTGTAAACTCTCACAATATTGTACTTTGTACTAAAAAAGGAATTATTAAAAAAACGGCATTAGAAGATTTCAGCCGTCCGAGACAAACCGGTGTTAATGCTATTAATATTATTGAAGGAGATGAATTGATAGAAGCAAGAATGACCGATGGAAATTGTGAAATAATGATGGCAGTAAAAAGTGGCCGTGCAATTCGCTTTTCTGAACAAAAAGTTAGAGCAACTGGCCGCGGAGCAATTGGTGTTGGCGGTATTCATGTGGATGATGATAATGATGAAGTAGTAGGCATGATTTGTGTTAATCCTACGGATAGTAATAAAACAGTAATGGTAGTTAGTGAAAAAGGTTATGGAAAAAGAACAGCGGTAGACGAATACAGATACACAAACCGTGGAGGTAAAGGCGTTAAAACAATCAACGTTACTGCAAAAACTGGAGCTTTGATTGGAATGCTTGCTGTAGAAGAAAAGCAGGATATCATGATTACCTGTAAAAGTGGCGTAACTATCCGAATGCCAGTGAGTGGGATTAGCGAACAGGGAAGGGCTACACAAGGTGTAAAAGTGATTCGGTTAGATGAAGGAGATGAAATAGCAGCAATAACTAAGATTGATGATCAAAGCGAGGTAGAAAACGAAGAAACCGGGACTGTAGAAAATGACAACGCAACGCAACAGGGAGAAATTCCATCTACGGAAAACAATAACGAATAATCTATTTAATTAAATAATCACAATCTGAAATGAAAAAATTCATCTTATTTTCGGCCATTTGTATGGCAGCACTTAGTGCAACTTCTCAGAAATACAGCGACATTAAAAATCTTTTGATTTTAAATAAGTTTGAACAGGCCAAAACTGATTTTGAAAAGGCGATTACAAACGCAAAATTTGCGGGTAATGCAGAAGCATATATATTGAAAACAGCTATATATGCCAGTTTGGCTTCAAGTGATGCTGTAAAAAGCACACCTGATGGTGCCAAATATGCTGCTGAGGCTGCTGCCGCTTTCAAAAAATATCGGGAAATGGATGCTACTATGTCGTTAGCAACAGATCCAGTTTACCAGAATGGACCTGTTAAATTGTATTCAACTTTTTATTCAACAGGCTATGATGATTATTCCAAAAGCAATTGGCAGCCAGCATATGAAAAACTAAAGAATGCAGTCGAAATGTCTGATGTTTTACTTGGGCTTAAGATACTTACTGTCCCCATTGATACCAATGTTTTAATTCTTGCAGGCATTACTGCTGAAAAAAGCAACAACAGAGATGATGCTGCAAAGTTTTATAGTCGTTTAGCTGACGCTAAAATAACGGGTGAAGGTTTTGAAAGCATTTACCGTTATATGGTTAGTTATGCAATCGAAAAAAAGGATATGTCATCTTTTGAAAAGTACAAAATACTTGGCGCTGAGCTCTTTCCGAAAAGTGAGTTCTTTACTTATGACAAGGTAGATTTTGCTGTTGGACTTGCTGAAGGATTTGAAAATAAAAAGAAAGCATTGGATGAAGTACTTGTTACTGATCCTACTAATTATAAGGCAAACCAGATAATGGGAGAAATTATCTATGATACGTTGAATTCAGATAAAGAAGGTGCAGTTATGCCTTCCAATGCTGCTGAATTAGAAAAAACTATGGTAAATTCTTTTATGAAAGCGGCGGCCGCTAAACCTGAATCTGAAATTTCTTATTTATATATTGGCGATCATTTTATTAATAAAGCCACAAAAATTAATAATGCAAGATTAGCACATATAGCTGATATGAAGACTCGGACAAAGCCAGGTACAATGGCTTCTAAAGAAGATGTGGCAAAAAGAGACCAGTTGGATGCACAATATGGAGAAGAACTTGAAAAAGCAAAAGAACCATATGAAAAGGCAGCTGCAATGTTTGCTGCAAGATTAAAAGTAAACAACGGCCTTGAAATAAGAGATAAAGAACAATATAAAAAGGCTATTAATTATTTGTCTGAGATTGCAATGTTTAAAAGAATTCAGTCTAAAGGCAAACCCGCTGATATTACAAAATACACAGCAGAAGAGAAGAAATGGAATGACTTATATGATACAGTTAATGCAATACCAACTCTTAAGAAAGACAAATAATCTTTATAATATTAGAAAGAAGCCCCAATATCGAAAGATTTGGGGTTTCTTTATTTATAGTGTATAACTATTCTCAAAATTATGCAACGGGCTGACTGACAGATACATTAGTTGGTTAACATAATATATATTATAAGAAATACGATATTATTTTTGTGTGCATGCCTGAATTTCATACAAGTATAAAAAGTCAAGTAGAATAAGTTAATCATATTTGCTTAGCTTGAAGATAAATAATTGTCCAATGAAAAGAATACCAATTCTGGCAATAGCAACAATTTTCCTATTATCCTGCGGAGATAATACCACAAAAAAGGAAAAGCCAGAAGTTATTGATAAAGCTCTTCCATATGATTCTGCAGTTCAAGAGTCAGTTATTGACACCATTCAAGCAATTCCAAAAACTATTGACACTTCAATAAATAATGATATAAAAAAAATTCTTTCAAATATTGATCGGTATCTTATTTCAAAAGCAAAATTAACTCCCCGCATTACAGGCGATGGCTTTAGCGAGGCTACAGTTACTGTAAAAAATATACTTCAACATATTACTATTCAAAATGCTTTTATGGAAGTAAACATATTAACAGCAGACGATAAACAATACCGCACTGATTTTTATACATTGGAAAACATAGAACCCGGTAGTGTAAAAATTATTCAGATTCCTGAAAGCAGCCGTGGCGTAAAAATAAGAAGCCACATTATAAAACTAACCAGTGATAGCTTAACCAATGGAGAAACAATGATGGTTGGTCAAAATTACATAAAGAATTAATGCAGCTTAAAGAAAAGATCCTTTCTGAACATACAAAGGTTAATTGCGACGAAATTGTAAAATGGATTGGTGGCAACCAGTCCCGCTTTGATGAATTGATGGCTTTATTTTTAGGTGATGATAAATTAATTAATCAACGTTCTGGATGGCCATTAAGTTATACCGCCATTGCTAATCCTTCCTTTATTAATAAACATCTGGGAAAATTATTAAAAAACTTACAAAAAAAGAATTTGCATGATGCGGTAAAGCGTAATACGATCCGCTTATTGGAAGAAATAAAAATTCCAGAAAAATATCAGGGAGATGTAATGAATATCTGCTTCAATTTTATCATATCCCCTACAGAGAAACCAGCTATCAAAGCTTTTTCGTTGGGAGTATTGGAAAATTTATCAAAAGAATATCCTGAGATCAATGCTGAACTAAAGACAATAATTGAGGACCGCTGGGATTATGAAACAGCCGCTTTTAAATCAAGAGCCAGAAAAATTCTTACAAGGCTTTAGTTTCTTCACTTTTGTCAGACTCTTTAAATATCAACCGCAAATTCTGGTCGTAAGTTATATAACTGTATAGCCAGTTAAAGAAAACAAAGAACCTGTTTTTAACTCCCAATATAAGCATCAGGTGCAAACCCATCCAGATAAGCCAGGCAAAAAATCCCCCGAAATGTAATTTAGGTTTAGGAATATCCACCACTGCAAGATTGCGGCCTACAGTTGCCATTGAACCTTTATCTCTGTATTCAAATTCATATTGGCTATCAGGATTAGATTTTCTTTCGATCAACCGCAAATTATCGGCTACCAGCTCTGCCTGTTGCATGGCAACCGGGGCCACTTGTGGTAAACCACTGGGAAATTTTGGCGTTTCCATATAAGCAAGGTCACCTATTACATAAATATTATTTGTTCCATGTATCAGGCATCGTCTGTCGGTTTTGATTCTGTTTCCTTTTACAATTAAAGAATTATCAATACCATCAGGAACATTTCCTTTAATCCCAGCAGCCCAAATAACGGTTGATGCGGGTATCTTTACTCCATTTTGTAAAAGAACATTTTGTCCATCATAATCTTTCACTAATGTATTTGTCATCACTGTCACTCCCAGCTTGTTTAAATATTTGGATGATTGCTGCGAGGATTTTTCACTCATAGCTGCTAGCGTTCTATCAGCTCCTTCCAATAAATAAATATTCATTTTTGAGAAGTCAAGTTCAGGAAAATCCTTTGGCAACACATATTTTTTCATTTCTGCCAATGCACCAGACACCTCCACTCCTGTTGGTCCGCCGCCTACTACTACTAAATTCATTAATTGTTGTAATTCGTCTTTATCTTTTACACTGTGTGCTTTTTCAAATAGCTGGAGCAATTTATAACGTATTTGCAATGCTTCCACTGTTGATTTCATGGGGAATGCATGAGCAGCCAGTTCTTTATTACCAAAGAAATTAGTGTCAGCTCCTGTTGCCAGCACCAACACATCATAACTTATCTCTTCCACATCTGTAATAATTTTGTTTTCAGCAGCAACTACTTCTGAAAGATTACAGAGCCTGATTCTTACATTCTTACTTTTCTGAAATACTTTACGAAGTGGAAATGAAATATTACTGGCATCAAGACCGGCTGTGGCTACCTGGTAAAACAATGGCTGGAACTGGTGATAATTAAAACGGTCAATCAGGATTACTTCAATACCAGGTTTGTTGTTGAGTTTTCTTGCTAATTTTAAACCACCGAATCCTGCACCGACAATTACGACTTTCATATTGTTTGATTTTGTAATACAAATTTACAGTATTTTCAATAATTATTGAAAATACTGTAAATAAATATTTATCTTTGTGCTATCAAATAAACCCACATTTTATGGGCGCTCTTAATCATACCGCTGCTCCTCAAAAATACAAAGCAATTTACCTACCAAAAGACAAAAGGTATTCCGAAATCGAGAAATATTATGATGTAGCAGGTCCGGATTATGAAATGTGGAGCAGGAATTTCAATATGCATTTTGGTTATTGTCGATCTTTCAGGGATATATTCTTCCAAGAGAAAATGCTAGAAAATATGAATGAAGAAGTTCTAAATCGGCTGAAGATTGCTAACGGTTCAAAAGCAACAATTGCAGACCTTGGTTGTGGAGTTGGGACAGTTGCCAGACATGCAGCCAAAAAATTCTCTGCTGCAACAATTACGGGCATCACCATTGTGGACACACAAATTGCAAAAGGAAGAGAGTTGATTAATAAGGATAAATTGGAAGCTCAAGTTGAACTGGTAAATAATAATTTCGAGAAACTGGATTTTGAAGATGAAACATTTTCCCATGCCTATGCAATGGAAAGTGCCTGTCATGCAAATGGATCAGCTAAAGAATTATTTATTAAAGAAATGACAAGGGTTTTACAATCCGGCGGTCGGTTTTGTATTGGAGATGGTTTTCTAAAACACAACAACAAACATCCATGGCTCTTCAATTACATTTATAAAAAGATAATTACGTTTTGGGCACTGCCCTCTTTTGCCAATATCAATGAGTTTGAAGCCAATCTTAAAAAATATGGCTTAACAGATATTAAAGTAGAAGAGATAAGTATGCGGATTGCTCCCTCTGTTGCTTATGTGCCATGGACGTCAATTAAATTCTTTGTAACCGAGTTCTGGCGAAACAAAAGCCTGCAACTAAAAAAAGAAAGATGGCATAATGTGTATGCTCCGGTGTTGGGAATGATATTAGGATTGTACCGAAAGCATTTTGGGTATTATTTGATTAGTGGGAAGAAATGAAATTCCATTTTTGTCATACCGACGAATAGCCTGTCCCGAACTTTATTCGGGAAGGTATCTCAAAATTTTTATTCTTTGAGATTCTTCGCTTCGCTCAGAATGACAAAACGCAAATGCTGATACTTCGACAAGCTCAGTAGATTCTGTGTTTAATTCCTAATTAAATCTGATTTAATACATTTGTATTTTAGGCGGCTTAAGCCAGCCTGTCAGGGAAGCAGTTTTTAATTGCTTCCCTCTTTTAT
>JBDSUW010000236.1:0-5855 GCA_039927535.1 Chitinophagaceae bacterium | reverse complement strand
TTCAAAAAAGTAAGAGACAAAACACTATCGCATTAGTTACTGGTATTTCGGGAACCCTACTTTGTACTATTGGTGGCATCATGTATCTATCAGAGTTTGAGGATGGACTGTCGGGCGGCACAGGTTACAATGAAACGAATGCAAAAAACGGGAATGCATTAATGATTGCAGGAGGTGGATTATTACTTATTTCTTTTCCTTTTCGTGTGGCCGCCCGTAAGAATAAAAGATTGGCAATTGCCATTAAGAATGACCCTTTACATGCATTGCAAAAAAACGGGTTCAGAATAAATCATGTTCCCTCCTTAGCGTTTAAAATAAATTTATAACTTCCTAAATAATCATATGGTGAAAATTAGTTTTGAATCAAAATAACCCAATGGGTTTTATAATGCGCTAAAGCAAACGGTACAGCATTCTTTCAAATAAACCGGGATAAACCAGTAATCGGGAATAAAAGTTACCTCATTTTCTTCAAAACTGCAATAATAGCTGCTATTAAGTAAAAAATGCAAATTGATAAGTCAGGTATGCAAAATTCAATTTATGATCAACTAAATAAGAAAATATCTTGCTGATTATTAAAAAAGGGAGTTCAGGGAACCTAAATATTTTTAATCACTCAAACCTCTTAATCATGAAAAAAAATATTTTATTCGTCATTGTAATCGCTATGACGCTAAATGTATTTGGTCAGCAAATCGAAAATATACCCCTTACGAAGTCTGATTATCTGCAAAAAAGTAAAACACAGAAAATCGGGGGATTTATTTTACTTGGAGTTGCTGCTACCTGCGCTGCGATTGCCGCACCTGGTAATATTGATTTAGACTTTTTACCTGTACTTGCAATTGGCGGTTTAGCCTCAGCAATAATCAGTATACCGCTATTTATTTCTGCTAAAAAAAATAAAAAAAGGGCAATGAGAATGACTCTGATAGATCAAAGGGATATGCATTCGCCAATAATCAGTTTAATGCATAAACCAATTCCTTCCTTATCAATTTCTATACCTTTATAAACCACAATACAAAATCATGAAGCCATTAACCATTTTACTACTCCTGACAATTTCAATGCAGCTTTCAGCACAGAAAGCAGAAAAAAAAACAGGCAAAGAAACCTTTGTTCGCATTTTTGATGAAAAGGGCAAAAAAAGTTACACTGGGTTTCTTACGCAAACAACAGACAATTCAATTTTTATCTTTCAAAAAAATAAATCTGTTGAGGTACCAGTTTCTAAAATAACAACTATAAAATTGAGGCGTTCCTTCGGCCATACTGTACTCATTACATCACTTATTGGTGGAGCCGCATTTGCTATAATTGGAGCCGCAACTGCCGAGCCGGACGCATTAATATTTGGTTATACCGCAGGTGAAGGAATTGCTGCCGGTTTATTGTTGGGCATTCCCGCAGGTGCCGCAGTAGGTAGCATTATTGCTGGAACCAGAAACAGACCCATCTTTACAATAAACCAAAACCAAGAAGACTGGCAAAAGGCCCGGCAAGTTCTTGACTCCTATTTAAACAATCAATAAGCCGCTCACTAAGTAAGTTTTTTGTCTTTGCCTGCTGCACCCTATCCAGTACCTTTGCCACCCTTCGCAATTGCCTTTCTACTGAAAATACTGCTTCGGAGGCAAGTCATTTAAAGTATTGTTGGTGGTTTTGACTGGGTGTATGAATTCAGCCGCAACTTCCGCAATGAAGGAATGGATCGAACGCATAATCCTGAATTTACCATACTTGAATTTTATACAGCGTATAAAGATTATTTCTGGATGATGGAAACAACAGAACAACTGTTGTAAAAAGCAGCCAGCTATAGTATTTTAAATTAATTTATAACTGCTATTAAATTATTCATATGAGAAATAAATATCTTTATGGGCCAGTTTGAATAAAATATCTGGCAAAAAGCCTATTTTTAAGGCCCTTTAGAAAAGAAAGAAAGGAGAACCTGAAAATCCTGGAAAGAGTAGGGCGCCTATACCGAAAAGCGAGATGATTAGGTAAACCAAAAAAACTAATATGAAAAAAGTCTTATTTATTTTAACAGTAATTATGCTGTACCTGCAATTGCCTGCGGTAGCTCAAAAGGCAAAAGTTGGTTTAGAAGCCGGTATCGCCATTTCAAATTTTTCAGGCAATTTAAACGGGAAAAATACAGACTACCAATCAAGAACCGGCCTGACTGCAGGCATGGTGGTAGATATGCCTATAGGTAAAACAAATTTTAGTTTTCGCCCAAGCGTTAATTACGTACAGAAAGGTGCTGTAACTATTGAGACAATGAATGAAAAAGAATATTATGCATTGCGTTATGCAGAATTTGCTTTCAATTTTCTGTATCACACTAGCAGTAAAACAGGCGGAGTAGGTTTTTTTATAGGTCTTGGGCCGTCTGTTAGCTTAAATCTGCCTTCTAAATCTGTAGTAGAAACCGGCTCAACAAAAGTAGAAAGCAACCTGATTTTGGGTAATGAAGGAGCAGCAGTTTTAAGAGGTATTGATTATGGTGCTACAGGGCTTGCGGGTGTAGAACTCAAAAAGAATTGCTTCCTGTCGTTTAGTTATAATTACGGATTAAGAAATCTAATTCCTGATACAAAGCAAGTAATAAGCCCTTCCGACGAGTTGAAAAGCAGGACTTTTGCAATCAAAGTCGGTTTTTTACTTAATAATAAATAATTTTATCTCTCTGATTTCAAATCAAAGAGAAACCCCATCTTATTAGAGATGGGGTTTCTCTTTCAATGGCTAACAGTACCTTTGTCACTTGCCCCAGGGCTACATTTTTTACCATTTAGAATACTCATGAGCACACAACATCTTTCGGAACAGGAACAACTTCGCAGGGAAAAACTGGCAGAACTGATAATGATGGGCATCGAGCCATATCCAGCTCCTTTGTTTCCGGTAAATGCTTTTTCAACAGATATTAAATCAAACTACACCGAAGAAAAAAAAGAAGAATTCGCTGATGTATGCCTGGCAGGCCGCATTATGAGTGTTAGAGATATGGGCAAGGCCAATTTTTGTGTGCTACAGGATTCGAAAGGCCGTATTCAACTGTATATAAAAAGAGATGAGATTTGTCCCGGCGAAGACAAAACTTTATATGATATCGTTTGGAAAAAATTGTTAGACATTGGCGACATCATTGGTATAAAAGGCAGAGTGTTTATTACCAAAACAGGTGAAACCTCTGTGCATGTAAGTGAACTTACTTTATTAAGCAAGTCCTTACATCCGCTACCAATTGTAAAAGAAGCAGAAGGACAAACTTTTGATGCAGTTACTGATCCTGAATTCAAATACCGTCAGCGATATGCAGACCTTATTATTAACCCTGCAATAAAGGAAACGTTTATCAAAAGAACAAAGCTGGTGAACTCCATCCGTGCCTTTTTAAATAATCATGGCGCATTGGAAGTTGATACACCTGTGCTGCAAAGTATTCCTGGTGGTGCGGCAGCAAGGCCGTTCATGACACACCATAATGCATTGGACATTCCTTTGTATTTACGTATTGCCAATGAATTGTATTTAAAAAGACTGATCGTCGGTGGTTTTGACTGGGTGTATGAATTCAGCCGCAACTTCCGAAATGAAGGAATGGATCGTACCCATAATCCTGAATTTACCATTCTTGAATTTTATACAGCGTATAAAGATTATTTCTGGATGATGGAAACCACCGAACAACTGTTGGAAAAAGCGGCCATGGATGTTTGCGGTTCAACAGATGTAAACGTTGGCACTCAGACTATTTCCTTCAAAGCACCATTTAAACGTATCAGCATTTATGATGCGATACAGGAACATACAGGTACTGATGTAAGTAAAATGAATGAAGATCAGCTTCGTTCCGTATGTAAGCAACAACATATTCAGGTGGATAACACCATGGGCAAGGGCAAACTGATTGATGAACTATTTGGAGGAAAATGTGAAAAGAATTATGTGCAGCCAACATTCATTATTGATTACCCGGTGGAGATGAGTCCGCTTACAAAGAAGCACCGTGATAAACATGGACTGGTAGAACGTTTTGAACTAATCATCAACGGAAAAGAAATAGCGAATGCTTACAGCGAATTAAATGATCCTATAGATCAACGAGAACGTTTTGAAGAACAGGCCAAACTAATGGAAAGAGGTGATGATGAAGCTATGTTTATTGATTATGATTTCTTAAGAGCATTGGAATATGGTATGCCGCCAACTTCGGGTATTGGTTTTGGGATTGACAGGCTTTGTATGTTATTGACCAATCAGTCTTCTATTCAGGATGTGTTGTTGTTTCCGCAGATGCGGCCTGAGAACAGACTGGAAAACTTATCGGATACAGTAGCATAAAGTTAAAGTTAGCAAAAAAACTTTCTAGCAAAGCCGCATAGACTCAAAGAAAAATTTATCAATTGATTTATAACTGTTGCTCCTTTACGATGAGATGAGAAATTTTTATTTATCTCTATAAGCTAATCATAGTTACACAAACAAATCAGTGTACAACTGTGCTCCCGGCACAACAGAATATTTTGCCAAGTCGGTAATTCCTTCTTTTGCCAATACCTGTTCATCAATAAATAAATTACCGGTGCATTCGCCGGAAGGCTGGCGCAATATGTAATATGCCGAATCAGAAAGTATATCAGTCGTTCGACTCATATTCGCTAAAATTTCTCCGCCTAATAGATTCCTTACTGCAGCTGTATCAATAGTTGTTCTTGGCCAGAGTGCATTAGCCGCTATCCTGTCTTTCTTAAATTCTTTTGCCCAACCCAGTGTCATCATACTCATGCTGTATTTAGTAATAGTATAAGCTACATGATTTTCAAACCACTTTGGATCTAAATTTATTGGTGGTGATAAGGTAAGTATATGTGGATTCTCTGCTTTCTTCAAATATGGCACACACGCCTTTGTTACAAAAAAAGTTCCCCGCACATTGATGTCATGCATCAAATCAAAACGTTTGGGTTCTGTTTTCTCCGTGGTTGTAAGATTAATGGCTGATGCATTATTGATTAAGATATCAATACCACCAAATGTTTCTATTGCTTTGTCAATTACATTTTGTACCTGGTCTTCAAATCGAATATCGCATTGTACAGCCAGGGCTTTTCCACCGGCTGCTTCTATTTCTTCTGCTGCGGAATATATAGTGCCACCGAGTTTAGGATTCTCTGTTACACTTTTTGATGCTACAACAATGTTCGCTCCTTCACTTGCCAGTTTTAAGGCTATTGCTTTTCCTATCCCTCTTGTGGCACCTGTAATAATCGCAGTTTTGTTTTTAAATGACATAGCAATTGATTTGAAGTGAAGATAAGAAAACTGAATTTCTTTTATTTCCAATTTACTCTTGAAAAAGATACCGGATCAAGCCCGGTATGACTTTCAGAAAAGTTTGTCACTCTGGGCTTGACCCAGAGTCTTTCCCAAACAATTTTCATATGTTTTTCTCCAATTACATTCTGAAAAGATTCCGGCTCAAGGCCGGAAAGACGACAGATTGTAAATTATAAATAGCAACTAAATTTATTTCGAAAACCCACTTTCAGAACCCTCTACTGTTCCAGTTGGGTCATTAAATATCACACTATTCAGGTCTTGTGTAGCTACAAGGCCTTTACCAGCATATATGTTTTTGCCTGGACTTTTATAGATGGCATATTTATCAGTATAAAATATTTTCTTGTTCTGATCCCACCAAAGGTCAGGGCTTCTTAATGTATCGCCTTTAGTGGTTATCACTACCACACTATCCCGCAGGTACACTTTACTATACTGTTCAAAATATTTACCATACAGGCAATCCAGTGTTGTTGCAATTTCTGTACTGT
>JBDSUW010000235.1:0-3848 GCA_039927535.1 Chitinophagaceae bacterium | reverse complement strand
GTAAGCAGAGGAGTGATGCCGATCTTTAAACTTTTTTCATGTGCCGTATCCAATTCATATTTTTTGCCTGCATACACTTTCAAGCGATTGCTTTTTGTTAAAGCAATTGAGTCTGTTGCAAGCGGATCTATAATGCGGATAAGAATATTTTGCTCTTCATTACCAGCTGAAATAACCTTGTCTGCACCATCCAAACTGTAAATTCTTATTTCTTTTGTTTCGGCTGAATTAAATATGCGGCTGTAGAATGGTTCTTTCTTTACTTCATCTTCTTTGTTGATCTTGTAAATGTTTATTTCTGTTTCTGTGGCAGATAATCTTTTAATTTCAATTGATTCTTTTTTATCAGAACCTAACAAATCAACATTTGTGGCGAGGTAATCATAATAATCACTGGCATATTCTTGTAAATGTTCTCTGCGAGATTTTAATTTGGCAATAATTTCTTCTCCTGAAATAGCAAAATGAGTGGGAGGTAATAAACGGAGATTTTTTTCAATTACTTCGTCGGTTAAAACTAATTGTAATTCTTTTGCCTGCTGCAGCCATACTTCTTTTGTAAGTTCATTGGTAAAAATTGGATCAAGATTTCGACCAGCGAAGTTGAATTTTCCTATTTTCTTAATATCATCATTAAAACCTTGTATTTGTTTCAACGGACCGGCAGCAAGATTGGGGAAGAACCCATTAATTCTTGTATATGCCTGATCCCGGTCTCTAGGTATAGGCTTATAAATGGTTTGTTTATCAATTTCAAATTCTGCCCATCGCCATTGATCGCCATGCCTTCCCCAGTCGCCTATTAACATATCAAATAATCTTACTCTTGCAAATGCTATTTGGTCCACCTTGTTGTCATTATCAGCATATATTTTCTCAAATAATTTTTCAGTGCCGATTACATTTTTTGCATTGCCAAAGCTGGCAACATCTTCCTGGTTTTCGTCTGGTCTTTCTTCTAATAGATAAAGCTGATCGCCATATTCATCATTGTATTCTCCAAATGCATTTTGTTTTGGAATAAATACAATAATGGGATTGGTATGATAAATACCTGCTGCTTCTGCCATACCCGTAATGGTGATAGCAGCAAAAGGATAACCAATGGATGCCTGATCTTTCGCTACCCGACTGAGAAAAGTGCCATGAAATTGTTCATCGAGTCCATTGCCAAAATCTTTATCAATACTTCTCAACACATATTCTTTTCCATTTTTGTCTTCTAAACGCAAACCTTTTGTCTGGCGGCTGCCGCCTTCTTTTGTGGGGTGCAAACCACCTTTGGCTGTATCAAGATAAAAATTAGAAACTCTTGCAGGTGTGGCCCATTCTTTTCTGTAATGTGTTCCCCAAAAAAAAGTATGTATACCTCCCCGTTCATAGTGTTTGCCGGGAATAACTACGGTGGTTCCGGGGAAGTGAGTAGAATCTTCTACAATGATTGTTTGGCTATGTGCAGTTGATAAAACTATAGTTAATAAAACATAACACAACAGTTTTCTTATTAAAAGCATAGTTTTTTTATATTGTCTGGTAGGAAAATCATAAATTCTATAATAGGACGTCAAAACCATGCCATTTATAGAATAAATGAATTTTTAAAAGAATTTATTTGAACTCCTTTAGTATATCGTCAATCTTCATTGAGCCGGAAAATGTACTAATTAATTTTTGTTTCTTATCGTAGAATGCAAGAAAAGGAAGATTATTAAACTGATAGTAAGCAGGAAGAAAATAGCTTACATCTTTTCCTACGATGATGTTATCATATTTCGATAATTGATATTTTTCAATGAATCCTTTTATTTCTGTAATAGTAACCATTGATGACATTACTATTTGTATGCCTTTGAATTTGTCGATGTTTTTGGTAAGTTCTTCTGTTTCATGCTGACAATGCTCACACTCTGGATTGAATACCATCATCATTGCCGGTTTGTTTTTTTTCAGATCGGCTTTTGTAAAATAAGTAACACTGTCTGACAACAGAAATTTTGCCTGTGGAAATAAACGGAATCTTTCAGAAGGGGATAGTGTTGAGTCGCCTTGTGCGGATGAAAAAAGAGAAATAGCAATAAAACCGAATAACAATATTATTTGTTTCATGTGATTATTTTAATTGATTTTAGCCATTTCGATTTTTATACTTATGGCTCATTTCTTTACATCAAAGAAAGTATAATAAATTGATTTAGACCTTTTGTAGATGGATATAAGTATTAACAGGTTGTTTCACCCCAATAAATTGAGCATTCTTTCCTATTGCTATAACTTTTCTGAACCTTATCTTTGCCGCCTCAAATTTTTATAACAATGGCAAATACATCCGACATCAGCAGAGGTTTAATAATAAGTCTTGACAACAGCCTTTATACGGTTGTGGAGTTTGGAGAAAATAAAACTGCCAGAGCAGCTGCTAAAGTGTGGGCAAAGTTGAAGGGTGTTGATAATAACAGATCAATCGAGAAAACATGGAATTCTGGTGATACAATTCATCCTGTAAGAGTTGAAAGAAGAACATACCAGTTTTTGTATAAAGATGATACAGGTTACAGTTTTATGGATACAGAAACTTTTGAACAAATTGCTTTACAGGAAACTACTATTGATGCTCCTCAATATTTAAAAGAAGGTCAGGAAGTAGGTATTCTTATCAATACAGAAAATGACCTGGTGCTGGGTGCAGAACTGCCTGACAAAATAGTTTTAAAGGTTACTTATACAGAACCTGGAATGAAAGGCGATACTGCTACCCGTACATTAAAGCCAGCTACTCTAGAAACTGGTGCAAGCATAGGTGTTCCTTTATTTGTAAATGAAGGAGAGTTAATCCGCATAAACACAAAGTCTGGTGAGTACGTAGAAAGAGTAAAATCGTAAATATATAATTGAACTAAAATGGCCTGATTTCATAGATTTTTGGCCATTTTTGTTTCTATTTGCCTCCATTTTGCCTTATTTCGATAAAAAATCATCATTTTTCTCATTTCTATTTCCCTAACTTAGCTTTGCTTTTTAAAAGCAAACTGACATTTTAAAACCAAAACTGTTTATTAAATTGAAAAACATGGATTTTAAGCAAATACAAGAGTTGATTAAAATGGTCAACAAATCTAATATTGGCGAAGTATCAATTGAGCAAAAAGATTTTAAAGTAACGATCAAGCAAAAAGAAGAAAATATAACGCAGGTAGTATCTGCTCCTGTTCATGCAGCTCCTGTGCATATGGTAGCTCCCGCAGCTCCGGCCGCACAAGCAGCACAAACACCAAAAGCCGAAGAAGCCCCCGCTTCAAATACCATAACAATTAAAAGTCCGATGATCGGAACTTTCTATCGCAAATCATCTCCGGATAAGCCAAATCTTGTAGATGTGGGCACAGACATTACTCCGGGAAATGTTGTTTGCATTATTGAAGCAATGAAACTCTTCAACGAAATTGAAAGTGAAATAAAAGGCAAGATTGTAAAAGTGCTGGTAGAAGATTCATCACCTGTTGAATATGATCAGCCATTATTCTTAGTGGAGCCTGCATAAAAGGCAAATGTGTATTGATGGAGAATACAAGCTGATGATTCGCATTTACCACATTATCTCATTCATCACTTCAACTGATTTATGTTTAAAAAAGTTCTGATAGCAAACCGTGGAGAAATTGCATTAAGGGTAATTCGTACCTGTCGTGAAATGGGTATTAAAACGGTGGCAGTTTATTCCACTGCAGACAGAGATAGTTTACATGTAAAATTTGCAGATGAAGCTGTTTGCATTGGCAAACCTCAAAGCGCCGATTCATATCTTAACATTGCACATATAATGGCCGCAGCAGAAATTACAAATGCTGATG
>JBDSUW010000234.1:0-46731 GCA_039927535.1 Chitinophagaceae bacterium | reverse complement strand
AAAGAATTCATCATTCTGGTGTGTTTAAAAGGAGTTCAAATTGGATAAAATGATAATAAATTTTGAGTGTGTGTTGATTACTTTATTAAACCAAAAGTTGAAATGGCTGAGTAAAAACTTAAAAGCTTTTTGTTGCCATCAAATGTAATTCTCTCATTATTCTCTATATAACTCGAATTGCAATCATGTTGTGAAATAACACTAAAAATTACCAGCTTCGTTTAAAAATCCGCTTGGTAGCTTTAAAGAAAATATTGATTTAGTTATCATTCAAACTCATATGAATTAATGATTAGGCAATTTTTGTGATGATCTTTAAACTTGCTCCTATTATATCGACTTACTTCTGGCAAGGTAATCGCTTTTAAATTTTGAAGATCTATCAGGTCCATCAAATCTCCCCTATAACTCGTGTAATTCAAATCTAGATATTTGAGATTTTTCAAAGCTGTCAAGAAACCAAGGTTATTAATTCGATAGCTACTATTAACGAGGGCTATCTCATCTTCACAAATAGACAGGCTCTCCAATTTTTTCAGATTTGAGAGATTTGGAAGCTTTTTGAAGCCGTTCAGATGGAGGGCCCTTAGATTGATCAACTTCGAAATAACAGATACACTTTTTGCCTTTGTTCGAACTGTCAATACCTCCAAATTAACCAGTTTCTTCAACGGAGATAGATTTGTGACTTCGCTCGATTCGATGCGGAGATGCCGCAAGGCCGTCAGATTTTTAATTGGTTCTATTGAATGTAAAAGATGTGCATTACATTCCAGCACCTGCAGTTTATTTAAATTACTAAGCGGTTCGAGGTCCAATGATGCACCGTCAATTCGATTAACCCCGTAAGTTCCACAAGAATTTAATATCAAAACCTTAAGGTTCGGAAATTTAGTAAGTGGCGTTAAATCTCCGGGACCACCCACCATATAAATCATTTCAAGTTCACCCAACGTTGCCAGATTAATACTATCATTTGCTGTAACAAATTTGTACTTAATAGCCCTGTCGTAGAACTGATAATAGGTGAGTCCAAACGCTTTCTTAGAATTTAGGTCATGCAGATTTTGGTTCATTTCAGAATAATCATCCTGATTCTTCGTATGCATTCTGTTGACATATCCATTTTGTACTGCATAAATATCTGTATGTTGTTTACTAAAGTTTTGATTGATCAATAAAATGGTTTTCCATTCGTCACTTAACCCATCCCACCAAACTTTATCAATGTTCATTTGCTCAATAATGGTCTTTTTAGGAAAAGAACTGTGCAGCGATTTAATACCACCCATAAAAAAAATGAAAATAATTATCTTCAGCGTCATTGCTATTTTCAATTGGGTGATTTAATTAATCAAAATTTGGTGTGGAAATATAACCAATTTGCCAACCGGCTTTTGTTTTATACATTTCGAATTCATATTCCACAGTATTTTTTCCGGGCCATTTTAACCCTATTAAGGCAACAGAAGCATTCGCAGAAATTGTTTTAAATTTTATGTGGTCAATCTGGTTCAAAACTAAATCCGGCTCCTGCGTAATTAATACTAAATCAAAATCGAATCCTTCCGGAACATCTGACTGGAGCGGATGCTCTATTAATTCATCGGCTTTATCATTAAAATATATACTCCAGTGCTCAATATATTTTTGGGAGATACATTCACTTGTTTTAAGAAAGTTCAGGTAGTTAGTACAGGCTGCTTTGTTAACCATAAAATTATCAGCACTATCCTTTATCAAAATAGGAAAATTATTGGCTTTGTTTAAATTAACTTTATACCATTTCAAAAATTTAATAATCACTTGCTGTGCCGGTATAGTATCTTTTTTTACCATAATTATTTTATCCATAGTAAATGCAGCTGTATCTAAAGAACAACAGAGCAATAAGAAACCTATTAGGATAGGCTTACATATACGAGATTGTGTTTTTTTTACATTCATTAAGCTTTTTATTATATTTTGAAATACGATTTATATGAAATAATTATCCTCCATTTATCAAGTACAATTCTTTCGTCGTAAAATTTCCCAATGTAGAATTTTATTGCTTAATTTTTATTTCGGGTATTTTAAACTGAGATACTTTATTCATCAAATCTTTTCGATTCTGTTTTAGTGAAACAAGAAACTGTTTTGCCGCATCAGACCCATAAGCCCTGCTACTTACACCAAAAAGCATTGCGGATTTATTTCCGGCCTTGTCAGTAAAGATTTTATAGCGATAAACATTTCTTTCAATAATAGTGATGCTGCCATCTTCTGCATTTGCCGTCAAAATAAAATCCAGCATGTAATCATTCGTTTTGGGGTTGTGGATAATTTCATAATTAATTAGTGGATTGGTTTCTTTCATTTTATTAAGCTCTGCAACTCTAGTAGCCACAACATCTTTTAACTCCTGTTTTCCGGTAATGGCATCTATTAAAATCATTGTTTTAAATTTGCCTGCCTGCTCGCCCTTTAAAAGATATTCCTGTTTGTAAAAATTTGCAGTAGGATGAGAACTCCAATTTAAATAATAAGCTTTGCTATCAAAAACTATTGGGCTGGAGACAGCCATATAGTCAGTGATAGGTTTACTTGTTTGTGCCAATGTAATGGTTGAAAAAGCAACGGTTATAGCAAAAAATAAAAGCCTCTTTTTTTTTATTGATGTAAACAGTTGATGATTTATTTTGAAACGCATTTTTAATATTTTATTTTTCTTAACTCAATTCAAAAAGAAATTTATAAAGTTTGTAGTTCCTTTCTGTGTATGATTGCTTAGTGTACCCTACACTATCCAGTTTTCGAAAAAATTTATTTCGTTTGTGTTTTTATCCATTTTGTAATCTCGTTTAAAGTTGTTGGCGAAAATGTCTGTTCAATTGTTGCGTATTCTGAGGGTGAACCTGTTTCACATTCTTGAAATAAATGATTCAGATTTGGAAATTGAATTATTGTTACTTTTTTATTTCCCCCTTTTTTCAACGCATTTTTAATGCCACTTAAGTTTTCATTTGGCGATACTTGTAAGTCTTTTTCTCCATTTACAGCTAATACCGGACATTTTACTTTTTCCAATGCCAAAGCTGGATTATATTTTAAAAAGTATTGTATCCAGTGTCCTGAAATTTGTTTTACCTGTTTTGCTATAAATTCTTCTTGTGTCATACCGTCAGGAATTTCAGCAGTCGAATCGTTTCTAAGCGTTTCCTTAAGCAGACTTGTCAGATCTGTTTTCAATTTTTGATTGTCATTAGATTTGACAATTAAATCATAAAGCTTAGTATTTAGTTTTTTTGATTTTTCAATTTCTGCGTCAGATCCACCTGAAGCCTTGGCCATTAGTTCCTGTTGCTGAAGCAATACTTTATCACCTTGCATGCCTGGTCCTGCCAATAAAACAATAAAATCTATGTCTTTAGATTTTGAAGCTACCATTGGAGCAATTAAGCCACCTTCACTATGGCCTACTAATCCAATTTTATTTTGGTTAATTTCTTTTCTTGTTTTTAAATAGGCAATTGCACTTTCTACATCAGTTGCAAAGTCGGCCGTAGTTGCTATTTTGAAATCACCTTTTGATTTTCCAACACCTCTGTCGTCATATCGTAAAACTGCAATTCCATTTTTTGTTAAATAATCGGCAATTACCAGAAATGGCTTATGACCTAATACTTCTTCATCTCTGTTTTGAGGACCGCTTCCTGTTATCAAGATAACAACTGGAAAATTTCCTTCTTTTTCTGGCAGTGACAAAGTCCCAGCTAAAGAAATATTTGCTTTCGCATTTTCAAAAATGACATCTTCAGTATAATAGGGGTATGGCTTTATAGGATCCTGTGGCCGAATTACTGTTTTCTTTTCAATAATCTTTCTTGACAAATTCATTGGAAACTCTTGCCCCCCTTGTTTGAATGTGCCGATTATTTCATCCGCCTTCAATTCTCCTTTGTATTCTATTTGTGCATTTGACACTGCTAATTTTAATAGCGGGTTTTCAAATGCAGTGCTGGTTACAAGAATTCCATTTGCCCCTTGGTCTGGACTGTCCATAGTTGAGCTATACCCTTTATCAGATTTGGAAATATTGAATACAACATGGAGTTGTGTTGCATTAACTTTTAAAACACCATTCCATTGCCCTGTAATGTCCTGGGCAAAAGCAGTAGATGTTAGCAGTGTAATCAATATCAGTGTTGTTATTTTTTTCATTTTTTATTTTATGCATTGGTAAATACTTATTGCTTTTTATTTTGCTTTCATTATTTTAGTAACAATAAAACACATCTTTAGTTTTACTTATCATCAGTCATAAAAATCAGATAATAATCAAAAGAATTTAATAATAGGTGTAGGCGCTTGAAATAGTATTGAACCCTTCTGTGTATGATTGCTTAGTTACTCTACCTTGTGCATCCATTTCTGGGACACTATAATCATAAACCGTTATAATGTTTGAAGGGTTTTTTACTGTTAGTTTTTTTTGAGAGTTTTTATTACCCACCCCGTTATAACTTGCCCCTAAATTGGAGTTTTCAATTGTTGAAATTTTATCACTATAATATTCATAAGTTTTGGTAGTGGTACCCGCTGATGTTATACTGCTGTCCCCGGAAAGGTTTCCAAGATTATCGTACATATAATATTTTTCACTTGTAATAACCCCATTGTTTTTAGTAATGTCGGATAGTATTCTTTTTGCCGTATTGTAAGTTTCGTATACGATAATGGTTGGCGATGCGTTTGCGAAGTATGAATCGGCCAGTCCGTCAATATTCAGGTTATAGGTGTACTTATTTTGTGAAGTACCAGCAGAGTTAAATGACTCCTGTAACATTGTATTTCCAGTATAGCTGAAGTTAATCCAGCTGCCATCCGTATAGATTATTTTTGATCTGCGGGCTGCATTGTCATACTCTAGTGTCACTGTATTAATTACTGTGGATCCATTACTGATCGTAAATGTTTTAACCTTTGGTACAACTGTAGCTGGAACAACTGAGTTGTCTTTTTTGCAGTTAGTGAAAACTAACATCATGCATGCAAGCGAAATACTTAATAATTTTTTACTCATGGTTTTAATTTTTAGTTGATGATTTTTTTATTTTTTATTTATAATAGTGAGTCTATTTCAATTAATATCTGTAGTAGCTTTCCTTTGCGAACATCGGCAGCAAAGAATTTTATAGCAGGCAGCACAATCATTTTTTTTTCTTTTATGGATGAGTAGTACATTGGCTTTTGTGTATGGTTAGGTATAAAGACATACTGCAGCCACTGAGCGAAATCTTTTCCATCTGCAAATATTTTTTCTTCAAAATAATTAACCCAGCCTGGTGCTTCTTTTTGCCAGATCGATGTATTCTTCATTTCCTGCTCCAGCTCATTTATTTTGTCAGTTAATAAACTGTACTCTGTGGTCATAGTGTAATTTTATAATGTAAAACTATAACTTGGCTATAGTCGGTAAAAGTGGTAATGAGGCAAATGGTGTATCAGGTTATGTAATGGGTATGGTGTCCGTTAAATCAGTGTCCTTAATTAGGCAACGGTATGTTTTATTGAGGAAAAGAAACAGGTGAGGTTATATATTGGATTAACTTTGAGATAAATCACTATTATCTTCTGTAAAAAAATTATTATTGGTTTATGGATATGCGTTTTTTGCGGCTACGGATATTCCTATGCGCAGCAAACAGATCACCTTTTCAAGCATATTACTATCTCAGATGGGTTGCTCAATAATAAAATCACTGCATTGTGCCAAGATAGAGCAGGTTTCATATGGATAGGAACGCAGGTTGGCTTGCAACGCTATGATGGCACTAGGTTTAAAACCTATCTGGCCGATATCCGGGACACAGCTGCACTGCAAACCGATTGGATTAGTGCTGTTTTTGAAGACAGTAAAAAAAGATTGTGGATAGGAACAGACCATGGTGCTCCTTATGTTCTTGACAGAACGACTGGAAAGTTTTATAACTATAACCTGCATGCAAAAACCGAAAATAAAATAAACGGGACCTGGCATTTTGCAGAAGATAAAAAAGGCAATATATGGTTAGCCGGACACGAAGGATATTTTAAATTGAATGAAAAAACAAGCCTATTTGAAAAATGGAATGCTGAATTAGGGCTTAAAGAAAGTGTAAAAACAGGAAATTTAACAATAGACCAAGATGATAATCTCTGGCTTTGCACAACCGAAGGGGTATGTTTTTACAATACAACCGAAAAAAAGCTTTATAGCAAATCCTACAATCCTGCACATAATTCATTCTTGGAAATCGTTGCCGGCATTAGTAATATTGTGGTAAATGCAAACGATGTATGGATAAGCACCGCTTTTAAAACTGTTTACCGGTACAATCTATCAACAAAGAAAATATATTCCTACGAGTTTGATAAACTGTCTGAAAAAGAGTTAAGAAATGGAAATGAGAAGGAGTACATTGGTTTTGTAATCCAGTTAAGGGATGGCCAGATTATGCTTAGTCTGCCAAGACGTGGCCTTGCTTATTATAATCCAGAAAATGATGACTTTTCGATAGTGAATATAGATAATACAAAAGAACCTTCTTTTCATGCCAGCGGCAGAGATGGTTCAAATTGTATCATACAAGACGAGGATAATAATCTCCTGATTGGCAGCGACGAAGGTATAAATGTCACCAACCAGACAAAACAATCATTTCGTACACATATTTTAGGTAAAGGCGGAGACGACTTTTCCCCAAAGGGTCAGGTGAGTGACTTCCTTGAATTATCTGATGGTAATATTCTCATTGGGTATTACGAACAAAGTGGTGGGATTGTAAAAACAGACAGCACTTTTAAAGTTAAACAAAATTATTTATTTAAGCAGCGTACTTATGATAATTCGGGCCGCAACCAGATATGGACCCTTTTTCGGGATGAAGAAGATATAATATGGGCACCCAACCAAAACAATTCTGTACTGAAGCTAAATCTCTTAAACGATAAATTGTGGGAAGATACCAGCCAGACCCAAGACGATGGAGTAAATGTACTAAAACAAGGTAGTGACGGAGATGTATGGATTGCATACTGGTCGAAGGGACTTGGAAGAATAAACAACAGTAAACATACACAGCGTTATTATAATTCATTTATGTATCCAGAATTGTCTGTTCGAAGAAGAGTGCACAGCATACTGGTAGATGACCACAAAATATGGGTTGGTACTTTTCAAAATGGGTTGCAGGTATTCGATATTCGTAAAGAAAAATTTACTGAAGCATTTATTGTAAATGAACGAGATAAGAAATCCATCAGCAGTAATACCATTCTTGATATTATCAGGTATAATCAAGAAACACTGATACTGGCTACAGAAATGGGTGTGAATATATTTGATACTAAAAAAAATATCTTCACAGCGATTACTTCCAAAGATGGTCTGCCGAATAACCTTGTTCTTGGGTTAATGCGGGATGAACATGCTGATGTTTGGGCAGTTTGCAGTGGTGGCGGTCTTTGTAAAATTAATATGCAAAATTTTGACGTTACAACTTACAATATTAATGATGGGATCATAGATAATACCTATAGCGGCAGAATCTATAACTTAAGAAATGGTAGTGCACTTATAGCAGCCTCCAATGGCTTTATTTCCTTTACACCATCAACATTGGTAGCATCGCAGCCTCCGTCCAATGTACTGATTACAGGGTTTAGTGTTTTTGAAAAAGAAAAAATAATAGATTCTCTGAGCAATAAAGGCCCCATTGTACTAACTTATAAAGAGAATTCAATAAGGATTGAATTTGCATCACTCGATTTATGGGAGGCAAGACGCATCAAATACTTTTATAAATTAGAAGGTATTGACAAAGACTGGATACTGGCTGGAAAAAACCAGGCAGCAATTTATAACCAGTTAAATAATGGTAAGTATATTTTTAAGGTGAAATGTGCCAACAGAGATGGTGTCTTCAGCAATTCCATAACGGAGATGAAGATCATTATCACTCCCCCTTTCTGGAAAACCTGGTGGTTTATTTTAATTATGGGAATCTGTGGAGTGTTATTTGTATTTGCATTTATTAAGTGGCGAGAAAAAAATATCCGGGCCTTTGATAAAGAAAAATTAAAAGTAGAGCAACTGAGCGCTGCACAATATAAGAGCAAGTTGGAGATGGAGCAAATCGTAAATTATTTTTCTTCTTCACTGGTTGATAAGCACAGTGTAGATGATGTGTTATGGGATGTAGCAGAAAATCTTATTAGCCGGTTGGGTTTTGTTGACTGTATGATGTATTTATGGAATACGGATAAAACAAAAATGATACAACGGGCCAGCTATGGGCCGAAAGATTCAGTAGAGCAATTTGAAAAACAATATTTCGATGTTGCTCTGGGGCAAGGTGTGGTTGGTCATGTGATGCAAACAAGGCAGCCTATTTTAATTGCCGATACATCAAAAGATGCCCGGTATCGTATTGATGATCTGGAGCGGCTTAGCGAATTAACTGTTCCCATTATTTATAATGATGAACTGATAGGTGTCATTGATAGTGAGCATCATGAAAGGAATTTTTTTACAACACAACACTTGCAGATATTAACTACAATTGCCACACTTACGGCTAATAAAATAATATCATTGGAAGCAGAAAAGACGCTACAGCGCAACCAGATAGAAATGTACAGCATGAATGAGCAGCTGTCAAATGCAAGACTGGAAGCTCTGAGAAGCCAGATGAATCCTCATTTTATTTTTAATAGCCTTAATGCTATACAGGAATGTATTTTAACTAATAAGGTTGATGCGGCATATGAATACCTGTCTAAATTTTCTAAACTCCAGCGAATGGTGCTTAACAATTCATCAAAGGAATTTATTCCGTTTAACAGTGAGTTGGAGATGCTCCAGTTGTATCTGTCACTGGAATCGCTTCGCTTCAGCCAATCATTTACTTACAAGATTGAGGTTGATAATAATGTAGATACTGATGATTTAACAATACCACCCATGCTTATTCAGCCTTATGTCGAAAATGCTATCTGGCACGGATTACGTAACAAAACAGGGGATAAGCTTATTTCCATTATTTGCAAGGAAGAAGAAGGCATGTTGATAATAACCATTGATGACAATGGTATCGGCAGAAAAGAGGCTGCCATCATTAAAGCTAAAAAGCTGGGTGCGGCACAAATGGAATCTAAAGGAACAGGGCTAACTGAACAACGGGCAGATCTGTTATCCGTAAAATATAAAGCTAATATCTATATAAATACAGTGGACAAGGTTAATGAACAACATGAGGCTTTAGGAACTACTGTAACAATTATGTTGCCTATAGACATTCAAAACAAACAATAAATTCTATGTTACGTATATTAATAATAGATGATGAAGAGGCCGCAGGTAATATATTAAAACTGCTGATTGAAAAATTTATTCCTTTAGAAAAAGAAATATGTTATTGTAGTAATCCGCAAGAGGCATTAAAGCTAATAATTACTTTCAAGCCAACATTAATTATGCTGGATATAGAAATGCCTAATATGAACGGGTTTGATTTTTTAAACCAGGCCCCTGGTTACGATTTTGATGTAATTTTTACGACTGCCTTCGATCAATATGCTATTAAAGCTATCCGGTTTAGTGCATTAGATTATTTATTAAAACCAATTGACAGCGTCGAATTACAAAGTGCCATTAACAGGCATATCATAAAACAGCAAAACCAGCATGCAAATCAACCACTACTCATTAATAACCTCATTACTAATTTGCAGAATAAGACTCAAGACGACTTTAAACTTGCATTGTCTACAAATGATGGTGTGTCATTTTTTGATCCACAGGAAATTATGTATTGTGAAGGCGAGAATAATTACACCCGATTTATTTTTAAGGATCATAAACCAATACTTATTTCTAAAACATTAGGCGAGTATGAAGAAATTTTGGGAGAGCATTTTTTTTTACGTATTCATAAATCATATTTAGTGAATAAGAATTATATTAAAAAAGTAGATAAAGAGGGAATGGTCTGTATGAGTGATGGCAAGATGCTTGCTTTTTCAAAAAGGAGGAGAGAAGCCATCATGACTTTATTAAAGGGTAAATAATTCATGATAGCAGTCATACTACCACTTTTATACTAAGAAGCAGTCGTAACAGTTAATATAAAAGTAGATATTTATTAAATTATTCCTGCTAATTCAAGACTTCTTTGCTTTAGCTTTCTTGTTTCAATTTCTTCGATATAAGTTTCAGGCAGTAAAATTAATGATACACCATTTTCTTTCTTCCAGTTATTTTCTTAACCTTAATTCGTATTAATTGCCAAGGTTTGTAGAAGTACAGACCATGGCATAGTTTAATAAAGTTAACACAGATGCGATGGAGGGTTTGCATGAAATTGACTAACCATGACTTTTGATATACATTATATATGCCTTTGACCGGGAGTATCCTGCCTTGAATTAGCTGCTACTAATCTTTGGCTATCTTACATTTTTTATCGTTTGTTTTTTATCTTGTTTCATTTCTTGCTGCGAATGGTAATAAGAGAATATAAGCAAGAAAGCAGGAGAAAATTGATGTTAGCAATATTTATGAAAAAAGGAGCTAAGAACAGTAGAAAGAAGGGTTTTCAATTTTGGCGGCAGGATAATCAACCAATGAAGTTTTTTAGAGGATATTTTGCTTTTCAAAAATTGAATTATATTCATCAAAATCCCGTAGAAGCCGGAATAGTTGAAAAGGCGGAAGAATATTTGTATAGCAGTGCAAAGTATTTTTTTTCAAAAAAATTGTGAGTTACTAGAAGTGGAGTTTATTTGAAATGAATGTTTTCAGGAATGAGATGCAAATTCATGAGAACTTTACTATGCTTTTCATAGTTTTATTGTGGCAATACTAGGAGACGGGGGAACTGGCTTCTTATTCATATTGTACATTTACTTGCTACGGTAATTGAGTTAAAATAAGAAAGGGTTGTTAGGTGAAGAAGATTTCTTCAAGAACTATCTGTATACATGATTGGGGGAATACCAAGGTTATTTTCCGGTTTCTGAAATAAATTAAATCTTTCTAAATTGTTATAAAATTTAGAAGACGCTGTCTCAAAAGTCGTCATTTCGGAAGAAATGAAGCAATCTAAGAAAATGGACAATTAATATTCAACAGATTACTTCGGTCGTTCCTCCCTCGTAATGACGATTTAACGACTTTTGAGTCAGCCTCTTCTAATTGAAACTTATACTTAAAGGTCAAAACCGTTAAGCCCAAGAAAATTAAATTTTCCAACTATACCTGCACCTGAAGCAGTGGTATTTAAAATAGTTTGCGATCTATAGTTTACGCTGTTGCCAGTAATTTTAAACCGGTTAATGGAAAAAGACTGGAATGCGCCAAGATTATATAAATATTGATTGTCGGGTGTAACGTACATATCCTTAGAATCACCGGCTGGAGCCAAACCACCTCTTTTTTCCACACCTATTAACTTTGTGCTAGTGGCTGAAATATCAAATGAAGATACAAGGTTTGTTGCAAAACTTGCCACATATAATTTATCTCCTGCAGGGTTTAGTATTGTCCAGCATGCTTCATTTATGCCCGATGGAGATGTAACAGCTAGATGTCCGGTTTTCGTAACACTGCTGCCCAAATCATCAAGGACAGTCAGGCTGTTCATATTTTTTGAAGTGGTAAGATTAAAATTTGATGCATATAACCGGGTGTTATTATCTTTTGCCCAACTAATTCCAATAGTTCCGGCAATGCCTTCTTCTTCAAAAAAACGTTTGCCTGAAATATTTCCATTTGAAAAATTATAAATATAAACACGGCTTGCATGCTGTTCTTCAAGAGAGGGGCTCATTGTATTAAAATGTGCAATACCCCAAGTGCTTACGGCAAGCCTGGTACCATCATCGCTAAAAGAAACAGTTGTGGGCCCGCCATTTTCTCTAACATATGTGTCTAGTAATCTTTCACTAGTAAGAGTTCCATTGGCGGCATTAAAAGAAAAAAGACGAATATTTCTTTCTTGGTCGGAAGCATCAGGCTGCGTTAAATCCTGTGCATGAAATGCATCGTTGGGATAACGTTCTATTGCAGTCCCATCTTTTTGAACATTCGGATTGTTCCATTGATTTCCTACTACCACCCAATAAGCATCTGTAGTTCCCGATTTTTTTGTAAATGTGATGCTCACTGGTCGTGTACCACCAGCACTGGTATTATTTTTAAATACTAGGTTGCCATTTGTTTTATCAAGTGAAAAAACTGAAATATTATTTCCACCTGCATTTACATTCAATAAATAGTTCCCTATAATCTGGACGGCCCCTTGAGAATCAAAGTCGCCATGTGCATCTCCCCCTGCATTAACATTTGCACCACCGGCGCTGTTTGTGCCATAAGCAGTTTCCTGCGAAAGCATACCGTCAGGGTAGCGGGAAAATTTTACTACCTGGTTCATTCCTTCTCCATTTGTTGTGGTATAGAGATACCCAACAGGCTTACTGTTTCTCGAAAATGCTTCAACGGTATTTTCCGTGTTTTCCTGGTTTTGTTCGAATTGTTTCTGGCATCCAGTTGAAAATACTGTCAGACCAACAGCAACTGCTGCAACTGCAAAGTGTATTCTTTTCATTTTTTTTAAATTTAAGATTATATAATATTTATTAAAAAGCAATTTAACATACGGTAAAACTCTTTTGTACTTATGGTACGTCAGGAAAATCTATTGGAATATTAGCCAGGTTATTCAGAAAATTCGTACACATTATTGCACACATAGCCAATAGTAAGTCAATCAGGTTTTCTTTAGAATAGCCAGCTTTATAAAATGTTTTTAGCGTTTCATCAGTTGGTCTGCCTTTGTTTAAAGCAATTTCTTTAGTGATAATGGCAAGGGCATTTAACTTTAGATCGAAACTTGCTTTTCCTTTGCGTATCTCCATTATCTGTTGATCACTATAGCCATTCATTTTTCCAAAAAAAGTATGAGCACATAAACTATACTGGCATTCATTTTCCTGGCTTATTACAAGGTTGATTAACTCGGTTTCTCTTTTGGAAAGGGATTTAACAGTATTCGAAAATTTTATAAAAGTCGCAAGGGCTGTTTCTGAATAAGCCATCACTTTATAAATATTAGGTATAAAACCGGCGGTTTTTACAAAATGTTCTAAAATCAATTTATTGGCATTACTAATATCTTTCTGTAACGGCAGTGTAAAATTTGTCATTGCTAAAAAGTATAACAATGCAAAGGTGAAGTTGGCTGAGCTTATAAATTAGGCAGGGCTTCCCGAAAAGTTGGCAATTTTACTCTTCAGAAAAGATGTGACAATTTTTCCTAAAACTGGATGGAGAAAGCAATTCTTTATTTTTAAAAAAACGGCTAAATGTCTGAATATCTTCAAAACCAAGTTCATGAGATATTTCTTTTATTGTACGGTCGGTGTAGCATAGGAGTCTTCTTGCTTCTAATAATATACGGTCCTGAATTATCTGCAGTGGAGTTTTTTTGCCTTTTAAAGAAAATATATTTGATAAAGTTTTCGGGGATTTAGAAAGTAAAACGGCATAATCGGCTACATGGTGTTTTGATTTATAATTCATTTCAACCGAAGAGTTATACCTGCGAATAACTTCAATTTTATCTTGTTCTAAACCACTGGTGTTGTTTTGCTCTTTATATAACCGGGTACACTTAATAATGATTTGCTTCAATAAAGACCGCAGCATTTCAATCTGCAGATCATCCTTTCTTTGCATTTCCAAAAGTAAAATGTTCCAGTTAGACTCGAATTGATCTAATTCCTCAATAGGCAAATCTATGATGGGCACTTTAGCTGCTCCATAAAAAAGCAGTCCGTTACAATCGTCATCGGGATTGTGATTAATACAATAAAATAGTCTGTTAAAAAATAGAAATCTTGATTGGGTACTAATGTGCTTCTCCACGATATGAAATTCTGAAAGAAAAACAAGCTGATTTTTTTTTAATACGTACTGTTGACGGTCAATGGATAAGAGTGTGCCATCTTCAAGATTCCAGAAAACAAAAAGACCGGATTTGATTTTCTGTTTTAAATGTGCAAAATTATCCTCATTTAAAGAAGAAAGAAATAAAGATTCATTAAGTAAGCCCGTAAATTTCATTCTATTAGTATACGAAATAATATGTTAGTTGGTTTTCTTAATGTATTCAATTAGCAGAATTTGTGGAAAAAAGGGGAAAATAAATCAGTACCAGTTTTATACCCTGAGAAAGACTTTTGAGCATATTTAGTGAATAAGAATTTTATATTAAAAAAGTAGATAAAGAAGTGTTGATCTGTATGAGTGATGGGATGATGCTCCCTTTTTTCAAAAAGAAGGAGAAAAGCCATCATGAGTTTATTGAAGGGTAAATAAATTCATGATGGCAGCCGTAGTATCACTTTTATACTATAAGCGGTGTAACGATTAATATAAGAGGAGGTATTTATTAAACTATCCCTGCAAGCTCCAGACTTCTCTTTTTTAATTTTCTTGTTTCAACTTCTTCAATAACAGGTTCGGGCAACAGGATTAATGATACTCCATTTTCTTTCCACCAGTTATTTTCTTTTAATTCGGTTAGCTTAATAACGCCTATTAGATATTTTCTATCTGCCTGAGCATGCCATTCTTCAATCCACTCAAACTTTTCTTTTGGAATAAGAGCTAGGTCGTCAAAGCTAACATAGATTTTTAGAAAAATTTCGTTGCTTAACTCATGTGGCTGATGATGGTATAATTTTTTGTACTCGTATTTGTATTCATAGCGTAAAGCAGATATATCACTCAATACAGCCGATGCGGTAGGAAAACTTCCGGCACCTTTTCCATAAAAGAATTGTTTGTCTGCAAATCCACTTTCGATAACAACACCATTGTATTCATTTTTTACGAATGCAAGATGATCGTCCTGGTTTACAAACTGAGGCAGTACAAATGCTGCGACTTTGCCATTTTTTAATTTCTTGGCCTGAGCGATCAATTTTATTTCCTGTTTTTTCTCCTTTGCAACAGTCGCATCCGTTGAATGGATATTCTGGATTCCATTGAATAAGATCGATTCAGGGCTTGTTACTATGCCGTAAGCATGCGTTAACAAAAATGTCCATTTATTAACTGCGTCGAATCCTTCTACATCAAGAACGGGATTGCTTTCTGCAAAACCCAACTGCTGTGCCAGTAATAAAGCCTGTTTAAAGTCCAAACCTTCATCAATTATTTTAGTAAGAATAAAATTGGTGGAGCCATTTACAATTGCTTTTATGGAGTGCAAAAGATCGTTATCGTAATATTCTTCCAGATTGCGGATAACAGGAATAGAAGCACAGGCTGCAGATTCGTATAAGAAAGACTTGCCGGTTTGTTGCTGTAACTCTAATAATGCAGGCAAATGTTCTGCTATCATTTTTTTGCTGGCACTTACTACATCTTTCCCACTTTTTAATGCAATGGTTACGATTTCAAAAGCCGCATCTGCATCATCAATTACTTCTACTATTACATTGATGTCACGGTCGTTGAGCAATTCATCTTTATCTGTTGTAAATAATACTGACGGAGCATCTCTCTTTTTCCCGGAATTCTTGATACATACTTTTTTGATGCTTGCATTCAGCGATGGTGTTTGCTGTAAAACTTTGTACAATCCTTCGCCTACTACGCCAAATCCAAAAAGACCTATTGTTAATTGTTTATGTGTTCCCATGTTATACAAAATATATATTATAATTAGATGAATTTAATAGCATTATTCTATTTTGAATGTATGGCGCCGTTTTTTTAAGAAAACCTTGGAATATATACATTTTATAGTCGGTATTATTGATTCACTATTTTTAAATGAGATGATTTTTTGTTATGAATAAATTTTTTTAAAGCTGTTTCTATTTTTTCATATTCCAATAAAAAGCCGTCATGGCCAAACTCACTGGCAATCGTTAGCAATTCTGCATCCGGAATTGCTTGTTGCAGCATTTCCTGCTCTGTTATCGGATAGAGTATATCAGATGTAATACCAATCACCAAAGTTTTTGCAGTGATGAGTTTTAAAGCCTCAGTTACACTTTTTCGATTTCGTCCCACATCATGGGTGTCCATACTTTGTGTGAGTCTGTAATAGCACAATGCATTAAACCGTTTTGTGAGTTTTAAACCCTGATACCGCTGATAATTATCAGCTGCATAGGTTGTTTCGGCACTGAGGGATAAAAATGCTTTATCTCTTCGTTGCGTAATGGCATAGCCATTATAATGCCGATAGGAGAGCATAGCAATTGATCTGGCAGCAGCAAGTCCCTTTTGACCAGCATCATTGATTTTCTTCAACCATGTACTATCTGCTTCAATCGCCATGCGTTGTGATGCATTGAAGGCAATTCCCCAAGGAGATAAAACAGCATTGGTTGCAATGGGAACAATATGTTCGAATAAAGCAGGTTCTTCTATTGCCCATTCTAACAATTGCATACCGCCGGTACTGCCACCAAGACCGATAAATATTTTGCTGATGCCCAATTCATTTTTTAAATGCTGGTAGCTTCTAATCATATCCCGAATACTGAAAACAGGGAAACTGTGATAATAAAACTCATTTGTTTCGGGGTTCTTACTTAAAGGAGAAATACTTCCATAAGGACTGCCAGGTTTATTAACGCAGACGATGAAAAGCTTTTCAGGATCAAAATATTTTCCTTCACCGACAAGACCGGGCCACCATTCAACTGGATTACTGTTTGCAGTCAATGCATGAAAAATCCAGACAACATTATCTTTTGCTGCATTCAGTTTGCCATGCGTAGTATAAGCCAGGTGAAAACCCGGAAGGATTTCACCTGACTCTAATGTGAAAGTTTCTTTATAATTAAAAGTGTTTGTCAACTGTATTCATTGATGATTAGTCCCGCCTGACCACCATATTAAAATTAAGATAGTCGGGCAGGGAACCTGCCTACCGGCAGCTATGGTGTGGACACATCTTTGATGTGAAAAATTGGAACACGGATGACACAGATTTGATAGATGAACACAGATTTTTTTCTGCTTTGCAGAAAAATTTGGATTGTTTTGCGAATCCAACTTCCTGCGAAGCAGGATAATCCTGTGTTTATCCAACTTTAAAAGCTGTTAATGGATTTGTAAACAATAAAAATCAATTCAAAAATCATATTAATCCATTTTATCCGTGCCATCCGTGTTCTAATTGTATTTGTGTCCACACCGTAGCTGCCGGCCGGCTGAAGCCGGGTTAATAATTAATTGACCAATTCATTTGAAAATACTGCCGCAAATGCTTGTTCGAAATCTGCTTTTATATCTTCGATATATTCAATACCAACACTGATACGAACCTGGTTAGGTTCAACCCCAGCAGCTTTTTGTTCCGCTTCGTTTAATTGTTCATGTGTGGTGGAAGCCGGATGAATCGCCAGCGATTTTGCATCGCCAACATTCGCCAAATGACTTACGAGTTTCAAAGAGTCAATAAACTTGCTTGCATTTTCTTTTGTTCCTTTTACGCCGAAGTTGAGCACACCGCCAAAGCCATTCGTTAAATATTTTTTTGCCAGTTCATTATACGGACTGCTTTTTAATCCCGGATATTGTACAAAATCCACTGAAGGATGTTGTTCCAACCATTCGGCTAATACTAATGCATTTTCAACATGACGTTGTACACGGAGGCTTAATGTTTCCAAACCTTGTAGTAATAAAAAGGAATTGAATGGACTTTGTGACGAGCCAAAATCTCTAAGACCTTCTACTCTTGCACGGATGGCAAAAGCAATATTGGGTAAGCCCAGCGGATTTCCTTCACCAAAAACTTCCCAGAATTTTAAACCGTGATAACCTTCTGATGGCTCAGTGAATTGCGGGAATTTTCCATTGCCCCAATTATAGTTTCCTCCATCAACAATAACACCACCGATGCTGGTGCCATGTCCGCCTATCCATTTGGTAGCTGATTCTACAACGATATGAGCACCATGTTCCAGCGGACGGAATAAATATCCGCCTGCACCAAATGTATTGTCAACAATCAATGGCAGGTCATATTCTTTGGCCAGGTCGGCAAATTTTTTAAAATCAGGAATGTTCAGTCTTGGATTACCGATTGTTTCCAGATAAAATGCTTTTGTGTTTTTGTCAATGTGTTTTACAAAGCTTTCTGCATCGTCGCCATCCGCAAAGCGGACTTCAATTCCTAATCTCTTAAAAGCTACTTTGAATTGATTGTAAGTGCCGCCATAGAGATAAGTAGAAGTGACGAAATTATCGCCAGCCTGTAAAATATTATTGAGTGCAAGGAACTGTGCCGATTGCCCGGAACTTGTTGCCAACGCTGCAACACCACCTTCCAATGCCGCAATTCGTTGTTCAAAAACATCTGTCGTTGGGTTCATAATCCGGGTATAGATATTTCCAAATTCTTTTAACCCGAAAAGATTGGCTGCATGGGCCGCATTGTTAAAAGCATACGAAGTGGTTTGATAAATAGGAACAGCTCTTGATTTTGTTGTTGGATCAATTTGCTGACCAGCATGAAGCTGTAATGTGTCGAAATGAAGATTGTTGCTCATCTTTTTTGATTTTTAATTTGATGAAAAATTGTTTAGACAGTTATACCGATAGTGATTCTGTAAACCCGATTACATCGGGAAACGGCTGCTATATCGGCATAATACCAGGATAACTTGTATTAACTTATAAATACAAATGGTATTACATTGTTATCAAAAAAGACTATCGGGAAGAGCTTATTAGGAATATCCATCCTTCACTAATTTATCCTCCAAAACAATGTGAAGGAGGAAGTTTCGGATGGCAATCAACCTTCGCTAATTTATCCTCCATAACAATGTGAAGGAGGAAGCTAGGGTTGATAAACGAAAAAAGCTCACCCGATAAAATCAGATGAGCTTTTAAAATGTTGTTTAAAAATATTTAGAAGCATGTATCTGACTTATCGTTCCCTCGTTTAAAACGAGAGATGGAATTGGCACCTTTCTCTAATCGAATTAGAGTAGGTTGTCAAGGCTTCATCGGGCCATTACCCTCTGCCTTTCTTGATAAGTATCTGTAAAGAACTGCTACAAAGATAACGGGCTACAATTCGTTTTTCCAAATATTAAAATAAAATAGTTTGCAAACAGTTGTTTGTTTTTGGGCTGAAAGTTCTTATGGCAAAGGGATTCAGGGCTTGTAATTTTTTTGTAACCAATCGCTTTGCGAATGAGCTGTTTGTTCAACAACGACATTTTTCTGAATCTCGTTTTGTGCTTTTTTTATAGAAGAGCTAATCATTTTATGCTCAATTGCTTCATTTTCTTTTATGCCGAGTTTTCGCATTAAGTCAATAATCTTTTCCGCTCCAAAATGCTTGTACAGCGGTTCATTCAATGCAGAATATACCTTTACCTGATTCATGTTCATTTTTCTATAAAAATCCTGCTCTTTGGTTTCTAATGGATGATGCTCTGCAAAAACAGGAATTTTACCTGATAACTGTGGAGAAGATGTTTGACGGACAAGAAGTAGTGTGATTTCTTCAGCAGCTGATGCTGAAAAAAATGAGAGGGCTTCATTTAAAGAATCTTCAAACCAGAAGATATATGTTATTGATTGATCTTTTTTCCAGTCTTCAAGCATTACCTTGTGTTTTTCGGCTGTAGAAATAAAAACTATATCAGTAACTTTTGCTCTTTCTGATTTTTTTTTAAATAAGTTGAACATGGGTTAATTATTCAAGCAATATTACAAGAAAGAGGTTGCATTTTACTGCAACCTCTTTACACATTCTAAATGAACCACCAAATTGAATGTTTTACTTCATAACTGTTTCTTCTACCACTACAATTTTTGTGCCTGTGTAGATCCACGGTTTCGTTACTGGTGTTTTCTTCGCTTTCGATTTTTTTGATACAGTAACGGGTTCTTCATTGGCCATCATAAATGCGGCTGTTGGATCTTTTGTGTTATATTCTTTTCCAATACAAATGCTCAGGGTATTTGTTTCTTTATCAAATATTAAAGTTCCTTCTGCCACTTCTTTTCCTTCCTCTGTTTTTTGAGCCGGAATCTTATAAGTCGCAGGTGATTTGCGTAGCATGGCTTTTACTTTTCCTTGTGGTAAGCCTTCAATCCATATACGTCCTTTATTATCGGGATCAATTGTAATTGAAAGTTTTGCAGCATCCGCATTTGTAGTTGATTCATATTCGCCAAGTGCAGGAAAAATATCAGCAATGGATTGTACTGGCTTTGCTTCAACATATTTGTCTTTGAATTGCGACATTATTGAATCAACTGTGGGATTCTTCTTTGCATCCCATTTTTCTTGAACCGGGGTTTCTTTTACGGGTGTCTCTTGTGCTGAGGTTGTTATTGCTAAAGTAGAAAATAATGCAATCGCACCTGCTATTAAAAAGGTCTTTTTCATGTGTCTAATTTAGTTTTAGAAATTTGTCTCATGTTATTCGCCATAAAATTTTCATCGCCTGTTAGTATAATAGCTCAAAAATTTTATAACTCATTTCATGAATAGATAATTTATTAATTGATTTATTTGATTTCGTGGCTATACTCAAAATATTGTGCCAGAATAAAAATTTGTGGATAACTCTAAACTTTTTTTAAAGCTTTTCTATTTAATATGAAAGAAAATATATTTGAACAATTGATTTATCGCTTTGTTTATAAATGGTTTAGGAACAAATTTTTCTAATTACCCTAAATAGTATCTTCGTTCAATAAGTATGGCAAAGAAAGTAAGTAAAAAAAAGGAAGTACCCGGGATACAGGATTTAGATACCATTGAAGTGTATGGAGCAAGGGTTCATAATCTGAAAAACATTGATATTTCAATTCCAAAAAACAAACTGGTCGTTATTACCGGAATAAGTGGTAGCGGAAAATCTTCATTAGCATTTGATACTATTTATTCTGAAGGCCAGCGCAGATATATGGAAACTTTTGGTGCTTATGCCCGCCAGTTTATTGGTGATATGGAAAGGCCGGATGTTGATAAAATAACTGGTCTGTCGCCAGTAATTTCCATTGAACAGAAAACCACTAATAAAAATCCCCGTTCAACGGTTGGTACAGTAACAGAGATATATGATTTTTTACGATTGCTGTTTGCAAGAATTGGCGAAGCTTATTCTTATAATACGAAGAAGAAGATGGTGAAGTGGAGTGAAGAAGAAATAGTGGAAAATATTTTTAAGAAATATCATGGACGAAAAATTGCTTTGCTGGCTCCGTTAGTTAGAGGAAGAAAAGGACATTACAGAGAATTATTTGAAGATGTAAGAAAAAAAGGGTTTTTGAAAGTAAGAATTGATGGAGAAGTAAAAGATATTTCTCCTAAAATGCAGGTGGATCGATATGTTATTCATGACATTGAATTAGTGGTGGATAGGATGCAGGTTACGGATGAATTAAAAGCAAGACTTAGTCAAAGTGTGCAGCAAACATTGAAGTTGGGTAAGGACTTACTATTTCTTTTGATTGATGATAAAACTTTTGTTCAGTATTCAAAAATGCTGATGTGTGAGGATACAGGAATAAGTTATGAAGAACCATCGCCCAATGCTTTCTCGTTCAATTCACCTTATGGTGCCTGCCCTGTTTGCAAGGGATTAGGTAATATATATACCATTGATATGAATGAAGTGCTGCCTGACAAAACGTTGACCGTAAAAGAAGGAGGTATAGCACCATTGGGAGAAGAACGGAATGCAAGTGTTTTTCAGCAGGTGAAAGAATTTGCCGGTAAGAAAAAAATAAAATTGGATAAGCCTTTGGATCAACTGACGCAGGCACAATTAGATTTGCTTCTGTACGGCGATAAAGAAATAAATTCTTCGCTTGATGTTGATGTGGATGATGAGACGGTACCCAATGAATTTACGGGAAGCTATGAAGGTGTTATTCCAATGCTTAAAAGATGGTTCGCTTCATCTTACAGTACAGAAGCATTGAGGGAATGGGTTCAAAAATTTATGAGTCTAAAACCCTGCACTTCTTGTGAAGGAGCAAGATTAAAAAAAGAAAGTCTTTGGTTTAAAGTAAATGGGAGAAATATTGCGGAGCTAAGTAATATGAACCTTGATAATCTTGCAGCCTGGTTTGATGGTATTGAATTAATGCTTGAGAACAAGCAGAAAGCAATTGCAAAAGATGTACTGAAAGAAATAAGAGAACGGTTACAATTTTTACTCGATGTGGGTTTAACCTATCTTACATTATTTCGACCTTCTAAAAGCCTTAGTGGTGGCGAATCGCAGCGTATCCGGCTTGCAACGCAGATAGGTTCTCAACTACAAGGAATCACTTATATTTTAGACGAGCCTTCTATTGGTTTGCATCAAAGGGATAATCATCGGTTGATAGAAGCATTAAAAAATCTCAGAGATATTGGAAACAGTGTGTTAGTAGTGGAACATGACAAAGACATCATGCTGGCGGCAGATCATTTAATTGATATTGGCCCCAAAGCAGGTTATCATGGCGGAAAAATTGTTGCACAAGGCAAACCGGAAGATTTGTTGAAGCTAAATACATTGACCTCCGGTTATTTGAATGGACATCACAAAATTGCAGTGCCCAAAGAAAGAAGGGAAGGCAATGGTAATTTTCTTGAGCTGAATGGCGCAAAAGGCAATAATCTACAAACTGTAGGAGCAAAATTTCCTTTAGGGAAATTTATTTGTGTTACCGGTGTAAGTGGTAGCGGCAAATCAACGTTTATCAACGAAACATTATACCCGATTCTTTCTAAACATGCCTATGGTTCAAAAATGGTTCCACTGGAATATAAATCTGTAAAAGGGTTGGAGCATATTGATAAAGTAATTGAAATAGATCAATCACCTATTGGCAGAACACCCAGAAGTAATCCGGCAACGTATTGTGGATTCTTTACTGAAATAAGAACATTGTTTGCATCTATTCCCGAAGCAAAAATAAGAGGGTATAAGCCGGGCCGTTTTTCCTTTAATGTAAAAAGCGGCAGATGCGAAGTGTGTGAAGGTGGTGGTATGCGGGTTATCGAAATGTTTTTTTTACCCAATGTGTATGTGCATTGCGAAAAATGCAATGGAAAAAGATATAACCGGGAAACATTAGAGATTCGTTACAAAGGAAAATCTATTGCGGATGTTTTGGAAATGACAGTGGAAGAAGCAGTGGAATTTTTTAAAAATGTTCCTTATCTCTTTCGAAAAATAAAAGTGCTGGAAGAAGTTGGTTTAGGTTATATAACCTTGGGGCAATCTGCAGTAACATTAAGTGGTGGAGAAGCGCAACGGGTAAAACTGTCAACTGAGTTAGGAAAAAAAGATACGGGCAAAACCTTTTATATATTAGATGAACCAACAACGGGTTTACATTTTGAAGATATACAGCACCTGCTTGATGTGCTGAACAGGTTAGTTGACAGGGGAAACACGGTATTGGTAATTGAGCATAATATGGATGTGATAAAAGTAGCCGATCATATAATTGACTTAGGACCAGAAGGAGGCGATGGGGGAGGAAGAATTTTGTATGAAGGAAGTCCGGAAGGATTAATAAAGAATAAAGAAAGTTATACGGCGGAATTTTTGAAAGCTGAGCTGGAATAGTTTTTTATAATTATACTAAAAAGCCTCCGGATTAATTTTGGGAGGCTTTTTAGTATAAAAGAAATCTTAAGTTGATTATTTTACTCTATCATCAATGCTCTTTGGAACTTTAATAATTCCCAATTGAAGTAATAAGCCAATGGCACCTGCAGCTAAACCTAAGAAAAGACCAAGACCTGGAGAAACTTTTACAATTCCGCCGTACTTTCCGCCACCCATTGTGAATATTCGAATCAGGTAAATTGCTGCGCCTCCTGCAATTGCGCCGAAACCACCCAGAACAAGTTTTTTACCCATGTCATCAAAGGCTAGTGCTTTGTCCCCCATAAAACATGCAGCTGCAACAAGGCCGATACCGATTAAAACAAGAAGACCCCAGCCGCCAAAACCGTTTTTAGAAGCTCCGCCAAATCCTCCGGCAGATACTGAAATCCATGGCAAAAGAAGTGAAATTAATGCTACACCAGCGAGGATTAAAGAATACAATTTTGTTTTGTGAAAGCCTAATTTTTCCATAATAAAGTTGGTTGAAGGTTGTACCTACTCGTATGGCTTTTCGGTATTCGCCCCTGTTTTTTAGGTTCAGGTAACCCTTGATTAGAAATATAAAACTAATATAGGACTCTTTTTGAAAATCCAAACAGTTGAAGTAGACTTTTTTTAAACTGTTTAATAACAAGGCACAACAAATAACTCTTTGGGGTGAGAAGACAGGATGAATAAACCCGTAAGTAAAGGCAGAAAGTGATTGCAAAAATCTTCAGGTCTCCAGGACTGCTGGGTTTTTCAACCGGATATTGATTAAAACAATTTCCCTGCCCGTACGGGTTTCTTAGTTATGACGAATAAAAGAGCTCAGTTTGAATGAAAAGCTTTCCGGCTTTTCTGCCCGCAAGCATTGCAGAGAGTGTTTAATAAAATTTATACAAATAGAGAGTACCAATAGAGAACGGATCAGGTTATTTCAACCGGGTATTAGATTTTATTAAGCTCCCTGCTGCTTATCGGGACGGCGTTTAAATATTTTTCTTAACGGAATTCCAGTTCACCTGCGGCAGTTTCCTCATCACCTGTAAATACACGATAAATATATTTTCCTCTTTTGAAATTTTTCAGCGTCTCATGATCATTCGCTTTCATTTTTTTATGAGAAATTAATGTACCCTGAATGTCAAAAACAAAAAAATCCAACACTTCTTTGTTATTATATTTTGCTATTACATGCATTTCCCGTTTAATGAAATCCGGATAAATTTTTACTGAGCTATTGTTCTTTGAAGAAAAAAGTTTTGTTTTGAATTTTGTTTTTACAGGAATTTTTTCACCAGCTTTAAATTCTCCCAGGCTGATATAAGGCTTACTTTCTGCAAGGGCAGGTTGTGAAAAAAGCAAACCTGAAAAAACACTTAAAACTATTATTACTTTAAGCCGTTTGTTGTGTACTTGTTGTTTCATATGGTTCGGATTTAGCGTTATATTGATAGTAAGGTGGTGTGTAGTTTAATAGTAAACAGGGCATTTTAATTGTTGCTTTGCTCTTCCTGATGGCGAATTAGCTCCATTTAAACGCCATCCCATCCGCAGGATACTTGAGAAAAAGGCATCATTTTCTTTTGGATCTCCACGTTGTTCATTTATGGTGACACGGCTTACAGAAGGGTTGTAAATATTTTCTCTGAAATAAAGTTGTCTTGCCATAGCAACCTGATCAGGAGCCAGATTTGTATTAAAATAAGCGGGGTTGATATATTTCGTACTTACATCATCTATATAATCTGTAAAGGTTTTTCTATGCAGTATTTCAAAACCCACATACATTGATTCGGTTAGATAATATTTAACACCGCCCCCAATTAATAATTCTTTTTGTGTAAGTGAATATTCTTTTCGGTCTGGATATTCTGCAAAGCCTTGTCCTTCCAGACGAAGTGGTTTTAATTCTACCATTCTTTTAGTTCCACCTGGTTCAACATATTCCCCCTTTGGATTAAAATGAAAAATGCCAACTCCACCCACTACATAGGGTCTTAACTTATGTTCTAATCCATCATATTGCTCAAAGAAAACTGTTGGATACAGTTCTAATGCTGCATAAGCTTCGCTAATTTTCGATTCGAATTTCAAATTTCTCTTAAGCCGGAATCTTTCAGCACCACCTTTATCCGGCGCCTGCGCATCATCACCTTGCAGATAGCCAAGATTGCCGGCCAACCTTATACCTATCCATTCTGTTGGGTATAGATTAAGAAAAAGGCCTTTGCTTACTTTGGTAAGTGGCATGTCAACATCCTTTACAAAGGTTTTTCCTTTGCCATAACTACCTCCCAGATCGCCGAGGAAAAACATAGGGCCAATGCCTAGTCCAATTTCAATTTTTCCATTAGCCAGAGTTAGCGATTGTGAAGAAGAATTTAAATTAAAAAACAGGAGGGAAAAAATAAGTACGGTCAGCCGTACAGTGTGTACACTTGTTCTCATTGGTATAGGATTTCAGATTTTCGAATATTGGTTTCTCGCCACTAAAGTAGAGATTGAAGTGAGTGTGGGACGAATGTTTAGTTCACTTTTTATAAAAATGAATTCAAAAAAAGTTCAACTACTTAGTGGTTTTACGAAAATCGCTTATGGTCTTACCATTTCTATGTGTGGGATGTTGTCTTCAAGATACGTGTCGCTTGCTTTTTGAAAACCTAATGATGTATAAAATTTTTGGAGATAAAGTTGAGCACCAATCCTGATAGGAAGGTGGCCAAAAAGTTCTGTTGTTTTTGAAATGGAGGCTTTCATTAATTCTATGCCGATACCTGTTCTTCTTACAGAAGGAGAAGTTACTACCCGGCCAATAGAAGCTTCTTTAAATGCTACGCCAGGTGCAAGGATGCGGGAATAAGCAATGAGTTTATCCTGCGACCATGCCATTAAATGAAAAGAAAAAAGGTCTTTATTATCTGCATCTTGGTACGCACAATTCTGTTCAACCACAAATACTTCATTACGTAATTGCATAACAGCATATAGCTCGGAAGCAGTTAGTTCTTCAAATTTTTTAAAAATCCATTTAATGTCAGACATAATCACTTGTAGATTAATAATTGTATTTATTCTTCCAGAGGGTTTTTAGAAATTTTCTCAATTCTTCTTCCCTTGCATTTTTCCCCGGTTCATAAAACGTGGTTCCCGAAATCTCTTCGGGCAAATATTCCTGCGGAGAAAAACTGTTTTCATAACTATGCGAATATTCATAATTTTTTCCATAGTCCATATTCTTCATCAATTTGGTTGGCGCATTCCGGATGTGCAAAGGAACAGGAAGGTCACCATGTTTCTTCACCGCAGCTAAAGCCGCACCTATTGCAACCACAGCAGCATTGCTTTTTGGTGAAGCAGCAAGGTATGTGGTGCACTGTGATAAAATAATATTTGCTTCGGGATAACCAATTTTATTAACAGCATCAAAACATGCATTGGCCATTACAAGTGCTGTGGGGTTTGCATTACCGATATCTTCACTTGCCAGAATTACTAATCGCCGGGCAATAAATTTTACATCTTCACCGCCATCAATCATTCGGGCCAGCCAGTAAATTGCAGCATTGGGATCACTTCCTCTTACTGATTTGATAAAGGCAGAAATAATATCATAATGCTGTTCGCCACTTTTATCATACAGGGCAATTCTTTTCTGGGCTACATCCATCACCATTATATCAGTTATAACGAGTGTGTCATCTCCAAAGGAAGCGTCAGCTACAATCTCAAGAAGATTTAATATTTTTCTTCCATCACCTCCCGAAATATTAATAAGAGCTGCTGTTTCTTTCAGGTTGATTTTTTTTGTTTTCAGTATTTCATCTTTATCAATAGCATTTTGCAGCAGCTTAATTAATTGTTCATCGTTTAAAGATTTTAATACATAAACCTGGCATCGGCTTAGCAAGGCACTGTTTACTTCAAAAGAAGGGTTTTCGGTAGTGGCACCAATTAATGTAATGATTCCTTTTTCTACAGCGCCTAACAATGCATCCTGCTGACCTTTATTAAAACGGTGAATCTCATCAATGAATAAAATGGTACCCGGCTTTGTTTTTGCCTGCTCAATTACCTCCCTTACATCTTTTACTCCTGCACTGATGGCACTTAGCTGGAAAAAAGGAACTTGTAATGAATTGGCAATAATATTTGCGATGGTTGTTTTACCTGTACCTGGTGGTCCCCAAAAGATCATCGACGGAATTTTTCCATTTTCTATCGCTTTCCGGAGTATGCTGCTTTTTCCAACAAGGTGTTCCTGCCCCAACAACTCATCAATAGAGGTTGGACGGATCCTTTCTGCTAAGGGAATATGAGAATTCATAGATTGAAAGTACTAAAAGATTTTCTTTGAGTTTTATAGTGGTAACAGGATATGTGATGAACTTATTCGCAAATAAATACCCATTACCCACAGTGTATAATGACTTTGAAGAACTAAATTAGACGGATGAAAAAACTTCCAATTTTAATATTTCTTTTAATTGCAGTTAATAAACTACCGGCTCAAGAAAAATATGCAATTATTTTCAGCCGTCTTGCAACAGTTTCAGGGATAGAAAATATCATGGCTAGAAATAATATTAATATAATAAAAAACGGGTTACTAAGCCAGGAATTTAAGCCAACTAAAATTATTATTGACTCGACTTTGTCTAGTAGAGCTTTTTTTTTAAATACAATTCAGAAAGTTACCGAAAATTTAAGAAAGGGAGATTTTGTTTTTCTTTATTTTGATCTTCCTTTTGGAATTGAACCTGGTACTCCAAAGAATGATTTAGTGCTTAAATTGAATTTTAGGAATGCGAAAGAGTTTGTGACTATTGGTGAACTACAAAAATTATTAAGTTCGGTCGTAAGGAAAGTTAGTGACCCACACTTGTTCTTTACCTTATTTGACAATGATTTTATTTCTGAAAAAGATGTAAATGAAAGAACGACTAATGGGTTTGCAGAAATAACAGGAGATTCTACCAGTTCATTTTTTCCCTTTCAGCCCGGGCAGCAAAATTATATCAAAGAAAATGCCAGCATATTTGCCAGAGCTGTGGCTTCTGCACTTTTATTAACTACTAAAAATAATTCTACCAACATTGATTTTTTTAAAAATATTGAGAAATATATTTTATTTAGTACATCAAATCAATTTCCAGTGGCGGTGATACCAGCATCAAACTCACCTCTTTTTAATGGAAATTATGTGAAATATCCACCTCATTTAGTTATAGATGAGAAAATAAACGAAACAACTTTTTCAATAAACGCTGGTAAAAGAAATAACATATCAGTTGGGTCGCAAGTAAAATTTTATAAATCTTTTTCTGATACAAGTATAGGAAGTTTTATCGCAGATGGAATTGTGACCAGCACAACTGCTGTTACTTCGATTGTAAGTATACAAGGCAAAAGCAAAAGTAATATAGCTGATGCATGGGTATATGTAACGAAAATAAATATGGCAAGTATCAATCCCGTAATCAGTTTTAATGAAACATATTCCGGGGATGAAAAAACTAAAAACGATTTTCTATTAGTATTAGAGCAATTAAAAAAGAGGCAAAACGCTACTTATTGCAAGTTCATAAAAAAAGGTGGAGATCTTCAGATTAATAACATAGTTCATTTAAGTAAGGATAGTTTGGAATTAGTACTTAATAATCCACAAACCGGAGAAATTTACAAATCCCTTTTTATAAAAGGAAATGATGATTTATCTGAGCTAGTTAAGCTATGTAAAAATATGGCCCAATATGAATATATGTCTCGCTTAACCAATTATATTCCTGATTTGGCAGTAGATTTTAAAATAACAGACAAAAAAGGAATGCCTGCAAAAAATAAAGAGAATGGATATGATATATTATATGAAGGAGATAAAATGATTATTAATATTAGCAATCCAAATTCAAAGAAACTTTATTTTGCTTTGATAGATTTAACACAGGATAAAAATTATAATATAATAGGTTTTAGAGAAGAGGAAAGTATGATTATGCCTAATGAAACTTTAAAAATAGACATAATTATATCTCTGCCATTTGGAAAAGAAAGAATTAAAATATTGACTAGTTATTTGCCTATAAATTTAAACGCATTGAGGGAAGAATCAACCAGGGCGGCAAAGTATGCAATGAATTTTAGTGATATTAATATACAGGATTATGATTTTGAAGCCCGAAGTATTCTTTTTTCTAAAGAAGCTGATCATGCAAATAGGCTTCAAGTGAAGGTTGAAACGGATAAATTGACCAATCGTAATAATTATATTGTAAACAATAAATCATCCGATAAAATTTATTTTAATGTATTAAAGCAACAGGAAGATGGTGTTTATCAGTTCATTTTTCCGAATAAAGAATTAAAAGAAGCAAATTGTTATGTCAATAGTAATAATAATGATGTTTTTTCTTTCAATAACAGGTTGAATGAATATGATCAGTTGATCACTATTTACGCAGATCGGCCTTTTAATCTCGATAAATTTATTGGGGAAGGAATACAAATCAATAATCTGCTTTCAGATATTATTCGTTATGGCCGTATATCAGGCGGCCCGTTGAATAAGATTGGGCTTTTGCAAGAGTTATACAGACCAGAGAAAACTATGGCTATGAGGGACGGGGATAATGTTTTTATTAAACTGATTACGCCTAAAATATCCAGTGAACGGGGGATAATAATAGAAGCTGAATCTCAGCAGTATGATATTAATGGATTCGCAATGTCTGCAGATAATAAACCAATAAAGGAAATGAAAATAAATGGGCAATCTGTTAATTACGACCCGTCTCTTAAATTTTTTGAAAATACTATTCAACTTACAGTGGGTGTAAATAAGGTGGTGATCGAAGCAATTGATGAAAAAGGATTTACTGCTACGAGGACGATTAACTTGGAATTAAAAAATGATAATTCAGTTATATCTGCAGGACCGGGAAAAAATTATTTTCTCGGTATAGGCATTGATAATTATGAAACCTGGCCTGTATTAAATAATGCGAAAAACGATGTTATCCGATTTTCAAATTTATTAAAACAAAAGTTTGGATTTGACAGTATAAAACTTATTCTCGATAAAGATGCTACTCGGGGTAAAATAATTAATGGTATCCGAGATTTTTTAAAAAAAGCTGGCCCCAATGATAATATAGTTATTTATTTGTCAGGTCATGGTAATGAAGATCAGCTTGCCGACGGAGCGTATTATTTTATTCCCCAGGAAGCCGATGCTGATGACGTTACATCGGCTGTTAAATCAACGGATATTATTGACAATTTTGCAAAAATAAAGGCAAAAAGATGTCTATTGATAGTGGATGCATGCTATTCCGGAATGATAACCAACAGTGTAAATAAGAATTCCTCTGCAATAACTTCTTCTACTGATGAACAAGTTGCTGAAAATTCACCCACCAAATGGATTATTACTTCTGGAAGAGCAACAAAAGTATCTGATGGTGAAAAGGGGAAAAATAGCCCTTTTGCAACCGTATTAATAAATTACTTAAGCGATCATGATGATGCTGCTAGTCTTAAAATGACTCGTCTTTTAGACTTTTTGATCGATAAGGTAAAGCTTTTGAATAAACAACAGGAACCTTTAGGAGTTCCTATTGAAGGTAGAGGAGAACTCCTTTTTAAAGTGGTTGAAAAAAAGAAGAACTAAAATAAATTTATTAAAAAATACCCATTTCTGGGTATGCTTCATTGAGGCCGATTGACTAATTTAGTGATATTGAAAAATGAAACAAATAATTATTTAGATTTTTTTTTAAATAGTACAACCATATAGTTATTTTAAGTATCATTGAATCACTAAACTATAATATAACAAAACAAAAAAATTAAACATCATGAAAAAACAATTGATTCTTTTAACCTCCTTAATGGTAATCGGCCTTGGGTTTACAGCCAATGCCCAAACAAAACCCAATCTTAAAAAAGAAACAATAATCTCCTCGCCAGTTCCATCTGCTGATGAAGCTGCTGCATTGAAAAGACCAGTTAATAGTAAAGGAAAACCCGCCATGGAAGATAAGTCCAGAGGCGATGTGTATGGACCTGATTACAGCGATGTAGTTATTGACAACTGGACAGGTTATTATCTTGACATTTATGTGAATGGAGATTACCGTGGCACCGTAGCTCCTTGGGAGAAAAAAGTAACATGGGGTATTCCAGGCACCAATAGGCTTTATGCTAAAGCTGTATTTGATGACGGAAGTTATCTTTATTGGGGACCTAAAGCCACATACACTGGTTATCAGTACACATGGAAGTTGAACCCGTAAATATTATTTTATTTTTTTGGAAAAGGCTGCAAATTTTTGCAGCCTTTTTGTTTTAATGAATGCTAGTTAAAAATCAATTCCAAAAACAGCAAAACTTGCCCATTGAGCAGGAGAGCTAAATTTTTTTCTTGCATCCAGCATTGCCAATCGCAATGGTTCTGATGGTATAAAATTGTGTTTTTCCTGCAAGTGAAAAATAAAGCGATTCATCAAGAAAGCAGTGGCCTCATCATCTACATTCCATAGGCTCATAATAACATGATTGCTTCCTGCCAATAAAAAACTTCTGGCAAGCCCGGCTACTCCGGCTTCCATTGCCTTGCCTAAACCAGTCTGACAGGCAGAAAGAATAACCATTTCGGGAAACTTGTTATCAATGATTTCGTTATTCCTTAATTCCATAATGTTTTTTGCAGTTAAAAAAGGATCATTTCCGGATAATACAAGAAAACTTTTTTCCATTGGATTAAAACTGTCAGCTATCCCATGTGTAGCAAAATAAGCAACATCTGCTTTTTTCAGATAGTGAATGACGGTATCTTTAATGGCGTATTTTCCTTTTAGTAATTTATAATTTTTTGCATATTCCTTCGCCATAATGATTTCTTTTTCAGCACCCGGTAAATCCGGATAAATGAATTCTGTGTTTTCAGGATAGGCGGGATTACTGACAAACAAAGCATTTTCAATTACAAATGATGCCGGTGGTATAAATTGAAAGTCATAATTATCATTAAATTTTTTACTTAAATCCCCATTCCAGCGGGTATAATTCTTCAGCATTTTTATCCGTAAACCCAATAGGTCAATGATACTTGGAACAATTGTATAACTGCATTTATCTATCAGTAATGAATCATCTTTATACGGCTTTAATAACGAAAAAGGGAATGTACCGATGTTCATAGCCGGTATTATATACAGGTGCTTATATTTTGTATTAAATGATTCAGGGATCAATAAATCAGTAGCAGACTTTATAACAGAAGGATAATCTGCTCCATTTGATTTTTCAGGAGGTTCAAGTATTATTCCTCTTTGTGAAGGCATTGTTTTAATGGCTTTTGCATATAGGCCAATAACATAATTAATATCATATCCTAATTGAAAAAGTGCTGCTTTTGTTATAGGAATAATCTTCTTCTCTTTTATTATCCCAGGCTCAAAAAATATACGATGAAGGGAATCATTATAAAAAAAATAGAATAAGATTCCGATGCCTTTATCATTTGGGTATATTTTAGAGAGGATTTCTGCAAAGTCTTCATCAGAAACAATTTTATTCTTTTCAAAAACAGAAAGAAGTTCTCTTATTTCTTCTCCAGGAACTCCCCTGACCCCTAACAAGTCAGCAATCTGATCACTATAAATTTTGTAAATATTGTTACTTGAATCTTTTAACTGCTGGGCATCAGAAATTAGTTGCAGGCAAATAATTAAACAGCATAAAAGAAATTTTTTCATTTTCTCTTACAAGTTAAAAAAAATCAAATAATAAAGAGTAGTAACTATTACTCATTATTTATATTGAAAGAGGATGTCTAGTTTTAGTTTAGTATGTTACTTTTACAGCTAAACGATAAAGATTCCAGTTTGCAGGTGTGTTTGGGTTTACTCCCCTTGCGCCGGAAAGATTTCCCATCTTTAATAGCTCTGCAAGAGGGCCGCTTGAACCTCTTGGATTTCCTCTTACACCTTCTTGTTTAAAGAGGGTATAAGAATCAGGTATCTGGGTTTCAGAAGCTATCAGAAAATAGTTATCGGTTCCTGAAGGGGCACTGGCTGTTGCTTTAGCCCAAACAATAAACTTTTCCATAGGATTACCATTATTATTACGGCGGGGAAATTTTCCTTCACTTTGACCGGCTCTTCCGGGATAGACCGGAGTCATGGTACCATGCTTATCAATGGTAAATACATAGATGTATTTTGGTGGAATATCCTGTTGTAAATAATTACTGTCATTTGCTTCAACGCTGATGTCAAATTTTTCCCCAATTTTAAGGCCGCCAGAATCAATCAGCTGCTTTGTTTCGCTATTTCTCAAAACGATACTATAAGGAAAATAATCTTGTTCTTTTGGCGGCGCCAATGTCAGCCATCCCCGGATTTTTGACAATTTCACACAAGTTTCAAATACACTATCTACAACATCCACATAGGACTTTTCAGCATTGTCTTTAAGTGTAAAACAACCTGCATCCACCGGCATAGAACCAAGGCTGTCACGAAGAGAGAAGTCCGTTTTTAAAAGGCCATAAGCAACATTGTTTTTAGCATCCAGTGTTCCGTATAAAATATAATTGGCATCTTCTGGTTTTTCCACCAGTTTAATGGTTTTAAATTCTGAAAACTTAGAAACCAACATATCCTGCAACTTCTTAGGCGGCGCCATATTTACAAACAATGTTTTTCCCTTTGCCAAGTTCTCTGTTTCAGCTACACTGAAATCTTTTAGGATGATATCTTTTGTATTGGTGGTAAAATCTCTTGCCGTAATTTTCCTGTCCTGAATATTAATTGTTACATCAGGTTCGGTAGTTTCAATTTTGTTGCTCCAACCGACATTCGATGATTGTTTCAACTGCATATTTACAGATGCTTGTTTTGTAATCTCATCGTAGGTATAACTGCTCTTGGGGATATAGATTTTTAGTAAGGGGGCTTTACTGCTTACCCAGTTCGTTACTTTAAACTTCATACCTGCCTTTACAGACGCAGCTGAACCAGCAATTATTGAAACTTCAGACTGGTTCAGGCTCATTATATTGATTACTTTTATTTTTAGTGTAGAATCATTTACTGCAGTTAACTCATTATCAGGATTGATTCCTGAAGCATAACCAGCCTGCAAAATTATTTTCTTATTAAGTAATGACATGATTGGGAAGGAAAGATTATCAGATAATAAAGATTTATCTATTCCAAATAAGGTTTCATTATATCTTGATGGGTCACCTGCCATCACCGGTTCCTGCGGTTTGCTAAAACTTTTAATGATAGCTCCTATGGCTGTGAAAATATTTTGTGCAGAAGCTTTTGCAGACTGCTGATCTAATACTTTCATCAGTGCAAGTGTAAACGCACCATGTGTCCTTTTGTCATTGGGTACATTTGGGTTATCATCCTTGTGTTCTTTTGCTACTTCATCAGCTTGCGATGCAGATATTCTCAAGTATCCGGAATTGGCAATTTCTTCTGGTGGTGTAGGATTGCTGGGATCTTTTAAATCATATTCATTCCTGTTAATATACCTTGACTTTCCTTCGAACAAACCTCTGGCCATAGAACCACTCTGACAACAATCAAAAATGGCAGTCAACTTTATTTTTTTCTTTACAAATTCTCCAAAGATTGCCGACATCTGTTTGTCAGTTATATCTACCGTATCTTTTCTCCATACATCAGCTGGTACAATCGTTTCGTTATAACCATCATCATCATTTTGTGCCAGCGAATTTCTTATCTGACTGCCATGTCCAGCATAATAAAAAACCGCTATTCCATTTTCTGGTGTAGTATTCAAAAGTTCCCTCAATGAGCGAATGATGGTAGCACGGGTTGCCTTGGTGTTATACAACTCTTTCACATCTGTGGGAGCAAAGCCAAACTTGCTGATTAGTATTTCCCGCATTGCTTCCGCATCATTCTTGCAGCCACTAAGGTCATTCCATGCTTCTGGTGGCCGGGTGGTGGATTTTGCTTCTTTCGAATTACTGGGCGGCGAATACGTATCTATACCAATTACCAAAGCTTTTTTAATGGGATCTTTTGCCTGTGTCTGCGCAAACCCAGAAAAATTTGTAAATACTATTAAGGCGATACCTGTAAAAAATATTTTCATGATTGGTAGTTTAAAGAAAATTAGCATTCTGTTTTTTTTAATAATACTAAAATTAAGCTGTTTAGAAGCAAATGCTCTACCCAATTATGGGTATTTTAATGGAATTTTTAATGACCGGGGGCAACTTTATCTTTTTTCCATTTATCAGGAAAATATTTCTTCATCATTGCTAAAAATTCAGGAGTTGCCCTGATAAACTTAAGGTCATTATCATTTGTTAACATATAATAATCGCCGAACCCAAGTTTCATTGCTTTTTCAAGACTTGCCATAGTAGCAGCTTTATCTTTTAACAAAGATTTCCAACAGGCATGATGATACCATGTCCATACGTCTTCCTGTTTATAATTAAATAAAAGATCAAAAAGGGGAATGATATTGGCTGTACTATCAATTAAACCAGGTACACGGATATATGCATAGAAAATTGATACATAAGAACTGTATTGCATGTTTACTATGTACACTTTCTTTTTAAAATCACTGTAAGCAATTTTATCGTTGGTTGTATATGTTTTACCAAAATAGAGCTGCATATTAGTAATAAATCCCTCCAGTGAAGAAGTAGCATAAGTAGCAGTTTGAATAAATTGATGCATAGCTTCACTTAAATTACCTTCTTTTTCTGCAACCACTCCAAGATTGAAGTGGGCATGAGGATAAGTACTATCCATAGCTAAAGAGGCTTTAAAGTATTTTCGGGCAGAATCAAGCTGGTTGATTACAAAAAACACATGGCCTATATTATTGTCGCAAATGGAAGCATAGTCACTATTAAATTCTTTTGATTTCTTGTAGTAGTATACTGCACTATCTGGCTGGCTCAGCCGGGAATAATAAACGCCTTTGTCGAAATAACCGTTTGCTTTCCCTTCATCAGAAGCAATCATTTCATTTATTACTTTAAGAGCTTTTTCATTTTTGCCATTGTAGGAATAAGTGTTAGCCAGTTGTTCCTTAATTAATAAATTATCCGGATATTCATTTTTTAACTTCTCAAAAATGGTTTCTGCCTTGTCATATTGTTTCAGTTTGTTATAAATCAATCCTAATGAATAGTTAGCATAAAGATCATTTGGCCTAAGATCTAAATATTTTTGAAAGGCTTTATCAGCTTTATCATATTCGAACATAAAACTATAGCTTATGCCCAGGGCGCCTAATGTATAGGCTGCATTCGGTTCAAGTTCGGCAGATTCTTCCAGGTATTGAATAGACTTAATAATGGTAGGGTTCCAGCTGATATTATATTCATTTTCAGTTAAACCCCAGGTAAGAGACATGGCATTCATGTATAATTTCCGGGCTTTAAGATTTCGGAACATATAATGTTGCTCACCTAATAATGAAAGACAACTATCTAACTCTGCTGCTGCAAAGTAACATTCATCTCTTGTAGAATAACTCATTTCTCCTTTTAACAAAGGCCCAACGATTGTATTGAATCGTTCATTTAAAGCTGCTGCAAGATTGCGCCGCATCGAAGGTGTTAATGGATTTTCTTTATTTCTTTTTATAAAAATCCTATAATCAAAAAGAGCATTGGTATCTTTTGGCCAAATCAGGTTTTTGTCTTCAAGATTTTGTTTAAAAGATAAATATATTTTTTTGTCTGACGGATCCAATGAATCAATATATGTTTCTTCATTTCCTTTTGTATTTGCAACAGCCAGCAATGGATAATTTTCTGCTTTTTGTTTCTTTAATAAAGCTAATATAACCGGGTCAACAATTACAAAAGGCTTGCTTAAATCACCCGTTACTACCGGAATTTGTTTTTCTTCGCTAAACGTTGCTACCTGGTCAGTAATATATCGTTGTAATTCAGAAAAACTAACCTTGCCGTCATTATTTTTATCAGCGAGGCCTTTCATGCCTTCTTCCATTTGTAAAGAGAATAAACCACGGCCGCCGCCCCATTCTTTACTTTCAAGCGATAGTTGATTGGGCTGGCAGGAAAGTATTTTATATTCTTTTCCCCAGGAAGCTGATAGAGCAGCAGCTGTTTGTTGCACACCTTCCACGCCGCCTTTTAAATTTCCTGAGTGACAGGCATCAACTATAAAGATCATTTCGGTTCCCCGTTGCGATAAAGGAGATAAATATCTTTTTAGATCTAATATTTCCAGCACATCATCTTTCATTCCAAAATAATTGCCATGAGGGCTATTGTATAATAGCAGCAATCCATTTTCGATCTGCGTTAAATCTTCCATATCGCCATGTCCGGCAAAAAAGAAATAAACCCTGTCTCCCGGTTTAGCTTTTCTGGCAATGATGGAGATGGCATCTGCAACATTATTCCGGTTGGCATTTTCGTTTAAAAAGGTTTCAATATTTGCCTTTGGAACTTTGCCCCCAGCATCACTCAAAAGAAAATTTTCAAATGCCTGAGCATCTTTATGTGCAAATTGTAAAGAAGGAACTACTTTATATTCACTAATGCCAATTATAAGTGCATAAGTTTTGCCGGTAACCGTGGTGGAATCTGTACCTAAATCAACCCCTCTGGTGGTTCGAATTTGGGCATGCGATGATGCCTGTGACATAGCAAAAAGGCAAAAAATAATTATTATCCGGAATCGCATATTTCTTTTTTCAATGGTCAAGACCATGAAGTTCTCTAAATTACTGTATTCTTTTATGGTATCAATCAGGGATAATGGGTATTTTTTGAGATGCAGCTTTTAGTAGTTTAGTTGCGTACATTTTATTATGTATTCTGGATACCTGTAAGAGTAAAGTATAATCGAATGCATAAATCTATTTACAGAAATGAGTCAATTACTACAGATTGGAGGGTATGGTAAATAAATTATATAAACAGTTAATAATTATCAGGGGAATAGTTGTATTTTTTAATTCCAGATGCAAAGTAGTATGCGATTTTTTCTGCTGATATTTTTATTGATGGGCTTACTTCCTTTAGGAGTTCTTGCGCAACCTGTTTATTCAAAATCGGACTCTTCAACTATTTTTTCGTTATTAGATAAGGCCGTTGCTTTTATCGATGCAGGAAAAAATGATTCTGCATTATTATATGGCGAAAGAGCTGAGAAGATAGCAAAGGCTAAAAATTTCTATTTGGGACAAGCATGGGCTATTGTGCATATTGCAGAAGTGCAGATAGAACAGAATCAGTTTGTAAAAGCTGAACAGACTTCAATCCGTTTAAGTAAGATTGCAATGCTTGCAAATGATACTTTGCTTAATTGCATCTCACTTTTACAATTGGGACAGATTAAAATGTACAAAGATGATCCTGATCAGGCAATTTTATTAATTGATAAAAGTATTACGTCGGGTCTTGGCAGGTTTATGAATCAATATCTGGCTCTTGCCTTTAATGATCTCGGTTATTCCTGGGGTTTGAAAGCAGAGTATGAAAGACAGGCATTGTTTACACATAAGGCACTCGGAGTATATGAAGAGCTTAAAAACGATGCAGGCATTGCCATGACGTTGGGTAATCTTTCAACTGTCTATTATCAGTTGGGTCAAAAGGAAAAAGCCATTGAATATGGCAAAAGATCATTGAAGTACAGAGAAAAGAACAACGACAATGCTAAGATGTCCCTCACTTGTTGCAACCTTAGTCAGTATTATCTTGGTATAAATGAAACAGAAGCCACGAAGTATAAAGACCTTTGCATTAAATATTCTCTTCAGTCGGGCGATAATGCCCGGATTATTCATTCTTATATTACCTCTTCCCTTATAGCCAATGCACAAAAAAAGAATAACGAAGCATTTGAGTATGAATTAAAAATTATTGAGTTGCTGGAAAAGTCAGGATCAGATCAACGTATGCTGGCTCGCAGGTATATAGCTGCTGCATTTTATACAGATATGCTTAATTATGATACCAGTGTTACACTGGATTATTATAACAAATCCATCAATCTTGCCAATTCGTTAAACGACAAGGCTAATTTAAAAGATGCATATTTATATCTATCTAACTATCATAGTAAAAAGAAAAATTTTGGAGATGCATATTTTAATTATAAAAAATATATTTTATATAAGGACAGCCTGATTAGTAGCGACAAAGAAGAGAAAATAGCAGAATTGGAAAGTCAATATGAAGCAAGTCGCAAGGATAATGAAATTGAAAAACTGAATAATGATCAGAAAATAAGATTGCTCGAAATTGATAAACAGAAGGCAATTATTGCAGGTAATACAGCTATTGCTTTACAAAAGCAAAATGAGATAGACCTTTTGTCACAGGCGCAGGAGCTACGGGATATTAAAATAAAGCAACAGGAAGAGCAATTAGAGAAACAGTTATTATTGGCAACAACCAATTCGCAGCGATTAGAACTTACTGAAAAAGAAAACCTACTGAAGAAAAAGCAGTTGAAGAATCAAAAGCTTATACGAAACCTTTTTATTGGAGGATTTATTTTAATGCTTTTACTCGGTCTTGCTTATTTTAACCGATTTCAACTTAAAAAGAAGCTGGAACAGAAAGAAAATCTTTTAGCAATACGGAATAATATCAGTCAGGATCTACATGATGACATTGGCGCTTCACTAAGTAATATTAATATACTTAATGAGCTGGCACGGCGAAATATAAACCAACCTGTTAAATCGGAAGAATATTTATCCAAAGCGTCAGAAGATATTCAACGCATTAGTGAATCATTGTCGGATATCGTTTGGAATATTAACCCCCGCTATGATGATTTAAAAAATCTTTTTGTAAGAATGAAAAGATATGCCGCCGATATGCTGGATGGTAAAAATATAAATGGCCAATTTGATTTTCCGGAACAAACCGAAAAGCCGCTGTTGTCGATGACACAGAGACGAGATATGTACCTCATATTTAAAGAAGCAATAAATAATCTTACAAAATATTCGCAGGCCAAAAATGCGTTTATTAGTATAAAGACTGGCGAACAAAACATTTCAATTGTGATAAAAGATGACGGTGTTGGTTTTGATCAGCAAAATACAAAAACCGGAAATGGCTTGCAGAATATGGAACAGAGGGCAAAAGCTTCCGGAGGCGTTTTATCAGTTCAGTCTGCACCTGGAGAAGGAACAATTATAAATTTAGAAATGAAAGTAAACAAGTAGAATAGTGTTTTCTATTACCCGATTGTGTAATAGAATAAAAGCTACCATTCGGTATTTTTGAAAACATGCCTTACCAGATTTTAATATTTGAAGATAACACCCGGCTGCGTCAATCATTAGAAATGTTATTAAATGACGAAGCAAATTTTCATGTAGCAGCGTCTTTTCCCGATTGTGATAAGGCAGATAAACAGGTGGAAAAATACAAGGCAGATATTGTAGTAATGGATATTGATATGCCTGGAATTGGTGGTATTGCCGGAGTAAAGAAGATTAAGAATACTAATCCTGAAGTAAAGGTGATTATGCATACCATGTTTGATGATGATAACAGAATTTTTGATTCAATATGTGCTGGTGCTGATGGTTACATATTAAAAAACACTTCTCCATTACAATTGGTGAATGCATTGCAGGAAGTAATGACAGGTGGTGTTCCGATGAGTCCGTTTGTCGCTCAAAAGGTTTTTCAACATTTTCGCCAGTCAAAAATTGAAGCAGAGCAATTTGATCTTACAGCAAGGGAAAAAGAAATTCTTGAGTTGTTAGTTAAGGGAAACTCTTATAAAATGATTGCGGATAAATGCGATATAACTATTGATACCGTAAAAAAACATCTTCAGAATATTTATCATAAGCTGCATGTAAATTGCGGCACAGAGGCTGTAGCCAAAGCATTACGCCACAAGATCGTCAATCCCGAGTGATCTGCTACTACCCAAATGTGTAATTGATTTACAATGATTTTCTTTTCAATTTTACGGAGAAAAGGTTCAATAAGGATCATCCTCGGGCCAGATTGCTTTTCTGCTGTTTTAAAAAAGTAATAAGCATGTATAATTTTTATTTCATTTAATAAGAATAAAAAATGAAGAAGCTATTCGTCTTACTATGCCTTTTTTTTGGTATGACACAAATAAATGCACAAACTCCAAAGGTGCCCACAGGTACTCCCGGCAAGCTACCCTTGCCAAATGTTAATCCGAACCCATTGGTGCCTGCTGACCTGGTAATAACCAACCTTACATTTGTATCAATCGTTTTTAATGTGGAGGCCAAAACCTATGTGGTAAAAGTGATTGCAACTATTCGTAACAACGGAGGGGTTCAATCTAATAAAACCCAGCTTCAGGCATATACCAAAACTCCAGCCGGAAGCGGATCATGGAAAATAATGGGAGGAAAAGTGAATATGCCTGTACTCGATCCCAATAAAACCTACTCCTCGGTATATTCTTTTAAGGGTAGTGTAGTGGAAATAGGATCGGTACTTTTCGATTTCAGATTAAGGGTAGACCCTTCGGGTCTGGTTACTGAATCAAATGTATCAAATAATTATTCTGATATACTGGTAATTAATCCCAGGGCGCATTAAAAGAAAATATCATTAAAAGACTAACCTAAATATTAATATGGGAAATTCTTATTTCAAGGGTCTATTGATTTTGTTTCAGCTTTTCTTTATTTGCAACTGTTCTTCCGGACAAGGGAAATATGCCGGTTCCATGAAAAAGTTGGTTTCTATATCTTATACTAATTCAAGAAACATACCTGGCCTCGAAGGTTGGGAGTTCAGACAAGGGAGTGTGGTAACACCAATGAATAATCCTGAGATCATTATAGCAGATGTTTTTAGCAAAGGTAATACCTGGATAGTTTTTTTTAGCATTAATGAAGATACAGCCAGTTCTGTTTCTACTATTATGGATGTTGTAGTAGTAAAAAATGTCTTGAAAGGCTGGCAACTAAAAACTACTTCCTGTCGACAAAATAAGATTGAGAATTTTGAAATTGTCGCATTGGTTAAATGGTCACCCTCGCAGGAATATTTGAAGCCAGCCAAACAAGCATGGCGGTTTAACAGAGACAAAAGAAGATTTGAGATATTGAGTGTAAAAGGGATTGATTGTATAAATGAAGTTGACTGATTTTTTTAACTTTAAACTATAGTAATTATGAAAAAGTTATTTCCAAAGTGTCTTATCACTTTAGCAGTGCTTTTATTTATTGCAAGTGCAGAAGCACAAATAGGAAGCAGGCAAACCACATTTAAACCCGAAGTTCACGGATTAAAGTTTGTTAATTCGCTGGAAGTAGAAGTTATGAATGATATAAAGATGTCAGGGTTTTGCGGTGGCATGGTATATACTGCTTTAGATTATTTTAAGGCCAAAAAACCTGTGCCTATGCAGAATTTTAAACCCGCCAATGGTACTCCTTTGTTTGATTATATGTGGGGCAGACAACGTAGTTCTGTAGTGGATAATATTGATAAATGGACCGAGTTGTTTGTAAATCCTTTTGGATGGAGGACTGATGAGTTTTTTAACTGGGGTTTACAAGGATCAGGCGGTGGCAGGTTGCAGGAATTGAAAACTGAAATCGACAAAGGCAGCCCCGTACCGCTGGGGTTTTTTAAATCAGGAGAGGGTGGCGCCGGTCCGCATCACCAGGTATTAGCAATTGGGTATAAGGGAGGACGATACAAAGGTGACCTGGGTGCTTATAAAGAAGATTTAGAAATATCTGTGTATGATCCAAATTTTCCCGGAGTAACTAAAATATTGAAAGCAAACCCTGCAAAGCATATCTATTATTATAAAGATGAACCCAATAATACCCGCTGCCAGTGGCAAACCTATTTCGTAAATAAAAAATATGGATTTAATACTCCACCAACTGTTGACCCGGTTAAAAAAATACCCGGTACTGCAGGCATGGTAAGTGAGCTATTATTGGAAATAAGGACTGGCGGAGATGATCTGCGGGGTGGGAATGATAATGTAAGTGTAACCATTCGTATCAAAGGAAAGCCGGATCAGAAATTTGCAAACATAAATAAGAGTGCCAGATGGATTGGTAATTATACAGAAACAGTTCCACTAAAGCTATCATCACCAGTCAGAAAAGAAGATATTCAAAATATATTATTTTCAACAACATTTGGAGGTGGAATGGGCGGTGATAACTGGAATATGGATTGGGTGAAAATAATGGTGAACGGAGGAGAAATATTGGCAGAAAAATCAGGAACACCGTTATTTCGTTTTACGGCCGATAGGAAATTTTATACCTTGGTAATTCAATAGCAAGCAGCTTTGTAAAGGTTTCAATTATCAGAAAAACAGGATCTACTACTTACCAATAAAAAGATACCAATGAAAAAAAGGAACTATTTAAAATTTTTATTCTTTTTTCTGTTACTGGCCAATGAGAAAATAAAAGCTCAGCCATTTAATCTGGATGATAGAATCGTTCCGGCGGAATTGCAGTTCGAAGATTTTAAAAAAGAAGGAGAAGATAAAGCGAATGGCCGGATCAGCATTAATAAATTGGTGCAGGAAAATGATACGGCTTATTATTTTATTAAGGGGTTGAATATGTATTCCCCAACATACTTCAGCCTTAACTCCGCCGATGCAGATGCTGATATCACTGTAAATTTATGTAAGGAAAACTGGCACCAGGTTCATCATACTGGGGAGGTAAAAGGAAAAAGTATCTGGAAAACTAACTTTAAGACAGAGGGTGACTTTGGTATAATGGTAGTAGCTAAAAAGAAACCAGCCAGTTATGTGTTATTGGTGTGGACAGGCAATGAAATGAAAGTTGACATGCCATCTGCTTTTAAGAATGGAGCTGACGGTACGGGAAGTAATGACAGCGGCGGATGGTTCAAAAAAAATATGACACTTATTATCGTGGCCATTGTTGCATTACTTATTATATCTTTCTTATTAATAAAACTTAAAAAGAAAAAATCATGAAAAAGAGTATATTGATTTTATCTACATTATTTTTAAGTATTGTCCTTACTGCGCAAGACGATGACTTATCACTTGGAGGAGATAACGACCCTGCAGAAGCTGTGAATGAAGCATATGAGAATTTACAAGGCTATATGGATTGGCTGGAAGAAAGACGAAATGAATGGAATACCGTTCAAAATTTTTCTCCGGGGGAATGTGCTCCCGACTTTAGTGCCAGCAGCGGAGCTATGATGAACTCAACTTGTGCAAGCAATGCTGCATGTAGTGAATGTTATGAAAGAGCAGTAGGCGAATTAAATTTTATCCGTCGTCAATTAGGCAGGTTGAGCTGTATTTATAGCAATACAAAAAACTTCAATGAAAGTGCACTGGCTTTTGGTGATAATATGAGTGGCATTCATGCTGTAACAGGTATTGCCTGGCAAAATGAAAGAGGTGGAATTGTTGCAGAGTTTAATCATTTTAAACAAACCTATGATAGCAAGTACACAGATATGATGGGTGCATTACAACGGGCATTACAAAGTATTGGCACTTGTGAGCAACAATATGGTTTACCAGATTGGTACCAGCGTTTCGGATTCGTTTATTTTGAATTTATGAAGGATAAGTATAAAAGAACTGATTAAATTGTTTCTATGAAAAAATATATATTTACCGCATTTGTATTTTTATGTATAATGAATATATCATATGCGCAAAAGAAAACCAAGACATATGTAACTGGTCGCTTTGGCTTAGATATTGCAGGAGATGAACAAGGATTTATAAAGCCTGTTGAAAAGGGTGATACATTAATCTATACAATTAATAAACTTTCCGATTCATTACTGCTAAAGAAAGAATTTAACAAAACACTTTTACCCCCAGGTAAAAAATATTACTTGAAGTTTAAGCTTAAAAAGAAACCTGATTAGGAATTTTAAAGCCCCGCAAATGTTCCGAGCTTCCCGGTTTGTGAAAAAGTTTCAGCATCTTAGCCATATATGGTTTGCGTTGTTTCGTTGATGATTAAATTTTGAGCTTTCAAATCGCTACATAGTTAAACAATTAGCGAATGGCATGCCATTTGATTTTATTGAAACATATTTAGTCATTAAATAAATTTTTAATAATGGGAAGCGACATAAAAAACCTAAAAAGAGAAGAAGCTAATAAAAAAATTAAACAAATTGTAGATGATGCAGATATCTGTTTGTTTACTACAGATCTTACAAGTTTACCGTTGAAGACAAGACCTATGTCAAGACAGCGAGTAGATGAAGATGGCACTATCTGGTTCTTTAGTGATAAGGATAGTGATAAGAACACGGATATAATAAAGGATAACCGGGTGCAGTTATTTTATTCTAACAAAAGCAGCATGGAATATCTTAGTCTTTATGGAACTGCCCAAATAATTCAGGATGCAGCAAAGGCAAAAGCGTTGTGGTCGGCTCCGGCTAAAATCTGGTTTAAAGATCCCGAAGACCCAAATCTGACACTACTTAAAATTAATCCCGAAGATGGCTATTACTGGGATACTAAAGATGGTAAAATTGTCTCTTTATTTAAAATGGCGATAGGAATTATTACAGGAAAAGAATTGGATGGAAGTATAGAGGGAAAAGTAAAATCATAAAACAAGAAAAGCACTCGGAATTTTGACGGACTTTTTCTGGATTTCAAACGTTGCCAGATCATCATACCGGTCAAAATTTTCCTTTGCATCTCCTTTTACCAGTAGATCTCAGGTAAAAGCTACTTGTACAGCCATCGACTTGTTTTTGGCAGTGATATTCTCGGTGTCCGAATTTGTTTTAGAAGATGGAGCGATCACCACAGGCAGATAAGAAAAAAGCCAAAATAATTATCGGTGATAAGAAAAATATTTGTTTCATATAGCAAGTTTAAAAGTTGTAAGAAAATAAGACAATAAATTATTTTTATTTTACTAATATACTTCATCTGTTTCCAAAAAAACAAATGTGAGGGCAATGTGTGTTTTATATGAAAGGGGGAAATTGATATTCGGGATCAAAATTTATAAAACTCTTTCATCCGGCTAAGAAAAATA
>JBDSUW010000233.1:0-13379 GCA_039927535.1 Chitinophagaceae bacterium | reverse complement strand
AGAGCAACTTTTGAAGCCCGGGGTTATACTGCCTGGGACCCTTCGTCTCCGGCTTTCATCATGGAGATCGGACAGGGAAAAACATTATGTATCCCAACCATCTTTGTTTCTTATACCGGCGAATCATTAGATACAAAAACACCTTTGTTAAAAGCATTGGTTGCACTCGATAAAGCTGCAGTAGATGTGTGCCAGTATTTTGATAAAAATATTTCAAAAGTAACTGCTACTCTTGGTTGGGAACAGGAGTATTTTGTAATAGACGCGGGACTTGCAAATGCACGACCTGACCTCTTGCTTACCGGCAGAACAGTTTTCGGCCATGCCCCTGCAAAGGGGCAACAACTGGATGATCATTATTTCGGCGCTATTCCCGAACGTATTTATGCATTCATGCTGGATTTTGAAAAGGAGTCCTACAAACTCGGTATTCCTATTCGTACACGACATAATGAAGTAGCACCATGCCAATTTGAATGTGCACCTATTTTCGAAGAAACAAATCTCGCTGTAGATCATAACACTTTGCTGATGGATGTTATGCTGAGGGTTGCAAAAAGGCACAACCTTATGGTACTGCTGCATGAAAAGCCTTTTGCAGGAATTAACGGCAGCGGTAAGCATAATAATTGGAGCATGAGCACAGATACAGGCGTGAATTTACTTGCCCCCGGTAAAACACCCAAGACGAACCTGATGTTCCTTACTTTTTTTGTGAACACTATTAAGGCAGTACATGATTATGCAGATATTCTAAGAGCTTCTATTGCCTCTGCACCAAATGATCATCGCCTTGGTGCTAACGAAGCACCCCCGGCAATAATTTCGGTTTTCATTGGGCAACATCTTACAAAAGTTTTGCAAGACGTTAAAGAAAGAGTTTCTGATACAATGGATGAGACTGATGAGAGTATGTTGAAGATTGATATTCACCGTAGCATTCCAGAATTATTAATGGACAACACAGACCGCAATCGTACATCTCCTTTTGCATTTACCGGAAATAAATTCGAATTCCGTGCCGTTGGTTCTACTGCAAACTGTGCCAATCCAATGACTGTTCTTAACACTATTATGGCTGATACGTTGAAGCAGTTCAAAAATGAAGTGGATGGATTAATTGAAAAAGGTGAGAAAAAAGAAATTGCCATCATGCATGTTATCCGTCAATACATAGTTGACAGTGAAAAAATATTGTTTGAAGGTGATGGTTATAGCCAGGCATGGGAAAAAGAAGCGGAGAAAAGAGGTTTGGCAAATGTAAAAACTACACCACAAGCATTGGATGCAATGGTAACTGATAAAGCAAAAAACTTATTTGAGTCTAACAAAATTTATTCGAACAGCGAACTAGAAGCAAGGCATGAAATTGAACTGGAAAAGTATATTAAAAAAGTACAGATTGAAAGCCGCATTATGGGCGAACTGGCAACCAGTCATATTCTTCCCGCTGCTATACGTTACCAGACTTTATTGGCAAATAATATCAACGGACTAAAAGAAGCTGGCTTAACTGAAAAAGACTATGCTAATCAAATACAGATTCTTACTAAAATATCTGAACATATCAATAAAGCAAGTGATATGGTAGAGAAAATGATTGAGGCAAGAAAAAATGCTAATACCTTAACAGATACTAGAGAAAAGGCGATCGCTTATCAGGCCAAGATCAAAGATGTATTCTTTGATGATATACGTTACCATGTTGACAAACTGGAACTATTGGTAGACGACCGTGAATGGTATTTACCTAAATACAGAGAGTTGTTGTTCTTAAGATAAAATGTTGTAGATTTTTAAAACAGCCCCGCAAATGCAGGGCTGTTTTTTATTCGTTCTATTCAGCCCAACTCATTACATAATCTTCATTTTCAATTTCCAACGCTTCTTTAGTTAACATGAGCGGATGAAAAGTATCTACCATCACAGCCAGCTCCTTCGTTTCTTTGGCTCCAATACTTTTTTTCACTGCCCCTGGATGAGGCCCATGCGGTATTCCGGCAGGATGTAAGGTTATCATTCCTCTTGTTACATTTTTGCGACTCATAAAATCCCCATCTACATAATACAGTAATTCGTCACTATCTATATTACTATGATTGTAAGGTGCGGGAATGGCATCTGGATGATAATCAAACAACCTCGGGCAAAATGAACAAACAACAAAATTGTGTGCTTCAAATGTCTGGTGTACAGGAGGTGGTTGATGTACCCGACCGGTTATAGGTTCAAAATCATGAATGGAAAATGCATACGGATAACAACAGCCATCCCAGCCAATCACATCAAACGGATGTGTGCCATAATGGAGACCATATAAAACTCCTTTCTTTTTTGCCTTGATCAAAAAATCACCTTTCTCGTCAAAGGTTTGCAGATTTTTTGGCCCACGGATATCTCTTTCGCAATATGGTGAGTGTTCCAGCAACTGTCCGTACTTGCTCTGGTATCTTTTAGGATAACGGATAGGGCTGAATGATTCAACAATGAACAACCTGTTATCAGCAGTATCAAAATGGATCTGGTAAATCGTTCCTCTTGGAATAACCAGATAATCGCCGTAACCAAACTTTAGTTCGCCATACAATGTTTTCAGCACACCACTTCCTTCATGAACAAAGATCATTTCATCGGCATCAGTATTCTTGTAGAAATAATCATTCATACTTTCCTGTGGTGCTGCCAGTACAATATGACAGTCATTGTTAACCAATATAGGTATGCGGCTTTGCAAAAAATCTTTCACCGGTTTCACCTTAAATCCTTCAAAGCTTCTATGCTTCAGCATTTTTTCTTCAGCAATTGTTGGGGCAACATTTACCTGCGGTTCTGTTTTAATAATTTGTGTTGGCGGATGAACATGATACATTAAAGAATAATCATTAGAAAACCCTTCCGTTGAAAATAATTGTTCTGAATACAGTTCACCATCCGGTCTGCGAAATTGAGTGTGTCGCTTATGTGGAATTTTTCCGAGTGTATAATAATGAGGCATGATAATAAGTTAATCAGTTAATTGGGAAATTAATTAATCAGGCACTAAAACCAAAGAGTCTTTTCTTCAATCTATTTGTCCAATTCCAATGCTACCATAAGAAAATAGTATTTCCCCGTCCGAACGGCAGCCCAAAACATTCAGCCGGGCGGGCATTTTAATTTGTCAATATAATTAGTGAAGTTGCGTTTGAAAGGCATAATCAAATTTACAACTAATTTTATTCTACAAGATGACAAGAATAGTACTTATATCAGACACCCATGGCTTTTTAGACGACGCCGTTTTCAAACACTTTGAAAACTGTGATGAAATCTGGCATGCCGGCGATTTTGGTGGGGAAGTTGCTAATCGACTGAACGCTGAAAACGGCCTGAAGATCAAAGGTGTTTATGGAAACATTGATGATGCTTCAATCAGAAAAGAATACCCTGAACAATTAGTTTTTATGTCTGAAGAAGTAAAAGTTATGATGCGGCATATCGGTGGTTCGCCACCCAAATACAATCCAGAAACAAGAAAAGAAATAGCCATTCATCAACCACAATTATTCATCAGCGGTCATTCACATATTTTAAAAGTGATGTACGACCCTGCCATCAACTGCCTGCACATGAACCCCGGAGCTGCTGGAAAACATGGATGGCATAAAGTGAGAACTCTTATTCGTTTTGTTATTAATGGTAAGGATATGAAAGACTGTGAAGTGATTGAGTTGGGAAAACGTTAATGCCATTCATACAAATTCGAAACAAATAAAAAATAATATTTTTAGCTTAGCATAAAACTAACCAACATGAAAAATTTTTCTCTCTACATTTCCTTTGTTGTTTTATCTATTTCTTCCAGTGCTCAAACTGATTCGGCAACGATACGGGATATAGAAACAGTTTGCAACTACTATCTTATTGGCGGCACAAACGGCGATAGTATAATGTTCTCAAAGGCATTTGCTCCAGACGGACAAATGCGATACATGAGAAATGATACGCTTATGAATGTTTCGCTTGGGGACTTTATGGCCAGAACGAGAAACACCGGTGTAAAACAAAATAGAACTACCAAGATTGAAAGCATTCAGGTATACGGCTTTGCTGCAACTGCCAAGCTAACGGTTGAATATCCAACATTTTATTTCCACGACATAATGGGTCTGCTGAAAACAAAAGAAGGATGGAAGATTGTAAGCAAAATATTTTACCGGGAGGATAAGGCTAAATAACATTACATAAAACAATGTATTATTAATCCTTTATTACTTTACATGCCAGGAACCCATCCTCTTCCTGCTCCTACTTCCCTGAAAGGCCATGGAATAAATATCAGTATAATCAGCAAAGCAAGACCATAAAACAAGAAGGTTCTTTTATGTTTTACCGGATCGGATACCGATTTTTTTGCATAAGAATATCCAATATGTATCAAGATTATAGCAACAGCCATTCCTATAAAATGTTCAACAGCAAAAAAACGAAGTACTGAATTTTTCATCACCACACTCATGCCGTTGGCTTCTATACTTTTTAAACCCATTGGGCCGACAACCCACTGATAAATTCCAACCAGTAGCATTACATCCGCACTTATCATTAGGAAAAGGCCGGTTTTTCGATGGCTGGAAGTAAATGGCTTATTCTTATCTACTAAGCTTTTATACACTGCAACTAACAATAAGATTAGAATAATCCAGCGAAGAACACTGTGAAGATGTAACATTCCTTGATACATAGCAATTATTTTGAATTGCCAAAACTACAACAGCCTTTCCGCAACATCAAAACTTATTATACCGCTTATAAATAGAATACAATTCTAAGTCTTACTATCTGCGGCATAATACGATTTCTAAATTACAAGACTCTTCAATGGACTATATATTTATAATTATTGGTATTACTTGCCGCCATTAGCAGACATATCTGCCCGGCAGTTTGCATCGAAGGAAGGAATGTTTCCGGTAATCAGAAAACCAAATATGTCGCTGGTTTCAGATGCATAATACATCAGACAACTAGTATTATTACAATGGCTGCCATGTAAGGGGTCTTTATGATTTGTTTGCATAGCGGAACCCAGATCAACCAGTCCTAATATATGCCCCATTTCATGTTCAGCAACAGTTGCTACCAGTTTAGTACGGCTTGCCTGTCCAAGTCCGCCGGAATTGTCGTTAATCTTTTTACCAAACAAAGCAGCTGAAGTATTTTTATAGGCAACACCCAACACATTATTATCTGTATAATTCCCATTTGTATATAATATATAAATGGCCAGTTCAGTTCCATTCGTAAATGCTGTTCTATTATTTTTTTCGATTGTTATTATATCATTTACAGTAAGAGTAATATTGGACGATGCTGGAATTTCTTTTGAAATAATTGAAATCCCGGCTGGCTTGTTCAATAAAGTGCCTAATAAAGATTGCAGATGATTTAACGCACCAGCATCCGGCTGAAAACCTGTCATATACTGCACTTCTATTTTTAATGAAGTGTATTTACCACCAGATAATAATTCATTGGAAGATGCACCAACAGCTCTGTTATGCAAATAGTCCTGTGCATCAGGATTATTAACGTAAGAACTGCTTGACTTACTGCAACTGCTTATTACAAAAGCGAAAAGTATAAGGATTGAAAATAGCTTCATAATAAAAGTACGCTTGGTTTATAGTATTAGATGTAACCAAATACCATTCCAACGAAGTACTATTTTTCCCAATCGGCTATAAAAACATTGGTATCTCTTGTGCCGCCATTGTTTCTGTTGCTGCTGAATACTATCTTCTTTCCATTTGGTGAGAACATAGGAAACGCATCAAAGCCTTTATCACGGCTTACTTTCTGCAAATTGGTTCCATCTTCATTAATGGTATATAGATTGAAAGGAAACCCTCTTTTATATTCATGGTTGGATGCAAAAATAATATGCTTGCTATCTGGCATATATGTAGGTGCCCAGTTTGCCTGACCATAAGCTGTTACCTGTCTTGCATTGCTACCATCCGCATTGGCAACCCATACTTCCATATTAGTGGGTGCTACCAGATTTTCTTTCAGCAAATCTTTATATTCTTTTACATCAACTTCAGTTGTTGGACGGCTTGCTCTCCAAATCAATTTTTTTCCATCGGGACTAAACCATGCGCCGCCATCATAACCCAATGTGTGAGTAATGCGTTTTTCAGCTCCTGTCTCCAAATCCATAATGTATAATTCGATGTCGCCATCTTTTGTACTGGTATAGATCATTTTCTTTCCGTCAGGCGATATGGTTCCTTCTGCATCATAGCTGTTGGAATTAGTCAATTGCTTAACGATTTTACCATCAAGATCGGCCATGAAAATATCAAAGCTGCTGTATAACGGCCAGATATACTTATTTCCATATTTTGCTCTGTCAGGCACTGGCGGACAATCCTCACTTCCTAAATGTGTGGATGCATAAATAATATGCTTACCATCTTTTGTAAAATAAGCACAAGTGGTTCTACCCTTTCCGGAGCTTACCATTTTATAATTAAACTTCTCTCCATTTTTTGTTGGCACCTTACCTATAAATATCTGATCACAAGGAATACCATACTTTGCTTCTGTACGTTGGAACACAAGATATTTTCCATCAGAACTCCAATAAGCTTCTGCATTATCTCCACCAAAAGTTAACTGTTGAATATTTTTCAAATGTGTTTCCTCTGGATATTTTAAGGTATCTGTTTCTGTGGTAGTGCTGTCAGCAATTTTCGAACTGTTACCACAAGAAGCTAAAAGAACAACCAAGGAAAGTACATACACAAGTTTTTTCATCTTTATTCGTTTTATCGGGAAGTCTGCGTTTTACAGGCTGCAAAGGTATTTTCTCAACAAATTTAATTTGTCAGAACATTGTCATACCTGCATTTATAAAATCAATTAGTTTTGAAAAATGAACCGATTTGCAAAAATAATTAGCCATGCCATTATTTTGATGTTACTGATCAGTAGTTGTAATGATAAAGGCTCCGATTCCCCCTACAGCGATATTCTTGACAAAGAACCCTATGCCAGTTTAACTGACAGTATAAATAACGAGCCAGATAATGATGGGTTCTATTTCCGCAGAGCTGTATTATTAAACTCAAATAACTTGCCCGAACCAGCTCTTGAAGATTTTAAAAAAGCTTGGTCACTAAAAAAAGATGAAAGATATGCTTATGGATTCAGCAATCTTTTGCTCGACAAAAAACCTGATTCTGCCATTCAGTTTTTAAATGATGCTATAAAAGAAATGCCCAATAGTTTTTTATTACAACTAACATTGGCCCGTTCCTACGATGCAGCAGGTAAGACGGATAATGCGTTGGATCTGGTAAACAAAATTTTGCAATCAAATCCAGAACAGGTTGATGTAATGAAAATGAAAGCAGGACTATTGGGAAAGAAGGGAAATAATACTGAGGCAGTTGCTATTCTGGAAAAAGCATATTCATTAACTCCTTATGATATTGAGCTCAATTATGAACTGGCTTTTAAATATGCAGAATCCAAAAATTCAAGAGTAGTACAACTCTGCGACTCATTAATAAAAGTTGACACATTAAACCTTCATGCCGAACCTTATTATTATAAAGGAATCTATTTTTCCAATATGAATGATAAGGCAAAAGCATTAATTCTTTTTGACGAAGCCTTGCAGCATAATTATTATTATTTGAATGCTTACATCGAAAAGGCAAGATTGCTTTACGACCAGAAAAAATTTGGCGATGCATTAAAAACCGTACAGCTAGCCAATACAATTTCTGCCACTTTTCCCGATGCTTATTACTGGATGGGGAAATGCCAAGAAGCAATGGGGCAATTGGAAGAAGCTAAATTAAACTACCAAAGAGCATTTAGTCTGGATAATACATTTACAGATGCAAAAGAAGCGGCGGATAAATTAGGAAAATAGTTAACCACGAAAGAAGTTTTAAAAGAATGTATTTCCTGATTTACCCTGCCTGAACGGCAGGCAGGCAATCAACTAATTAACTAATAAACTATAGTATCTTGCACGGCAAATAAGCACATATGCCCATCATTGCACCTTCTCTTCTCTCCGCCAACTTTCTCAACCTTGAAGCCGATTGCAACATGCTGAACGAAAGTGAAGCAGATTGGTTTCATTTAGATGTAATGGATGGAAATTTCGTTCCGAACATCAGCTTTGGGCCCATGCTAATTGAGTTTTTCAGAAAAGCAACAAAAAAAGTTTGCGATGTTCACTTGATGATAGTTAACCCAGAGAACTTTGCGGTGCAATTTAAAAATGCAGGGGCAGATAATCTTACCGTTCATATTGAAACCTGTAATCACTTACATAGAAATATTCAGCAGATAAAATCGTTGGGAATGAAAGCCGGCGTGGCTCTTAATCCGCATACTCCTGTTGCTGGATTAAGCGATGTACTTCATGAAATTGATCTTGTTTGCATAATGAGTGTTAACCCTGGTTTTGGTGGACAAAAATTTATTCCACATACATTGGAAAAGATAAAGGAGCTCCGCAAAATGGTTGATGAAAAAGGTTTAAATGTTTTGATTGAAATTGACGGCGGCGTTACCTTAGAAAATGCACCATCTATTATTGCCGCAGGTGCTGATGTGCTGGTGGCGGGTAATACAGTTTTTAAATCAGCCGACCCGAAAGCCACAATAGCAAAACTTAAATCACTTTAAATATTATTACAGTATTGATACAGATTAGCGGTGAAGATAAATTCGTATCTTGAACGCAGATTCACTTATGAGAAAAACCTTACGCCAAATAATCCTAACTGCTTTCTGCACCTTGCTTACTGTAATTGGTTTCTCCCAAAACCTGCCTGCCGTCAAGGCAGGAAAATCTGCATTCGTTTCCGGCAAAGTAGTTGATGATAACGAAAACCCTTTAGCCAATGTTTCCATTGTTATTTTGGGCCAATCAAAAGGAATTGTTACCAACGATTCAGGTTATTTCCGCTTGACAGTGGCTGCTGATAAAGCTTTTGCGTTGATATTCTCCTATGCAGGCCGCAATACAGAACAGAAGAATTTCTTGCTGAACGAAGGCGAAGAAGAAACTGTAACTATCCGTTTAGAAAAAGGTGAAAAAACATTAGAAGAAGTAATCATTACAGACCAACGGGACAGAAGAGAAGCCGGTTTGATAAAACCCAACCCAAAAACAATTATCAATCTTCCTTCCGCCGTAACAGGTGTGGAAAGTCTTATAAAAATATTTGTTGGCTCTAATAACGAATTGACTTCTCAATATTCCGTTCGGGGTGGCAGTTATGATGAGAATCTTATTTATGTAAACGATTTTGAAATATTCCGTCCTTACTTGGTAAGAAGCGGACAACAAGAAGGTCTTAGTTTCATCAATCCCGAAATGGTGAAAGGAATTAGTTTTTACAATGGCGGTTTTCAAGCAAAGTATGGAGATAAATTGAGTAGTGTATTGGATATTCAATATAAGAAGCCCAAGAAATTCGGCGGCTCTGCTTATGTAAGTATTCTGGAACAAGGCTTACAAGTAGAAGGTGTCAACAAAAATTCGAAATTCAGTTACTTGTTGGGCATTCGCAACCGCAGCAACCGGAATTTATTAAGCAGTCAGGAAACAAAAGGAAATTACGTTCCTTCATCAGCCGATTTTCAGGCATTGCTTGCTTACCAGTTCAATCCAAAATGGTCAGCAGAATTATTGAGCAATATCTCGCAAACAAAATTTTCTCTCATACCACAAACAAGCCAACTTACCACTTCTGTTTTCTCACCAGTGTTCAGTGCCACAATTGGTGTAGATATTTATTTTGAAGGAAGAGAGAAAGATGAATACCAAACCAACATGCTTGGTTTTTCTCTCATCAACCAACCATCCAAAAAACTGAAATTAAAATGGATGGCTTCCCGGTTTGAAAATGATGAAAAAGAAAATGTAGACATCATCGGTGCTTATTTGTTTGGTGATAGAGATTTTGATAAACGAAATCCAACCTATGGTTTAATTGTAAACCCATTGGGTGCAGGTGTGTACCAGAACTGGTCAAGAAATGAACTCAATGTAGAAAACTGGAACGTATCACACAAAGGATTTTACGATCAGGGCAAACATGCTTTTCAATGGGGAATAGGATATGATAAAGCAAAGATCAACGACAAACTAAATGAATGGGAATTTCAGGATTCAGCAGGGTATGCATTGCCTTATCAACCCAATATGCTTCGCTTGAATAAAGTTATAAAGTCATCTGCCGCATTAGACATCAATAAATTTTCCGGTTACATACAGGATAATATTTTACTCGGCAACGATTCATCGCATTCAGCAACGCTTACTGCCGGTGTTCGTTTCAATTACAATTCCCTCAATGGAGAATTTCTTATTTCTCCAAGACTCGGTGCAAGCTGGAGTCCCAATTGGAAACGGGATATTATTTTTCGTGTAGCAGCCGGTGCATACAACCAGCCGCCTTTTTACAGAGAGCTTCGACGTTATGATGGAAGCATTAACACCGGTTTAAAATCACAAAAAAGCTGGCAAGGCGTTGCCGGTTTCGATTATAATTTTATCGGCATCAATGGCAGGCCGATGCGTTGGACTACCGAAGCCTATTATAAAAGCATGACCGATGTTGTGCCGTATGATGTTGACAATGTCCGCATTCGTTATTTTGGCGAGAACAATGCCAAAGCTTATGCTGCCGGAATAGAAATGCGTTTGCATGGCGAATTGGTTCCCGATGCAGAAAGCTGGATAAGCCTCGGCATTATGAAAACATCCGAAGACATTAACGACGATCATTACTATCGTTATAAAAATGCAGCAGGCGATTTCATCACAGCACAAAGCACCGACCAAACAATTACCGACAGTTCAAGATTTGACGTGGGTTGGCTTCGTCGTCCGCAGGATCGTCGTATTACTTTCGGCATGTATTTCTCCGACTATCTGCCTACCAACAAAAATTTTAAAATGTATCTCAACTTATTGTACGGAAGCAATATGCCCTATAATATTCCCAATGCCGTTCGCTATCGCAATGCCGCCGTCATCGAACCATATATCCGTGCCGATATTGGTTTCAGTGCATTGCTGATGGATGACGACAGGGCCAAACGCCGAAGCCACTCTCCTTTCCGCAACTTCGATAATATCTGGGCCAGCCTCGAAGTATTCAACATCATTGACCGACCCAACACTATCTCCTATCTCTTTGTAAAAGATTTTTCAAACACTGTTTATTTATTACCCAACAGGCTTACACCAAGGTTGATCAATTTTAAAATTGTGGCGAGGTGGTAAAGAATAATAAGCCCGGCTTTAGTATTTCATAGCATCTTCTGTTGCGTCGCACTTTTCATCGTTCGGTAATTCTATTCAACAATTTGCAGCATCCCGATATTTATCGGGAATTCCGTAATTCTATTCAACATTTTTAATACTATGCTCTCCTGATTTTCAGCATAGCAAATTCGGAACGAAAGGCTTTAGTGTTGTATATTTATGTGGTGTAAGCAATTTTTATGAGCCGTATCTATCTAATCATCATTATACTGACAGTTGTTTCTTGTCGAAAAGACATAGAGCCCACAGAACTGTATTTTAAGTTTGACATTGTTGGTGAGCAATTACTTTCAGAAATTAAATTACATGACACTTTAAAGTTTGCAGGCTCCAATGGTTCAAACCGTGAGTATCGAGTTTTCAAAATTGAGCCAGTTAAACAATCAGTTCAAGATTGTAGTTGGAACTTTGGAACCTGTGTGACATATTACTATTTTGACTTTTTGAAAATATACTTCAAAAGGACTGACACCATTCCTCCCCCTCCAAATTCGCCCTTAACAGCATCATTGACTAAACAAATGCAACTGCCGTTTAATGTTGACAAAAAGAACATTCCAAAAGGTGTTCAAGCCAAAGCACTTGTTTATGGTGGCCTTGTGGATTTTAATGCAATACCATCACCTGGACCTGTTTGGACAGCTCCCTACATAACATATCCAGATTATTATCAGCCGCTTAATTTTATTTCTTATTCAAATGTTGTAAGAACTTATTCAGAAGTTGTGGTAATTAAATCTGGTAACAATTCTGTGTATTTTGATCCGCTTTATGGAAGTCATATACTGTAAATGAAGTTTGGTTTGACAAAAAGTATGGAGTTGTTTATTTCAAAGATGTATTCGGAAATTCTTGGAGCAGGACGAACTAAAACTGCTTCTTCCCTGCTGAGTGTCCGTTCAACATTCAACTTCTCAGGCGATGTCTCGTAAGGCTTTATGAGTAGGCATTGTAGGACTCGCCGTCGATATGTAAACAAAGCCGAGTCCACCACAGCTTATCCCCCACCTAAAGCGTAGTTATAAGTTGAGACTTCGGCTGGGGAGTTGTAAATTGGGGAAGACTCGGACAAGAAAAAAATTGTAGCTTTAAAATCATAAAATAAATCACATGCAGGCTTCAGTAGATAATGAATTAAGCAAATATTGGGTGATGCTTTCAGCCGAACAAAAGCAGTCTTTGCTACAGGTAATAAAATCTTTCATCACCGATCAGGAAAAAATCAGCATTAAGCAATACAACCAGGAGCTGGCTGAAGCAGAAGAAGAATACCAGAAAGGTGACCACATAACTTCTGATGAAATGCTAAAGCTGATACAGCAATGGCAATAGACAAGCTCGAAATAGTCTGGACAAAACGTTCCCAAAATGATATGAAAAATGCATTTGACTACATCAGTCAGGATTCTGTTCAAAATGCTGTGTCTGTATTGGAAGATATTGTGGCAATGGCAAATAAAGCAATAACAAACCCTGAATTTTTTGGTCCAGATAAGTATAAAGAAAATAACGATGGAAGCTACCGGGCTTTTGAAAAATACCACTACAGGATTTCTTATCGGTTTAATAATACTGCTATAAGAATTTTAAGAATAAGACATACAAGCAGAGAACCTAAACTTTACTAAGAATCCGGATATTTGCAAGTAGCATTTCTCTTCCCTGCCGATTGTTCGTTCAATATTTAGTTTCGTAGGCGATGTCTCGGAAGTTTTCGTTTAGTACGAAATGAGTAGGCATTGTGGCATTCGCCATCAATATGTAAACTACGCCGGGTCCACCACAGTTTATCCCCCACCTAAAGCTTAGTTATAAGTTGAAAAATCGGCTGTGGAGTACTAAATTGGGGAAGAATCTGACAGAAAAAATTAAATTTATCTGTATACCAATTCTTGGTATATTTTATCATTATAAATATTTTTATGGCAAAGAATACGTCAATCCTACTTGGTGAGCATTTTGAAAAATTTATAAGTCGTGAAGTTGCCTCCGGCAAATACGGATCAGCTAGTGAAGTTGTGCGAACAGCTTT